>NZ_JBHULB010000014.1:0-181534 GCF_042684265.1 Croceitalea marina | reverse complement strand
TTTAGTTTTCCGGTTGTAAGTTCGTCCAGAATTTTGAGTTTGAAAGATTCGGAATACCGTCTGATTACTTTGTCATTTTTGTACATAATTGTAAGAATTATGTAGCCTTTATTCAGGACGGGTCAAATTATGCTATTACGGTTTCCAGGGGTTGTGCTACGGGAAAATCAACTGGTACTTCAGTTGTATTGTTGATGTAGTTAGATATGGTTTTATCACCGACCAATACTATAGTGTCTATAAGATTTTCTTTGGTCCAACCAGCTTCAAAGAAGTTTTCCAATACGGCCGTATCAGTGGCTCCTCTATTTTCAGTAATGTTTTTAGCCAACTTTGCCAAGGCGTCCAATTTAACATCAAATGATGCATGACCCGCTCTTAGTTCTAGTATTTGCTCATCGGTAAATCCGTTCATTTTACTAATCGCTGTATGTGCAGAAAGACAATAAACACAGTTATTTACTTCACTTACAGCTAAATTGACCACCTCCTTTTCTTTTGTTTTTAATGATGTTTTCGCGTTTGAAAGGTTAAGGTAGTTCGCTAAGGCATTTTCAGAATGCGCATAGGTAGCAAATAAGTTGGGTACAAACCCAACCGCTTTTTCTAGGTTGTCAAAAATGTCTTGATTATTTCGTGTTACTTCTTCTCTTTTAGGTACATTAAATGTGCTCATAATACTATTTATTTAAATTGTTCTACAAATGGTTTTTCGGCATCACAATAAAAATCGTGATGATGTTTTTGTTCACAATGCGCTTCATTTGAAACGATTTGTATTGCAGCTCTTTTTGAGCTTCTAAATATTTCAATTAGATTGAAAATCGATTTCTGTGCTATATTCATCGCTATTGATTTTTAATTACACAGCAAAGATGTAGCAAATGAAGAGGTAGGTGTTAGCAGGTATTTCCCGACTGCTTGCCCAAATTTCCCTTAAGAGCTTATTTCAGCCTTTTCGCGGTATTGAGAGGGAGTCAAAAGTGTCATTTTCTTAAAAAAACGACTAAAATGTGCGGGGTCATTAAACCCCAAATCGTATGCAATCTCTTGATTTTGTTTGTCGGTAAAATGTATAAGCCGTTTAGCCTCTAGCGCCAATCGGTCTAAAATAATCTGTTGTGGAGATTTATGGTTATAGATGGAAAAGAGATTAGAAAGTGTTTTAGGCGATTTAAAAAGCAGTTCTGCATAATCACTAACTTTTCTTTTAGTCTTATAATGAATATCTACTAAATAGTTGAACTTACGAATAACATCGATTTGATCATTATTGAGCTCTTTTACAATAAGCTGTTCTTTAGCAAGGCGAGTACTCATAATAATAAGTCTTTTAAGCATCATCTGAAGCATATCGCCCTGTATCTTATCTGGTGTTGAAAATTCTTCTACAAAAATCTCATACAGGGCATCAAATCTTTTTTGTTGTTCTTCAGGAATGGAGATGATGGGTAGGTCTTGAGTTCCAAAGAACAAGATGCCATTACAAGAAACTTCGGCGTCATGATCAGATATACAGTAAAATTCTCTATTGAATAAAAAAGCGGTAATAGGTAGTTCAGATTGTGAAAAGGAAATATGCTGTAAATAAGTAGTTGTCACAATCTGATTCGGCAATAGCTCAAAACTTATAGCATCTACTTGAAGTTGAACCGCTTCCTCATTTCTATTCCAAAGTAACTTAATAGTATTTTCGGTCGAAGAAAATCGCTTTTCATTGTTTTTTATATCATCGGTCAAACCTAGTATAGCATCCAATTTATTTTCCCTAAACTCCAGTTTCATAGTTGATTTTCTCTTTGAATTACCTCTTTAGTCCATTTTTTCTGTTGATTCTTACAGCAGGTTTATGCCTATTTACAGGCCAAAAATTGAACAGAAACGTTAATCATTGCTTTAAATTTTAACAAGTTTCCAAGTTTTCATAGTATTGGGCATGCAAGAGATACAACATTACGACAGAGCGGCGCATGATTTTTATCAAAAACAGACTTTTACGGCGCTACCTTTAACTACATGGGATTTGTTTGCCGAGGAATTTAAAACTACCTGCGAAGGATTGAACGACATTACGCAATTCAAAAAGTTAGCCGAGGCGAACAAATGGAAAACTTCTATTTCATTTAAAAATGAAATTTTAGACAAAAACCATGTTGTCGTAGTTACTGATGAGGCTTTGAATATTGTGCATACTTCTCAAAATATTCATAAAATGAATGGGTACACAACGAAAGAGTTGGTTGGCAAAAAGCCAAAACTGTTTCAGGGTGCACTTACTTGTAAAGAAACTTCTCGGAAAATTGGAGAAGCCGTTCAAAATAAAATACCTTTTGAAGCTACTATTCTTAACTATAGAAAAGACGGTTCAACCTATAACTGTTGGATAAAGGGAGCTCCCATTAAAGATGTTAATGGCAAGGTTGTAAACTTCATCGCCTTTGAAAGAGAAGTGGCTTAAACTACTCTATTTCTGTAACCCTTAAGGTATTAACCATACCTTTGGCCTTTATTGGCATTGCAGCAAGACTAACGACCATATCACCTGCAGCCAAAAACCCACGGTCCATAGCAATCTTATTCACATCTTCTATAGTATCATCTGTTGACACAAACTTGTCATAGAAAAACGCTTTAACACCCCAAAGTAAGTTTAACTGGGTCAAAATTCTCCGATTAGAGGTAAAAACCAAAATATGTGCACTAGGTCTCCAGGCTGATATCTGAAAAGCTGTATACCCGCTATTTGTTAATGTAGAAATAGCTTCTGCCTGAATTTCATTGGCCATTAATGAAGCGTGATAACAAATAGATTTTGTAATATACCTTTTTGTTCTAATGTGCGGAGGACTCTGTGGTACAGATATTAAATCAGATGCTTCAACACTCTTTAAAATACTAGTCATTTTCTCAATAACTTGCACTGGATAATTGCCTACTGAAGTTTCCCCTGAGAGCATAACCGCATCAGCGCCATCCATGACCGAGTTGGCAACATCGTTCACCTCGGCTCTGGTAGGGGTTAAACTGGTAATCATAGTTTCCATCATCTGGGTTGCTATGATTACGGGTATTCTCGCTCTTTTTGCGGTCAACACCAATTTTTTCTGAATCAATGGTACTTCATGGGCAGGGACCTCAACCCCTAAATCTCCACGGGCTACCATTAAACCATCACAATAGGCAACAATCTTCTCAATATTCTCGACCGCCTCCGGTTTTTCAATCTTGGCAATAATCGGAATTTTATGTTCTGAATGCTCTTTGATAATATTTTGAAGATCAATCAAATCTTGACTAAAACGAACAAAAGACAGCGCTATCCAATCGACCTCTTGAGAGATTGCAAAAATGGCATCTTTTACGTCTTTCTCCGTCAGTGCTGGTAAAGAGATATTGGTATTAGGTAAGTTTACTCCCTTTTTAGATTTTAATGGTCCTCCCTGTATCACTTTGGCTTTAACCTCATCTTTTCCATTGGTGGATACCACTTCGAACATTAGTTTACCATCATCTAGCAAAACCCGCTCCCCCGCCTTTACATCTTTAGGAAAGTTTTCATAGTTCATATACACTCGCTCGGCATTACCTTCAAAGGGCTTGCCGGTAACAAAAGAAATTTCGTCTCCAGGTGCAACTACAACTTCTCCTCCCATTACACCTACGCGTAGTTTTGGACCCTGTAAGTCCGCTAAAATAGAGGTGTGCTTGCCGGTTTCTTCATTCAGTTCTCGAATCATCTTAATGCGTTCGATGACATCATCATAATTCGCATGGGAAAAATTGATGCGAAAAACATCTGCACCGGCTTCCATCATGCTTTTCAAAACCTTTCTGTTGCTCGTAGCAGGCCCTAGGGTTGCTACTATTTTTGTTTTCTTTTTAGTTGGCATTTTTTAGAAAATTAAATTTCTTTTAGACTTTAAAGAAGTAATATCAAGGCTATAGGCAGTGACTACTTTAGGTATCGAATTTATTTTTTTTACGGCTTCCGTTATTACAGCATTATTTTCTGCTTCCACTTTTAAAAAGTAATCAACCTCTCTACGTTCAGCTACAAGGTGAAATGTATTTATCGCTTTTTCATTAGAGAAAAGACCTAAAGATTCACTCTCTTTTTCTTCTGTTACGGTATTGCATACCAGAGTCCAATAATGATCATTTAGCTCATCCTTCCACTCATATATTGGAAAAGTGGCGGAAGACACATCTAGGTCTTTCTCGCATCTGACCAACTTTAGATTTGCAGACTTATTTAAATGATAAGCCATTGCGTAATTTTCTAAACCACAATGCAAAGCAATGAGTTTAAAAGAATCGTCATACAGTTCTGCCGATATCTTGTGCGTTGTTACCATTAAAATTAAGCGAATTGTAAATATAGAACTAAAACATAAATCAGCCTAGTTGTAGTGGAGCTTTACAGGTGGAAAAACCAACGAAAACGTTTGAGTTTGCTCTTTTTTATCCTTTTTAAGGATTATCTATTTTATCTTGCAAGGCAAAATAGGCTCTTTTCGAAGCTTTTTCTTCTGCTTTCTTTTTAGATGTTGCCCTAGCTTTGGCCATAATTTTTTCGCCAATGCTAAGCTTAACCGCAAAATGTTTTAAAGCATCATTACCTGTGTCTTCGTACACATCGTAATTAAAATTTTTTTTCTGCTTTTGACACCATTCTATAACCAAGCTTTTATAGCTTATGACCTTACCTTCCAACTGCTCTATATCAACATAAGGTTCTATTACCCTACTTTGGATAAACTTTTCGCAATAGGTATACCCCTTGTCCAAATAGATGGCCCCGATTAGAGCTTCAAAAACGTTTCCATGAATATTTTCTCCAAAGTGGGATTTTGGAATACGGCTTTCGACAAATTTTAAAAGATTTAGGTCTTTGCCGAGTTCGTTCAGGTGTTTTCTACTAACAATTTTAGAACGCATTTTGGTTAAATAACCTTCGTCACCCTCTGGCACTTCATTATAGAGATGTTTTGAAATTATGGTTCCCAACATGGCGTCTCCTAAGAACTCCAACCTTTCATAATTCATCGGATTTCCATCGTCATCTCTTTTATTTACCGATCTATGGAGAAATGCTTTTTTGTAAAATCCGATATTTTTAGGTGCAAATCCTAAAATTGCTTTCATTCCCAAAAAAAAATCCCCATCCGTATTCGGATGGGAATTAAATATTTTGGAATAAAATTTCATACGTATTATTAACTCAGTTTTTTGAACAAAACACAAGCATTGTGTCCACCAAAACCAAAAGTATTGCTCATAGCAACATTGACCTCTCTCTCTTGAGCTTTGTTGAGCGTTAAGTTTAATGAGGGGTCTATATTTTCATCGACAGTCGTATGGTTTATCGTTGGTGGCACTAAACTGTGTTTCATAGCCAAAATAGAGGCTATGGCCTCAATGGCTCCGGCAGCACCTAATAGATGCCCGGTCATAGACTTTGTAGAATTAATATTTATGCTCGGTGCATGAGAACCAAAAACCTTCGAAATAGCTTTTAATTCGGCAACATCACCTAAAGGTGTGGAGGTGCCATGGGTATTAATTGCATCTACATCCTCTGGTTTTAAACCTGCATTTTCCAAACAGTTTTCCATT
The DNA here is from genome assembly GCF_042684265.1 of Croceitalea marina. Taxonomy (NCBI): domain Bacteria; kingdom Pseudomonadati; phylum Bacteroidota; class Flavobacteriia; order Flavobacteriales; family Flavobacteriaceae; genus Croceitalea; species Croceitalea marina. Next base: position 175,918 of record NZ_JBHULB010000014.1, on the reverse strand, counting down.
ACTTTAACTACTCCTATACCCTCTGGGTGTGGAGCGGTCATATGGTAGGCATCACTTGAGAGGCCTCCGCCTAAAACTTCGGCGTAAATTTTTGCGCCTCTTGCTTTGGCATGTTCATATTCTTCAAGAATCAAGGCACCTGCTCCTTCTCCCAATACAAAGCCATCTCTGGTTGCATCAAAAGGTCTTGAGGCCGTTTCTGGGCTCTCATTTCTTGTTGATAAAGCATGCATCGCATTAAACCCACCCATACCGGCAATGGTTACAGCGGCTTCACTACCACCTGTTACCACTACGTTACAATGCCCTAGACGTATATAGTTTAAAGCATCTATCATCGCATTTGCAGATGAGGCACATGCCGAAACCGTGGTATAATTTGGCCCCATGAAGCCATGTTTTATTGAAATATTACCTGGGGCAATATCCGCAATCATTTTTGGTATAAAGAAGGGGTTGAATCTTGGTGTACCATCACCAGCGGCAAAATTCATCACCTCATTTTGAAAGGTTTCCAGTCCGCCGATTCCTGCGCCCCATACAACACCGACCTTAAACTTATCGACCTTGTCCAAATCTAGACCAGAGTCTGCAATAGCCTCATCTGAAGAAACCAATGCATATTGCGCAAAACGGTCTAGCTTTCTAGCTTCCTTTCTATCAAAAAAGTTTAATGGGTCGTAATCTTTAAGTTCGCAGGCAAATTTTGTTTTGAACTTTTCCGTATCGTAATACGTTATAGGGGCCGAACCGCTTTTTCCGCTTATTAATCCGTCCCAATAGGTTTGTATATTGTTTCCGATGGGTGTTAATGCCCCTAATCCGGTAACGACAACTCGCTTTAATTCCATAGAACTAACTTTTTTTTAACCTATTTCGCCTTAAATTAAAAAAAATTATCCATGTGGGTATTACCACATGGATAATTTACAATCTTTAGTAAGATATCATAAAATTACTTAGCTTCTTCTATATAGCTTATTGCTTGACCAACGGTTGCAATGTTCTCCGCTTGATCATCTGGAATCTGAATATCGAATTCTTTTTCGAATTCCATAATAAGCTCCACAGTGTCCAATGAATCTGCACCTAAATCGTTGGTAAAACTTGCTTCAGGTACCACCTCATTTTCATCAACTCCTAATTTATCAACGATGATAGCTTTTACTCTTGATGCAATGTCTGACATAATTATATTGGTTTTAAAAAATTTAATCTGGGCAAAAATATAAAACTTTGGATTAAATACCTCATTTGTCGATAAAATGTGCCTTAAATTACAGATTTTAAGTTCAACAAACTTAATTTAGCGTTTGTTTTAAGCGCTGACCTTAACCCGTTATGAACTAGATGAAACGCATTATACTACTCGCCTCTGGATCAGGATCTAATGTTGAAAATATCATAACATATTTCGGCAAACATGAACAGGTAGCTGTTTCGGCCGTACTTACCAATAAAAACACGGCCTATGTTTTGGAGCGTTGTAAAAAACTAAAGGTACCTGCGCTTTATTTTAACAAAACTGCTTTTTTAGATACTTCTGTTGTTTTTGATTTTTTGATAGCACAAAACCCAGATTTAATCGTTTTGGCCGGTTTTCTATGGAAAATACCCCAAGAACTGGTTACGGCCTTCCCAAATAAGATTGTAAACATACATCCGGCGTTGCTACCTAAATATGGTGGAAAAGGAATGTACGGTACTAAAGTTCATGAGGCAGTAAAAGAAAATGGTGAGACCGAAACCGGAATTACCATTCATTATGTAAACGAGAATTATGACGAAGGAGGCATTATTCACCAAGCCAAAACAAATATATCTCCTCATGATACTCCAGAACAGATAGCTGAAAAAGTACATGCCTTGGAATATGAGCATTTTCCGAAGGTTTTAGAAAATATACTGCTTAAAAATGGCTAAAAAACAAAAGTTTTACGTGGTTTGGAAAGGAAAGCACCCCGGTATATTCGAATCTTGGGATGATTGTAAAGCACAGATAACCGGAATAAAAGGGGCGGAGTATAAATCTTTCTCCACATTTGCCGAAGCTAAGAAAGCTTTTAACGGAAACTACTTGGAATATAAAGGAACAAAAAAAGGGAAGCCCTCGCTTACACCCGAAGAATTATTAAAAATTGGAGAACCTAATATGCATTCTATTGCAGTGGACGCTGCTTCAAGTGGAAACCCTGGTGTAATGGAATATCAGGGTGTAGATACCAAAACCAAAAAAAAATTGTTCAAGCAAGGCCCTTTTAAAGAAGGTACCAATAATATAGGTGAGTTTCTTGCTCTGGTACATGGTCTCGCTTTTCTCAAAGAGCAAAAAAGTGACCGTATTATCTACACCGATTCTCGTATTGCTATGGGTTGGGTAAGAAAAAAAGCTTGTAAGACCAAGCTAAAACCCAACGCAAAAAATAAAACGGTTTTTGAACTTGTGGCCCGCGCGGAAAAGTGGTTGAAAACAAATTCTTACAATACACCTATCGTTAAATGGGAAACAAAAGCATGGGGTGAAATACCTGCTGATTTTGGAAGGAAATAGTTCTAGAAAATCGCCATATATTTGCAGCAAAATTCAAATTGAATGGGCAAACTTTTGATTGTGGGTTCCCTAGCCTTCGATGCCATTGAATCTCCTTTTGGGAAAACAGATAAAATACTAGGTGGTGCCGCGACTTTTATCGGCCTTGCGGCCTCAAAATTTGATGTCGATGCCGCTATCGTTTCTGTAGTCGGTGACGATTTTCCTCAAAAATACTTTGACTTACTTACTTCAAGAAACATAGACCTTTCAGGCGTAGAAGTCGTAAAAGGGGGTAAAACCTTCTTTTGGAGTGGTAAGTATCATAATGACATGAATACCCGTGATACACTGATTACGGAGCTAAACACCTTAGCGGACTTTAATCCTATAGTTCCTGAAAATTACAAAGATGCCGCTGTGGTTATGTTGGGCAACTTACACCCAAGTGTTCAGCTTAGTGTAATCAATCAAATGAAAAAGCGACCAAAGCTTATCATTTTAGACACCATGAATTTTTGGATGGACAATACTCTGGATGAACTGTTGGCCGTTATAAAAGAAATCGATGTTATTACCATAAATGACGAGGAAGCTAGGCAATTAACTGGAGAATACTCCTTAGTTAAGGCGGCAGAGAAAATACATACAATGGGCCCCAAATATGTTGTTATTAAAAAAGGAGAGCACGGCGCCTTATTGTTTCATGACCAGCATATCTTTTTTGCACCTGCTTTACCCTTAGAAGAAGTATTTGATCCTACTGGGGCAGGTGATACTTTTGCCGGTGGTTTTGCCGGTTATTTAGCAGCAACGGAGAATATTTCGTTTGAGAATATGAAAAACGCCGTAATACACGGTTCAAATCTGGCTTCTTTTAGTGTAGAGAAGTTTGGGACCGAGCGTATGCAGGCTTTAGATAAAACAGAAGTCGATAGTAGATTGCATCAATTTAAAGCATTGACACAATTTAATATTGAATTACAATAACCCACGCCCTGAACAATCGGGGCTTTTTTATTTTATGGAAACATGAGTGATGCCATTAAACACGAATGTGGAATTTCTTTAATTCGATTGTTAAAACCCCTCGAATACTACAAAGAAAAATACGGTACGGCTTTTTACGGCGTAAATAAAATGTACCTGATGATGGAAAAGCAGCACAACCGAGGCCAAGACGGAGCTGGTTTTGCAAGCATTAAACTAGATATGAACCCAGGGGAGCGCTATATGAGCCGGGTAAGGTCTATAGAGCAACAGCCTATTCAAGATATTTTCAAGCAGATTAACGGTAGAATAAATGCTGCAATTACAGAAGATTCTTCGCTAGCGACAGATGTTGCCCGTCAGAAAAAAGAAATCCCATACATAGGTGAGCTTTTATTGGGCCATGTTCGCTACGGCACTTTTGGAAAAAATAGTATTGAAAGCGTGCACCCGTTTTTAAGGCAGAACAATTGGATGCACCGTAATCTGATTGTAGCCGGTAATTTTAATATGACCAATGTTGATGAACTCTTTGGGAATTTGGTGGAATTGGGTCAGCACCCAAAAGAAATGGCGGATACCGTAACCGTTATGGAAAAAATAGGTCACTTTTTAGATGATGCCGTTGCCAAAATATACAAGCAAATAAAAAAAGAAGGCTATAATAAAAGAGAAGCTTCTCCATTAATTGCTGAACGTTTAAAATTGGCCAAGGTACTGCGCAAAGCAGCAAAAAACTGGGATGGCGGTTATGCAATGGGCGGATTGGTCGGTCATGGCGATGCATTTATGCTGCGTGACCCGGCAGGGATACGGCCAAGTTACTACTATAAAGACGATGAAGTTGTTGTTGTCGCATCAGAAAGACCTGCTATACAGACCGTATTTAATGTAAAGTATGATGATGTAAAGGAATTGGACCCAGGTCACGCCATTATTATCAAAAAAAGTGGCGCCGTGTCTTTTGAAGAGATTCTTACCCCTACAGAACGTAAGGCATGTTCCTTTGAGCGTATCTATTTTTCTAGAGGAAGCGATAAAGAGATTTATCAAGAAAGAAAAGAGCTAGGAAAATTGGTTTTTCCTCAAATTCTAAAAGCGGTAAAGAACGATATACAAAATACCGTCTTTTCATATATCCCGAATACCGCCGAAACTTCCTTTTTCGGTATGGTGAAAGAAGCCCAGAATTATTTAAACCGAAAAAAAGAAGAGCAGATTTTAAATATTGGTGCCAGTATAACTAAAGAGCAACTACATGAAATTCTAGAAGTTCGCCCAAGAATTGAAAAAGTGGCTATTAAAGATGCAAAGCTAAGAACCTTTATTACTCAAGATAGTAGCAGAGATGATTTGGTCGAGCATGTATATGACATTTCCTACGGGTCTGTAAACAAAAATGATAATCTGGTTATCATAGATGATAGTATCGTGAGGGGAACAACCTTGAAAAAGAGTATTCTAAGAATGCTGGATCGATTATCTCCAAAGAAAATTATCGTGGTGTCATCGGCACCTCAAATTCGCTACCCTGATTGTTATGGTATTGACATGGCAAAATTGGAAGACTTTATAGCCTTTAAAGCAGCCTTGGCTTTGCACAAAGAAAGGGGAACTATGAATTTAATTGAAGACATCTACAAAAAGTGCTTGACCCAAGTAAACTCTAAAGATAAAGATGTGGTAAATTATGTGCAGGAGGTCTACAATCCTTTTTCACCAGAAGAGATTTCTAAAAAAATAGGAGAGCTTTTAAGTTCTGAGGCGATTAACGCAGAAGTTGAAATTATTTATCAGACTATTGAAAACCTGCACACCGCCTGTCCTAAAAATCTAGGTGACTGGTATTTTACCGGAAACTATCCTACCCCTGGCGGAAATCGTGTGGTAAATCGAGCTTTTATCAACTTTTTTGAAGGGAAAAACGAACGTGCCTATTAGTTTTTACACTTTGTCCTATAGTTTGTGTAATTCATCGATGAAAACAACAATTCACCGTCTTTTTAGTCGGTTTGGAACAGGCAAAAAGTAAATTAGTACTTGCCATAGCATAAGTAGGTTAAGTTCATGGTAAGATTTGGGGCAAAAAAGGTGGAGACTTCTCCGCCTTTTTTATTTATACTACTTTCATTCTAAACCACTGTACTCTTTTTCTTCAGCTTTTATACTACATATATTCAAGTAGGTATTTCAACGCAATAGTAAGGGTTCTTATCTAAAACCTTTTGTATACGCAACACGCTATCATACATTTGAAGAACCATAGCATAAGTAGGTTAAGTTCATGGTAAGATTTGGGGCAAAAAAGGTGGAGATTTCTCCGCCTTTTTTATTTGTGTTATTTTGCCCTTAGTACAATGTAGTTCTTTTCTTTCGCCTTTATAATCTGTTTATTTCTGTTACGTATTTCAACCGAATAATTGGGGGCTTGTCCAAAACCTTTTATTCCCCATGGGCAATACAATACATTTGTAGAACCATAGCATAAGTAGGTTAAGTTCATGGTAAGATTTGGGGAAAGAAGGCGGAGATATCTCCGCCTTCTTTATATTTGAACATCAATGTTTTATCTTCTCTTTACTCGAAAGAACAGTCCTTTACTTTATTTTTAAAATCAAAAAAGTGTTAAATATCCTTTGTTATTTCTCACAATACCAGTAATTTAGTTTCGCCATAGCATAAGTAGGTTAAGTTTATGGTAAGATTTGGGACGAAAAGGGTGGAGACTTCTCCGCCCTTTTCTATTATGCCAATTTGAGGAAACTCCATAAAAAAAGCGTGACTTAGAAAGACACGCTTTTTTTTAATTAGAAAACTTATTTCTTTTACTTGTTCGCCGAGTATAGCTCAGCCACTTTATCCCAGTTGATTACATTAAAAAAAGCAGATACATAATCCGGCCTTCTATTCTGGTAATTTAAGTAGTAAGCGTGCTCCCAAACATCTAATCCTAATATTGGATGTCCTCCACAACCAACACCTGGCATCAAAGGGTTGTCTTGATTTGGAGTAGAACATACCTCTAACTTGCCCCCTTGGTGTACACAAAGCCAAGCCCATCCAGAACCAAAACGTGTTCCTGCAGCTGCACTGAATTTTTCTTTAAAGGCATCAAAAGAACCAAAAGCATCATCTATTGCACTTGCCAATTCTCCTGAAGGATTTCCTCCTCCGTTAGGGGACATCACACTCCAAAAAAGAGAATGGTTGTAAAATCCTCCTCCATTATTTCTAACTGCTCCGTTAGACATATCTAAATCAGAAAGAATATCATCTATTGATTTTCCTTCAAGCTCAGTTCCTGAAATCGCAGCATTTAATTTTGTAGTGTATCCGTTATGGTGTTTCCCATGGTGTATTTCCATAGTACGGGCATCGATATGTGGTTCTAAAGCGTCATGCGAATATGGTAAACTCGGTAGTTCAAAAGGCATAATTGTTTGTTTTTAAGTTATTACTATTGTCTTTCAAAAGTACGGGTTTTAACATAAAAATTCATCCAATTTTATGTTAAGAACACTATAAGAATGTGTAATTTGCAAGCAAAACACTTGCTCACAAACGCCTTTAAAATATATAGTGCTTCTGCTGGTTCGGGTAAGACCTACCAACTTACCAAGGCGTATCTCAAACTTATTCTAGCGCCTCTTTCAAAACAAAAATACCGTGAGTTACTGGCAATTACCTTTACCAATAAGGCAGTGGCCGAAATGAAAGAACGAATTTTAGAAAGTCTCTATGCATTTAGTCAAGAAAAAGTGCCTGAAAACAAAATTGCGCTCTTTAACGATATGCTTAACAGCCTTAATGTGGCTCCTGTAGAATTGCGCTCAAAGTCAAAACAGGTTTTAAAAGAACTACTGCACAATTACGCCTTCTTTGAAGTATCTACAATTGATAAATTCACTCATAAAATTATTCGCACTTTCGCAAGGGACCTAAAAATTTCACAGGGTTTCGATGTTGTTCTTGACACTGACGCACTGCTTGAAGAAGCAGTTGGCAAACTGCTAAATCGGGCAGGTGAAGACCAGGAACTTACTCAGGTGTTACTAGACTTTTCATTAGAAAAAATTGAAGATGACAAAAGCTGGAATATTACCTATGACCTTTTCGAATTTGGAAAGTTACTTTTTCAAGAAAATCATAATTACCATTTAAAAGCCATTGCTAATAAAACCATAAAAGATTTTACCCATTTACAAAAAACCATTAGAAATGAGACTAAAGCCTCTGAACAGACCATAAAAAAATATGCTGAAGAAATTTTGGAACTTATTAATGCCAACCAGTTTGAGTTTACAGATTTTACGAGGTCTTCTTTTCCAAAATTCATAAAAGGATTGGCAGATGGCAACTTTAAAGTAGATTTTACCGCAAATTGGAAACAAAATTTCGATTCGGTCAAGCTTTACAATAAAACTTGCCCAGAGACCATAAAAGCAAAATTAGATAGCCTTCATCCTCAATTTTCAATTCTTTTCGCAAACATAAAAGAACAGGTTCATCGGTCAAGTTTTTTGAAAAATTGCTATAACAATATTGTGCCCTTAACTGTCTTGAATGAAATTTCTAAAGAAGTAAGAACGCTGCAAAAAGAAAAAGACATTTTGCCTATTTCTGAATTCAACACCATAATTTCAGAGGAGATAAAAAATCAGCCTGTACCTTTTATCTATGAAAGACTAGGAGAAAAATACCGCCATTATTTTATAGATGAGTTTCAAGATACTTCTCAAATGCAATGGCAAAACCTTATACCTTTAATTGGCAATGCGGTAGAAAGTGAAAATGAACGTGGAGAAAAAGGATCTTTACTTCTAGTAGGCGATGCCAAACAGGCAATATATAGGTGGAGAGGTGGAAGGGCCGAACAATTTTTGAATCTTCTAAGTTTAAAAACAAATCCGTTTGTTCTCGAACCAAAAGTTGAGAGCCTTGACACCAATTGGCGCAGTCTAGAAGAGATTATTGCTTTTAATAACAGTTTCTTCAACTTCGCCGCAAGCAAACTGAACAATTCAGATTATAAAAAATTATTTGAAGATGGAAACCGCCAAAAGACCAATTCAAAAAATGGCGGCTATGTAGAAATTGATTTTGTAAAACAAGATGTATCCATAGAAAATGATTCCTATTGTGAAAAGACATTAGAGCTTCTAAAAAAAGTTTTGAGCAATGGCTTTCAGTTAAAGGATATTTGCATTTTAGTGCGAGACAACAAAAAAGGGACTCTGCTTGCTGACTTTTTGACCGAGCAAGATATTCCCGTAATCTCTCCAGATTCATTACTATTGGCCAATAATAGTGAAGTCTCGTTTTTAGTATCGCTGCTGCAGTTCATTGAAAATTTTGAAAACAAAGAAGCGGTGTATGCGATGCTAGTATATTTATTTAAAGATGAAGGCAACGAGCATGATTTTATAATTCAACACCTTTTATCCTTTAAATCGTTCTTGAAAGAAGCGTATGGTTTTGACGTTGAGCTTGTAAAAACATTATCAAGCTATAATTTGTTGGAACTGGCGATTACCCATTTTCAACTGGCAGGAAATTCAGATGCGCACTTGACGCAATTTATGGATGAGGTTTTTGACTTTTCTCAAAAAGAAGATTCAAGTATTTTCTCTTTTCTTCATTTTTGGAGCCGCAAAAAAGAAAAGCTCAGTGTAAAAGCCCCCGAGAGTCTTAACGCCGTTCAAATAATGACGGTACATAAGGCCAAAGGCTTGGAGTTTCCAGTGGTGATCTTTCCTTATGCAGATGCAAAACTAATTGATCATAGAAGCAAAAAACTTTGGCTTCCTGTAGATGCCGCAACTTATGAAGGTTTTAACGAGTTGCTTATCAATTCAAATAAAGATTTAGTTAATTACGGTGATACCGCTGCTAAAATTTATAATGATGAACTTCAAAAATCTGAGTTAGATTCATTTAATGTGCTTTATGTGGCCTTGACCAGAGCTAAAAATGCCTTGTTCATAATCTCATCAGAAGAAAATACAGGCAATACCTATGCTGAATTGTTTATTGATTATCTAAAAGAACTTCATCTTTGGAGTTCTGAAAGATTGAATTATAGTTTTGGTGATTTTACAGAAAATAAAATAGCTTCCTATATTCAAGAGAAAGAACAAAGTATACCTTATATATATAGCCAAAAAAACAACTCAAACTTCAGCATAGTCGCTAAGGCCAATATGCTTTGGGATACGGAAAGGCTAGAAGCCATACAGACAGGCAATCTTATACACAAGGCCTTGTCAAAAGTTATTTTTTATAATGATGTCGAAACGGCAATTACAACACTTATAACTGATGGAGATATTACGGCTTCTAATGCGCATCAACTAAAAGAAATTTTAAAACAAGTCATTTTTCACCCACAACTAAGCTCTTATTTCAAGGATAATCTGATAGTGTATAATGAAATAGAACTGTTAACTCCAGAAGGTCAACTATTGCGCCCGGATAGATTAGTTGTAGCTGACCAACATATTTCAATAATAGATTATAAAACGGGAAGCGCCAATGAAACACATAAAAGTCAATTGTTAGAATATGCTAGTGTTTTAGGAAGGATGGATTATGTTGTCGAAGACATGATTCTCGTTTATATCAATGAAACAGTGAAGCCAATTTTTATATAAATTAATACCCATGTACGGAAAAATAAAAGAACATCTTCAGAAAGAACTAAAAGAAATAGAAGAAGCAGGATTATACAAAAAGGAGCGTATTATTACATCGCCCCAAGGGGCAGTAATCAAAATCTCAACGGGAGAAGAGGTTATCAATTTTTGCGCAAATAATTATTTAGGGCTATCATCACACCCAGAAGTTGTGCAAGCAGCTAAAGACACTTTGGATACCCACGGATTCGGAATGTCTTCAGTAAGGTTTATTTGCGGAACTCAGGATATCCACAAAGAGCTTGAACAAAAAATAGCCGAGTTTTACGGCACTGAGGATACCATTTTATATGCCGCTGCTTTTGATGCTAACGGAGGGGTTTTTGAACCGTTGCTTACAGCAGAAGATGCCATTATTTCAGATTCTTTGAATCACGCCTCTATTATAGACGGTGTTCGTTTATGCAAAGCAAAACGCTACCGGTACGCTAATAATGATATGAGGGATTTGGAAAAGCAGCTCCAACAGGCCAATAACGATAACGCTCGATTTAAGATTATTGTTACTGATGGTGTCTTCTCCATGGATGGGCTACTGGCCCCATTAGATGAAATCAGTGTTTTAGCAGAAAAATATGATGCCATGATACTTATCGACGAATGCCATTCCGCTGGTTTCATTGGAGAAACAGGTAGGGGCACACTGGAAGAAAAAGGAGTATTGGACAAAATAGACATCATAACCGGAACCTTAGGGAAAGCTCTTGGTGGAGCTATGGGCGGATATACCACTGGCAAAAAAGAAATTATTGAAATCCTAAGACAACGCTCAAGACCCTACTTATTTTCAAATTCTTTGGCTCCGGCAATCGTAGGGGCTTCAATAAAGGTCTTTGACATGCTCAAAAATGATACATCACTTCGTGACAAACTTGAAAAAAACACGGCATATTTCAAAAACGGCATGAAAAAAGCTGGTTTTGATATCATTGATGGCGACTCTGCTATAGTTCCTGTCATGTTATACGATGCAAAACTATCACAACAAATGGCCGATAAACTTCTTGAAAAAGGAATTTATGTCATCGGTTTCTTTTACCCTGTTGTACCCAAAGGCAAAGCGAGAATCAGGGTTCAACTCTCCGCTGCCCATGAAAAAGAACATCTTGATCATGCCATAAAAGCATTTATCGAAGTGGGTAAAGAGTTAAACATCGTTTAACGGTATGGTTTTTTCTATGTAATACGTTAAAAAAAATAAGTAATTGATTTTGTTAATAGTTCTTAACAACTTACATTTGCAGCTAATAAACACTTAAACTTAAAATTTTGAGCATGAAACATCTTAGCAAATTTTTAGTTGTTGCCTTACTATTTGTAGGAGTAAACAACCTACAAGCGCAAGACGAGAATAATCCATGGCAGGTTAGTTTTGGAGTAAATGCAATTGACACCTATCCGGCAAGTGCAAGCCAACTTTCTGAAGCCTTGGGCCAAACAAGTTCTTTCGGCAACCAATTCTTCAATGTGAATGACCACTGGAATATTTTGCCTTCTGTATCTTATGTATCTGTGTCTAGATATATTGGTGATGGATTTTCTATTGGAGCTAGAGGTTCTTTGAACAGAATAGATCAATTAGGAGATGTAAGTGTCGATGATTTATCTCATTATGCTATCGATGGAACTATCAAATATAACATACTTAAGAACACCAAATTAGATCCTTTTGTTGAAATCGGAGGTGGTTATACTTGGGTTGATGAAATAGGAGCTGGTACCGTAAATGGTGGCCTAGGCTTAAATTATTGGTTCACAGATAATCTTGGTGTAACTGTTCAATCTTCATATAAGCATGCTTTTGAAGATTACGGAGTAACTCATCTTCAACATTTAGCTGGTCTTAATATCCGTTTTGGTGGAACAGACACTGACGGTGACGGTATCTATGACAAAGACGATGCTTGCCCAGAAGTTGCTGGTCTTGAAGCATTTAATGGTTGTCCTGATTCTGACGGAGATGGAATAGAAGATGGTAAAGATAGCTGCCCTAATGCAGCTGGTTCTAAAGAAATGAACGGTTGCCCTGATTCCGACGGAGATGGTATTGCTGATAAAGATGATGCTTGTCCTAATGAAGCTGGTATTGCCGCTTTAGCTGGTTGTCCTGATGCTGATGGTGATGGCGTAGCTGATAAAGATGATGCTTGTCCTAGTGAAGCTGGCCCTGCTGAAAACAAAGGTTGTCCTTGGCCAGATGGTGATGGTGATGGCGTTCTTGATAAAGATGACCAATGTCCTCAAGTTGCTGGTACTGTAGCTAATAATGGTTGCCCAGAAGTAACTGAAGAAGTACAGAAGCAGTTGAATGATTACGCTAGAACTATATTGTTTGATACTGGTAAAGCATCTATAAAAGCTGAATCTACTTCAGTAATGGTAGATATCATTCAAATTTTGAGTGAGTATCCTAACGCTAAATTTACAGTTGAAGGTCATACTGATAGTGTTGGTAGCGCTAAGCTAAACCAGTCTTTATCTGAAAAACGTGCTAATTCAGTTCGTGATTTCTTAATCGATAAAGGAATTGGATCAGATAGATTAACTGCAATTGGATACGGAGAAGACAAGCCAATCGCAACAAACAACACTAGAGCTGGTAGAACTCAGAACAGAAGAGTTGAAATCAACTTAGTGAAATAAGTTTAAGACAAATATTTATAAAAAGCCTCAGCAATTGCTGAGGCTTTTTTATTTTTAAGAAATGCAAAGCTTCCTTGAAAATGTTCTTTTTCAATTAAACAAAGATGGTGATAGGTTAGAAGAATTAACCTATATCGTGCCTAGTAAAAGGGCAGTTATATTCTTAAATAAACACTTATCCTCTTATTTAAATACTCCTGTATTCGCACCTAAGATTTATAGCATAGAAGAATTTATAGCTGAAATAGCAGGTTTAGAATATGCAACCAATACTGAATTACTCTTTGAGCTTTATTCATCCTATTCAAAGGTTGCCCTGGAAGAAAAAGATGATTTCAGTTCTTTTCTCAAATGGGGGCAAACACTGCTTCAAGACTTTAATGAAATAAATCGATATCTGGTCGACCATAATTCGCTATTTCAATACTTAACATCAATTCAAAAATTAAACAACTGGGGCCTTAGCGCTAAAAAATCTGAACTAATAAGTAATTATTTAGCTTTTTGGAATAGCCTACCTGCAATTTATACGGAGTTTACTCAACACCTTCTTCAGAATAAAAAAGGTTATCAAGGTTTGGTATACCAACAAGCTTCCGCAGCCATTGAAAGCTATCTAAAGTTAAGTCCAAATAAAACATTCGCCTTTATTGGATTTAATGCCCTTAATAACGCCGAATCGAGAATAATTCAAAAATTTCTGGTTGATGGTAGTGCTAAAATATACTTTGACCTTGATGCTTACTTTTTAAAAGATCCTATTCACTCTTCTTCGCATTTTATACGTTATTATAAAAACACATGGCCTTATTTTAAAAGTAATGACCTTCTTGGAATCACTACTAACTATGCCTCTAAAAAGTCAATTCAGATTATTGGTGTGCCAAAATCCGTTCCACAAGCCAAATATGCTGGCAACCTAATAAGCAAGATCTATTCCACTAATCGGAATGATTTAAAAAATGCTGCATTAATTCTAGCAGATGAGAGTTTACTGGAACCCGTTTTAAATTCCATCCCCAATACACTTAAAAAAGTAAATATTACTATGGGGCTCTCCTTACAAAATACAGCCCTCGCAAGCTTTTTTGAAGCACTTTTTGAACTACATATCAATAAAAGTAAAAATGGATTTTTTTACCAAGACTTTCTCAAGTTTTTATCGAATCCATATACCGCAACACTATTTACTGAAGGAGTCATTGATTACTCCAAAAAACTACAAGAAAAGATACACAACAACAACTGGGTCTTCTTGAGCCTAAATCAAATATTAGCTGCGATACCCACACTTCAAAAATTGATTTCCAAGATTTTTATTGACCGTGTTAATGGGCAAGACCTTTTAAAAATTCATCAATATACTATTGAATTGCTAAAAGAAAAAATTAGTGAAAGAAACAGTTTTTATGACTTGGAACAGCTTTATCATTTCTATAGAATAACAAACCAAATTGAAGCCCATTTAGACACCTTTAAATTTGGGATGGACTTAAAGGCCCTTAAGAATCTGTTCTTTGAATTATTAAGTAAAGAAGCCTTAGATTTTAGAGGAGATGCAATGGAAGGTCTACAGATAATGGGAATGCTGGAGAGCCGGGTTTTGGACTTTGAAACCGTAATTATAACCTCGGTCAATGAAGGTATACTACCATCAGGTAAAAGTAATAACTCTTTTATTCCGTATGATGTGAAACAAGAGTTCGGCCTACCAACTTATAAAGAAAAAGATGCCATTTATACCTATCATTTTTATCGTATTCTACAGAGAGCGAAAAACGTATATCTTATTTACAATACGGAACCTGATGTTCTAGAAGGTGGTGAAAAAAGTAGATTTATCAATCAACTTTTAACAGATGAAAACATAAACAAATTTATTACCCACAGTATTGCCTCTTCAAAGGTAAAATCGAATATACCCAGAGAAGTGGTTATAAATAAATCTCCAATGCTACTAGAGGAGTTACAGGTACTTGCCGCCAAAGGGTTTTCACCTACATCACTGACCAACTACATCAGAAACCCGATTGAATTCTATCGAAATAATATCCTCAAAATAGATACTCTTAATGAAGTAGAGGAAAGTATAGCGCTTAATACTTTCGGTACTATTATACACGATGCCCTAGAAGATCTGTATTCAAACTTTGTTACTCAAAGACTGACACAAGACATGCTTTTAGATGCAAAGCAAAAAGTGCCATCAGTTGTTCAGCGTCATTTTAACAAAAGTCATTCAGAGGCTGATTTGACCAAAGGAAAAAACCTTATTATCTATAACGTCATCATAAAATATGTTGCAGATTTTATTGCATACGAAATAGAACAACTGAAAAAACATCAAATAAGATTATTGGGCGTTGAACTGAATCTTAGGTTGGAATTGAACATCCCAGAATTGGCCTTTCCGGTAGTTCTAAAAGGTAAAATAGATCGGATTGATGAAATAGATGGCCAACTAAGAATACTTGATTATAAAACAGGTACTGTCAACCCCAGTGAAGTAGAGCTTATGGAATGGGATAGTATTGTAACAGACAAAAAGTTTAGCAAGGCATTTCAACTATTATGTTACTCACTAATGTATCGTAGAAAAGAAAAGAAAGCCTCGTTTGAAGCTGGCATCATCTCCATAAAAAAAATAAGTGCCGGTGTATTTCGTTTCGCAACTAAATCATCAACAAGAGGCCCTAAAGAGCATACAATAGATTCTGATGTGCTTTCAGTCTTTGAATCACGTTTAAAACAACTTATCCTGGAAATATTTAATCCTGAGGTTCCGTTTACAGAAAAAGAATATTGACTATTTTAAATCGGGCCGAGTTGGTCTAACTTCAATTTTACTAGGTAAGGTTCTTGGATGCATGTTTAATAGGTCGACTACCAATTTTCCAATATCCTCAGGTTGAATTTTCCATGCATCCTTAACAGAAGGTTCGTTATCATTAAAATAAGTTGATACGGAACCAGGCATAATTGTACTCACCTTAATGCCATACTTTCTCAAATCTAACATTACGGCCTGGGTGAAACCTACAACTCCGAACTTTGTTGCATTGTACCCCGCACCCTGGGCAAAAAAATTGGTGCCGGCTAAACTGGCCAGTGTCATATAGTAACCCTCTGTAACTTTTAGAGCCTCAACGGAAGCCTTTAAGGTATGAAAGACGCCTGTTAAATTGGTGTCTATCATTTGTTTCCAGCTATCTTCTTCCATTTGGTCCACCGGAGCAAAATGACCTACCCCTGCATTCGCCAAGACCACATCTAATCTACCCCATTTATCTAAAATAGTGCTTATCACATCTTTTTCGTCGTCTAGAACAGTAACATCTGAACTTAAGGGCAGAACATAGTCTTCATGTTCTAAAGTCTTGGCAGCCGCTATAACCGTCTCTAAATTTCGGCCGCTTATTGCAACTTTCATTCCTTGCTCAAGCAAACTCTTGGCAACACCCAAGCCAATTCCTTTACTACCTCCTGTGATATAGGCAACTTTATCTTTTAACATCTTTAATTCTTTATTACAAAAATAGTATCATACTTCTGAAGAAATGCCTCATTGTGATAGATTAACTTCCTTTTAGTAAAATCTTAAATTGTTAAAAGTCCGGTTTATAATCGGTTGGAGGTCTTTTTCTTTTTAAGTGAATCTTGTATGATAGGAATTACCAAAACCAACATATACACAAAAGCGAATCCGGCCAAACCTAAACAAAGACCTAGAATAAGATTTATTGTAGTATCATTCATATTACTTTGATTGATTGTTGTACTACATTGGACACCAATCACTTAGAAAAGTCACTTTTCTATATATCTTTATCAAAAAAGCCTCCACATCTCTGAAGGCTTATATTTACTAAGTGGAGAATACCGGAGTCGAACCGGTGACCTCTTGCCTGCCAATCAACAGTCTTTCCAAACGGTCTAGCCGTTCGAGTATTAAAAAATTGTCCATTTTGTTTCTTTTTAGGGATGTGAAATGAACAAAAGCGGTTTTGTTTTCCTTCAATATTATTGTTGAATAAATGTATGAAAATAGGCGAATAAAGAAATGGACCATTACAACTAGTTATTCACAAATAACTGATATACAACAAATTAAACCAAATAATACTAAACTAGATAGTGCTAAAGGACCAGTAATTTTATTTGGTTTCGTTTGATACCAAACGAAACCATTCTAAATAAGAGTGTAATCTGTGATTTAGCAGAAAATTGTGGGTTATCAACAATTAAAAATGAAGGAATTAGAAAATAAGGACTTTAAAAAGACGGATTTTAATATCTAGGTTATTTTAATTAAGGTTTGAAATTTTATTAATGCGTGAAGAAAGATTGGTATTTCATTTGAAAGTAATGCCTCAAAAAACCTTCGTTTTACGGGACAAATTCTCAAATGAAGATATGAACGTGTTCATGTATGAGGAGTAGCGGATTTAAAGACTAAACCTGATACCTGTACTAGTTTTTAAAGGCTTTTTATAAAACTATCAAAATCCAAATCTTTATCAATGTTCAACTTCTGTTTTAAACGATACTTTGAAGTGTGAATACTTGCTGGAAGAACATTGAGAATATTGGCAATCTCACTATTGTTAAGCCCCATTTTCACATAAGAGGCTAAGCGCAGTTCTTTATCAGTAATTTTATTTGATAAGGACTTTAATTTCTCTTCAAAATCTTGGTGTACTTCTGAGAAATATGATTTAAATACTTCCCAATCTTTATCTGCGGCATTCTGCTTTTTTAAGAGCATTACAATACGTTTAAACTCTATTTTAAATTTTTCAGGAGAGTTCTTTAAGTTTTCAAGATTTTCTTTTATTTCTGCAATGAACTGACTTTTTTGAACCAAATGCAGCGTTTGACTCGTCAATTCTTTTTGTTTATGTTCTAATTCCTTGGAAATTTTTTCTTTTTCAATGCGATTCTTTTTAATGCGCTGTCGAAGCCCAAAAACCAATAGCCCAGATAAGGCTAGAGCAGAGGCCATGCCACCAGCATAAAGTCCTTTCCTTAATTTATCTACCTTAGCTTTTTCATTCAAGGTTTTAATTTCCTCTTGCTGCAAAGCGATTTCGGCCTCTTTCTTTTCGGTATCGAATATTATTCTCAGTTCTTCAATTTTTTTAATCTTTTCTGAATCTATCAGTGAATCATTGATTCTTTTGAATTGTTTATGTTGATTAAGTGCTAAACTGGTTTCTCCAACCTCCTCATTTGCCTTGCTACTAAGCTTGAGCGCAAATTTTAAAATTGATAAGTATTCAAATTTCCTTGCATATTCGATGACCTCATGCAAAATAGCATTTGCTTCTTGTGGTCTTTTTAACAAGATATAAGCCTCAGCAAGTTTATTTTTTGCTATGGCAACTCTTCTTAAGCTATTAATAGTTTCTCCTATTTCAATTGAATTTTTCAAGAATTCAACACCCTGTATAGGCTGTTCTAGTTGAATATAGGTGGAACCAATATTTGTTAAAGCAGCGACTTCTAGTGATTTTACTTTTGCCTCTTGAGATTTCTTAATGCTTTTTTTAAAATATTCCAGAGCCTCCGTTTCCCTTTTAAGGAGTTTTAACATGATACCAATATCATTAAGAGCTTGCGCTTGGTAATAGGTATCTTCATAATCTTCATAAATAGATAAAGACTTTTTATTGTATTCTAAAGCCTTTTCATAGTTTTTTAAGTTATATTCAAGTGTGGCCAAATGATTATAACAATCGGCTATGCGTATTGAATCTCCTATTTTTTCAAAAAGATCAAGACTTTTAAGGGCATATTTTAGACCAATTTCGTAAAAGCCCATATTTTGATTTATGTTTCCCTTGAAATCATATGATAATGCAATTCCAACTGAATCTTTTAGTTTTATAACATGTTCAAGATCTTTGTTGTTGATACTATCTGCATTTTTTAAATTGCCTTGTGCGAATTCCAATATGGCCAAGCCTCTATATGCTTTAGATATTTGTTTTCCATCATCGATTCTCTTTGCAATTTTAAGACTAGAGTTATAATAGAATTTTGCGGAATCAATTTTATCAAGATTGTTATAGATAATTCCTAATTGATAATTTGCCATCGAAACCCCCAAATCATAATCTAGCTGATTAGATAATTCCAGTTCTTTTAAGGCAAACATTTTTGCCTTTGTTGGATTCCGATACATATAATAATTAATTATGTTTTGAGCAGTATGGACTTTAAGGGTGTCAATTGGTTGTTCCTTAAAATGTGATAACAAACTATCAATACTCATTTTGTTTTGTGCTGTTAAGCTAAAACTGCACATTAAAAAAAGTATTAGGGCATTTTCTACTGTTTTCATCTTTCGTTGTTTGTTTTGGCAAGATACTCATTATGTAAACTAATTAAACATGTTGTCTATTTATTCAAAAGCGACTGTCAATACAATGTCTAGATATAAAATACACTTCGGTATTACTGAAATACTTGTCAGGTATTGTTTTTATTGACCTTATGGGTTTTTAAATCACTTGTGATATTTTACATGTCTATGCCATAGTTAGTGGTAATGCTAATCATATGTCTAGTATTTGTCTAGCTCTGTTTTTAGGTTTCAAGTCCATGTGCTTCTAGTTTTGGAATGTTGAATCTTAAAAACAAAAAATTATGAAAACAAATCAATCATCATTAAAAAGAGTCTTATCGCTAGCGCCCTTAGTACTAGTCTTTCTTGTGTTTGCCTGTAGTAAAGATGAGGTAACTCCTGAAGACCCAAATCAACCTGTGGGTTCAGGAGATGATATTACGATTAGCGAGGTATTAGCTAGAGGAATTATTGAAGATTATCCAGCATCTCGTGTGTCGGACACTCTTGAGGTATCTGAGCCTTATTATGAAGAGTATCTCGAAAGTGTTGCCGATGGTGACGTAACCAATACGTATTTATGTACCACTAAAAAAGTAAGTGTGTTAGATGGTAATGGTCAGTTTCCGCTTTTTAACCCAAATGCTGAGGTGATTTGGCCTGGCAACCTTTTGCAGGGTAAGACCCTGAACAATAATACACCTGAAAGTATAAATGTTAAACGGGCAGGAGGAACAATTTCTTATAATTTGATTAATGGAAATCCCGTTTCGGCAAGCTCTGTAGATGAAGTTGTGAAATCAAAAATACAGATAGCGCTAAATGAAATTGTGGCCAACGACCCAAACATTGTTCCTGCTAACTTTCAATTAGATGTTGAAGAAGTTTATAGTGAAGAACAAATGGCTCTTGAAATGGGTGTTAGTTATGAGTCTTATAATATTAATGCCTCAGCCAATCTTTCTTTTTCATCTGACAAAGAGTACAATAGGGTATTGGTGAAATTGACGCAACAGTATTACACCATGTCATTAGATCAAATAACTGGTTTGGATGATATTTTTGCACCAAGTGTTACAGGTAAGGATTTGTCACCTTTTGTTCAAGAAGATAATCCGGCGACATATATATCATCAGTAACCTATGGACGTATCTTTTATATGTTAGTTGAATCAACAAGTTCTATCAATGAGCTTAGAGCCAGAGTTGAAGGAACTTACCAGGGTTTACAAAATAAAGTGAAAGGCGAAATTGAGTCTAACGAATACAACTCGTTAAAAGAGGTCAAAACTAAAATCATTGCCTACGGAGGTAGTGCTAGTAGCGCCTTTTCGCTAACTGGAGTAATTGATATTAATACTATAGGTGAAAAGTTAGCTGAAAGCACCAATATTACTGAAGCACTGCCTTTATCTTATATAGTAAAGAGTGTACGGGAACCAAGCAAAACTGTTGGGACTAAATTGGCTACTGAATTTGATGCGGTAAGCTGTAACTTAAGAGGCGAACGACCCCCACAAGGTTATAGCAATTTGGTTGGATTGTTTGAAGATGGTGTTGGTGCCGCTACTGCCGTTGCAGGTTCAAATTCCATTTTATTTAATGGAGCTGGTACCGAGTATGTTTGGTTTAATGGCAATACGGGTACTATTTCCCCGAAGTATTCAATTAATGATGCGAGCACCCCTTTAGGAGCCATCGATTTTGCGGCTATAGACGCTGCAACGCTTTATATTCCTGGTGAAATCTGGTTATATGATAAAGAGAGTCTTGATATCCTAATTTTGAAATTTAATCCCGAACCATATGCTGGCAATAACAATACAATACCAACCACTTTTATTGGTGGAAATTACTTGGGCCCTTTTAATGTCAATCAAGTTCATAATGCAAACGTTGAAGGAGGAAATAGCTTTCCAATGTCAAGTTCTGGTTTTGATGCTGTTGCGTACTTGGGTGTTGAAGATAAAACTTTCGAAACGAATACAACTTTTACTAGAACGGTCACTAGAGTAATAACTCGTAAACATGAATATTTTGAAAAAGGCAACAATAATTTTAAGGCAATTGAATCTTATGTCGTAGAATTTAGTATAACAATAAATCTTTTGACTGGTCAACGTACTGAAAATACTGAAGTATACCGTACATGGAGCTCAAAAACTAATATTTCAGAAAATGATAATTTTCCATTAAAAAATATTGGTGCAGCTTGTAAAATAACCTTGGGAAGTTCCGAATCAGGATTTAAAATACTCAATTTTGATTCTGAGGGTAAGACATTTTTTATTAGAAATGGTGTTGGGGGAAGTGTTGATGGTCCTTACGTAATCGATTAATGTACATTCATGCAGTCGGCGCCTAAAGTTGCGATTCAACAACTTGGTGTCGGCTGTTATTTTAAGATAATTTCAATAATATGCTGTTTGGAATGGCGACTGATTTTTCGGTTTTATAAACTGGCGGTTAAAAAGTAAGAGTTAAGAAATTGGAGCGTGTTTCAAGAAAGGTTCCATTTACAGTATTCTTCAGAACATAGGCAATGCTCCTTGGGTGGTGTCGTAGCTTCTCATAAGTTACTATGCACTATACACATTATGGCGTTTCGTTATTTATGTTTAGATAAAACTCCCAGTTTTTCACCCATTAATATATGCTGATATGATTGACCATCCTCTTGCATTGGGGCTTCCAAACTGAAAGTAACTCCATCCTGAAAGATCATTATAAAGTCTGATCCACCAAAGGCAAAATGTCCAAGCATATCACCTTTTTTTACACTTGTGCCGGGGATAACATTTTTTTCAAAATTTACCGAGCTTACTGCTCCCATCCCAATTGGCATTAAGGCGACAAGTCCGTATTCATTAGTTTCAAGGATAACACATCCTCTGGTCTCAATAGATTGCCATCCCGTTTTGGCGCTTGGATTAAAGGCATATCGATTGTTTTCATTATCCCACCAGAGTTGTCCGCCCGGAGGGTTGATACCTGGTATAATTCTAGCCTCTTTTATGGTGCCGCTCAAAGGGAAATGATATCTGTGATAGTCATTAACATTGAGGAAGGAATGGGTAAATGTGCCATTAGAAAATGCGTCTTTGTACTGACTATCATCACCGATAAGTTTTGATATAGATTTAAGTGTAGCAGACTTTACTGGAACCCCTCCTTCATCCATTAGATATGAGTTGCCATCGATGTCCCATACGTCCTGCGGTTCTGAGTCAGCAAATGACACCACTACAGAATCTAAATCTGGACTTGCAACAGGTCTCATGTCAGGAGACTTAAGGTATCTGGCAAAGAATTGGTTAAAAGTCTTCCAGTTTTCCGGATCTTCATACCAACCGTTTCGCAGACCGAAATTGGGGTCATTTAATGCCATTTGATAATGTTCTTCATTCCAAGATTCTTCAGTATCCAAAAAAGACCCCCATGATTTACTGAAAGTGACCAGCCATTTGGCAAATGGTTCATAATACTGCAAGGAGTTGTTCACCAATCCTTGACCCTCCAACTCTGGAAGTGGTTGATCGATTAAAAAATAAAACGCGCAAAGACCCTGAAAGATATTATCAAATATTTCTGGGTATTCTTCTTTTTTAACGATGGCCCAAGGCATTGTTGTTTCTGTCCATGTAACGAACCTATAATATTCCTCAAGGTTTTGAGCAGGATTTGTATTCCTGTCGGGATTAATTTCTTTTGCCTTCTCCAGTGAAGAAACAAGCAATGATTTTAGTTTAGGGTCATTATCTAAAAGGACTATTAACTCTTTTGTTGCTTCACCATATTCAATATTTTTTTCGGGAGAATCACAGGAGAAAACACCAATGATGGTCAATAGTGTAAGTAAGAGATTTCTATAATGTTTCACTTTAATTGTTTTTTGTGTTGGTTAATGAACCCCAAAGGGCTCGGCTATTCGTATTTGCGGTTAGCATCTATTGTTGTGCGTTCTTGCTTTTATTCAGATTTGTGTACTTCAAGTTCGATTTCGACCATAAATTCCGGTAATGCCAATCCTTTTACTTCAAGCCAAGAACCAGTTGGGAATCCATTTTTATAAATTTCAGCTCGATATGCTGATTTTTCTAGCATTTGTGCCATATCAGTTGTGAAAATATCTTCTTTTATTACATTGTCAAATGTGCAACCAAAGTGTTTTAATATTTTTTCCAAATCAGCATAACAGTTTTTCATCTGCTGTTCTATATCGCCAACCGCAGTTGGGTTTCCGTCATCGTCCATACTTACTGCTCCTGAAATTTTAATGCTATTTCCAATTTTCACAGCATGGGAATATCCGTAAGCTTTCTCCACTTCTGGTCTTAACAGAAAATATTCAGGTTTATCAGATTCAACGATTACTTCTTTTTCCACTTCTTTAGTTTCTTTCTTTTCTTTTTGTTCACAACTTTGGATTCCAAAAGCCAATGTAAAAAGTGCTGCGAGTAAAGTCAGTCGGTTGGTTTTTATTTTCATGATTTAGATTATTTAGTGCCTATTTTTTTTTGCTTTCGTTATTTTTTACAATTCTTTCAAACGGTTAGTTATTAACTCCAGTATTATTTCAATTTCTTTATTCAATGGGTCGTAAAATGCCTGATTAGTGACATTTGAGCTAGACTGATATAAAACGATTTGATTTAAGAAAGGTAATGAGTTTAGCATAGATTTTATTCCTGTACTTTCAAAAGTGGTATTTACATATGCTTTTCTGATTCCTAAATCTGCATAAACTCTTTCCATATTTCCTTCATTTATCATTTGTTTAATAGCTATGATTCGGTAATCGAGAACTTCTTTCTCTTGTTGTTTAATTTCATCAATCTTGCTTTGTAATCCCGCCAATTTATGTTTTAACTTGTTGTTTAGGATAAGTTTTAACTGACCAGAGCTTATAATTTCAGTAAGAACGCCAGTTTCAGGCTCAAAATTTATTTCTTTACCAAAGGTTTCACTACCATAAATTGCTATTATTTGCTCTGAAATAGTGTCTTTAGATGTACTACTAAAGGATTGAATCATCTTTTCTGCGCCTGAAATATTTTGATTATTTTGCTGTATAACTTCTTGAATTTTAGTTTTATTTTTTGAAAATTCTTCCTGAAGTGCTAGAAGGTTCTGTTTCTCTGTTTTTCTATCTTGTTGTGTAATATTCCAATTGTTAATTTGTAACGCAATAAGAATCCCAATAACAACAAGTACAATCTCTCCAATGGCATAAATCAGATACTTACTGAATTTATTTTCAGAGAGTAGTTTTTGACGGATTTTCCCAAAGAATTTAAGCATTATGATTTCGACATTTAGAATTGAGTAACTCAATCATGGATAAGATTTCATTTTTGAGCCTTGTTAAAAGCTGTCTACTTCTTGAATTGACCGCTAAATAAAATATCGCATCATTCATCATATTTTTTCTAATTTCTTTAGTAAAATTGATTTCTGATTTGAGCGATTGGTATTTGACTTTTGTAGTATCTATTGCATTAAAATCTTCTATTAATTTTATCCATCCAGAACTTATTAAATCTTCACTTTCAAAAAATCGTTTATCTGTAATTGCATTTCCATTACTTTCTATAACAGCACTTGTATTTGCCAGAGTTTTGTAATAGGCTGCTAATTGATTTTTTATAGATAAATCCTTAATAATATTTAAGTTTCCACTCGATTTAATATCTTCAAAAGCATCGGTTGTAGCTCTGGTATCTCTAATGGAGTAT
This sequence comes from Croceitalea marina, assembly GCF_042684265.1. Lineage (NCBI taxonomy): Bacteria > Pseudomonadati > Bacteroidota > Flavobacteriia > Flavobacteriales > Flavobacteriaceae > Croceitalea > Croceitalea marina. The sequence continues at coordinate 150,982 of NZ_JBHULB010000014.1, read as the reverse complement.
TTTATAGATTTTAGAACAAGTGGTGCTATGCTGTCCAAAGACATTGAATCGTCTTGCAACCTCTGGATTAGGGTGTTATTTACGTCTATTTTTTCGTTTAAGAGAACAACATAATCGTTATAGTTTATTAAATCTTGATTAACATCTTCCAATAATCTACAATAATATTGCTGTTCTAATTTTCTATCCTTCTTGTCTTGGTTCCAACCATCTATTTTAAGGGCAATCAAAATACCAATGACCACCAAAATGATTTCACCAATGCCATAGACCAGATACTTTGAAAAACGATTTTCTTCAAGCAATTTTTGCCGGATACGGCGGAAGAATTTGATCATAAGAGAATAGTTGGTTCCTCTAAAGATATGACTTTATGAAGTTAATGGATTTAAATAATGGGGTTGATAGTCTCATCAACGCGCGGTTAAGAAAGCTAGGGATAGTATTGTCAGCTCTTACTAAACCGAAGATGCAGGGACAGAGCTATTATGTACTCAGTCTCTATGTTATACATATAGTTTTTTTAATTGGCGGTTAAAAAGTAAGAGTTAAGAAATTGGAGCGTGTTTCAAGAAAGGTTCTTTTTATCGGCCAATATACAAACACAGAAATGGGCTAGAATTTATGTTCATTTAGTAAAGGTCATAGGTAAAGAAAACTTACTTTTTATAAAGAACTTAAGAAAGTGGTCAAATCAGTTTCTTTGTCAAGATTCAGTTTCTTTTTTAAACGGTATTTAGAGGTTAAAATACTTTCAGGTAAAACATTCAAGGTGGCTGCAATCTCTTTGGTTGTCAAATTCATTCGTAAAAAGGCTGCTAGGCGTATTTCTTTCTCAGAGATATCGGCATAGAGTGTTTTTAGCTTTTGGTCAAAGTCATTGTGAACCTCGGCGAAGTAGGTTTTAAAGACTTCCCAGTCCTTATCAGAGGCATTCTCTTTCTTTAGAAGCATTACAATACGCCGAAACTCCATTTTAAATTTTTCAGGAGAGTTTTTGATATTCTCAAAATTTTCCATCAGTTCTTGAATAAACGTATTCTTCTGTACGAGGTGAAGGGTTTGCGAAGTGAGCTCTTTCTTTTTATATGCAATTTCTTGTTTGTAGATTTCATCTTGTTTTTCGCGGGCAATGTGGTTTTTTTTGATGCGTTGACGGTAACCAAAAACCGATAACCCAAACAAGGCAAGTGCAGAAGCCATACCACCGGCATAAAGGCCTTTGGTAAGTTTATCAACTTTTGATTTTTCATTTAAGGTGTTGATTTCCTCTTCTTGTAAGGCAATTTCTGTTTCTTTTTTTTCGGTTTGGTATTTAATTTCCAAATTGTTTATTCGCTCCCTAACGTCTAAGCCCCTAATACTATCTTTTAAATCTGCATACATTCGATCATACTCATAGGCGTTCTTATAATTTCCTAAGGCGGCATGTACCTCAGCCATTTTCATATAACCGCGAATGAGTCTAACACTGTTCTTTGACTCTTTGGCAATCATAATTGACTTTTCAATATTCTCCAGAGCTTTGGGGTAATTTTGCTCGGCAAAGTAAATTTCACCCAAATTCCTTATAATAAGACCTGTCAATTGTGGTTCTCCATATTTATCGGAGGTTTTTAAAGCTTTTTGGTAGTATTTCTTTGCTGTTTTAAAATCGCTCATCTTGTCGTAAACAACACCGATATTGTTATATATCCTTATCAGCGTCACACTAGGTTTTTCTTCCAATAATTTAAGACTCTTACCATAGTATTCTAGCGACTTTTCATATTTTTTAGCGTCCGTGTAATTAGCAGCAATATTCCCCCACACCTTAGCTAAAAAGTCATTTAAGTTATTGTCAATACCAATTTTTTCAGCCTTTTTATAGTTTTCAGTTGAAGATTTAAAATTTCTTATCTCGGCCATAACGTTGCCCATATTCAAATAACTTCTAGCTAAATCAATTGGCTTTCCCTTTATTTCCATATTAATATCTGCTGATTTCTGATGATTTAAAAGAGCCCCTTCAAACTTTCCTAAATATTTTTGTGTTATGCCTAGTTGGTTAAGGGCATATGGTAGGTGTTCTTTTTGATTCAATGAATCAAGTATGTAAATGCCCTTCTTGATTTCTTTTTCCGATTCGATGAAATTTGAATTTAAGTAGTGGTAATATCCTAAGCCGATATTGCCTCTAGCAATGAAATAGTTATTGTCAATTTTATAGGCAAGGGTAAGTACACTATCTATATGTAATTTTGCACTATTCTTATCACTATCTTTAAGTAGTTCGAACAATTCATGATGTAGGTAAAGCCTTTTTGTAACATCTTTTGTAGCGCTCAAAGTATACTTTATGCTATCTATTTTTTTGGTTTCTTGACAATAGACATTCGCTGCCAGTACTGTACATATTACTATATTTAAAATTAGTTTCATGACTGCTCTCTTTAAGATTTATTCAAAATAACAACTGGGTGCCGACTTTTATTTTATAAGTAGTTAGAGAAAGACGACAAATCAGTTTCCTTATTAAGAGGATATATTTTTTTTCGTCAGATACTGTTTTAATGATTTTCAAGATAGACAATATATCAATCGTTCTCAACTATTGATTTGAATATAAAAACCCTGTTGTCTATAAAAAGTCTATGTTTATTTTCAATAGAAATATTATTATAAAACTCCTTAGCTATATATTTTAAAGGTGTTTCAAGAATTTTATTCAATTTTTGATATTTGGGATGTCCATAATCGAATGTGTTAAAATCTATTTAACCTGTCGATACTTTGTCTATACCTAAAATTAGCTGAGGGTTTGTTTTGCATCTAGTTTCGCCGTGTTGAATCTTTTAAAACCAAAGAAATTATGATAACAAAACAAACAATTTTAAAGTACGTATGTGTAATTGGGCTTGGCTTTGCATTAAATGTGGGTTGTAGCTCTGATGATTCTGGAAGACTACCCGAAGTACCTGAACTACCCGAAGAAGGTGATTTAATTGAAGGAGATGGTATTAGTGAAGATGAATTGGAAACCTTCATGGGCGAGATAGGTATATTGTTAGATGCACGCCCTTACATTCGAAAGGGTCAACCCATTACTAAATTAAGAGTTACACCCACTGATAGCGATTACTTTGAGCCAATGGTATTAGAGGTAGACCCATTTACCAATTATGCTAGTTTTAAATTTGCCCTAGAAAATTTGTCTAGTGAAGCAGAAACTGCCTTAAGAAATGGTATCGATTTAGAAGTAGACCTACTCGATGAAAACGACAATGAACTTTTCAAAGAAATTTTGGAAAATACCTTGTTTACGGAAAATGGCAGCAATGTAGAATTACGTGGGGATGGCGTTGAGGATCTAAATACAGAGGTTCATTTAAACCCAGACACGCCCTATTTTTTACAATTGGTAACTGATGACGGCCAAATAGAGTCTAAGGCATTGGACAATGAGCCAAATCTAGTATTTGGCGATTCCTTTGCTAACGGTATTTGCACATCTGCACTAGAATATCAGAACTACCCTTCCCTGAATTCAGAAGCTGATTTTTCCAGTAATAACACTACACAGCAGTTTTATTTTCAAAAACATGAAGGTGAAGAGAATGTATACAGTATAATTTCCCGACACTCAAATAGATATTTGGCTTTTAAGAGTATTTTTGCTATTGGATTTATTTCTAAGGAGGTTTATACCTCAGAGGTAAATAAAACAGACGATTATACGTCTTTAAGCGACGCATACAAATTTCAAATACGAAAAGAAAATGGTACATACCAACTAGCTCCCTATAGTGATGATCAGCCCTTCATATTTAAAACCACAACTAGAAATTGTACTGGGTTGGGGATAGATTTTGAAACAACTATACTAACAAGCAGTTTTACAAGTGGGGCAGGTCAAAATTTTAGATTTGCTACTACAGATGTTGAGTATGAGGCTCAAAGTATAGAAACTTGGTATGGACAACCTATATTGCCAGGTGCGGAAAATTCATTTAAGGTGAATAGTACGCTTACCAATTGTACCTCTGCAGTAATCTCACAAGACGTAGGCGTCGACCTAACGGAAACAAAGACGATGTCTGTTTCTTGGCAAGAGACGATAGGCCTTACAGCAGGGGCTACATTAACAACCGAAATAACCGTAGGTACAAAGGCTGGAGTCTCCTTTTTTGGTAAAGGAAATGTGGAGGCTTCCGGAGAGGTTAGTGTAGGACTGGAATTATCCGTGGAAATGTCAAAATCGGCCACCAATGCGGAAGAAAAGACAACAGAAATAGGAAGCACTATTTTTACGAAACGAGTGGTACCTGTTAATCCAGGAAAGCAAGTGCTAGTCTACGACGCAGTGCAAACCTATCCCGCTATTAGGGTTCCTTTTGTACAACGAATTAAGATAACGGGGCGTAATTCAGACCAAGTTGCCCTAACAGGAGAGGAATTAGCTACCCAAAGTGCTTTTGGAGGCTTTACAGGCACCATTACCGAAATTGGTACTAATTCTATAGAAATAACCGTACGAGGGATGACCACCTTCGATAATACAGCGGAAATTCAACTCGAAGCGAGCGAGACCGATGCCGATTGTAATTAGAGGTAATTTTTAAAACGCAGTCGGCGTCTAAAGTTGGTAGATTCAACAACTTGGGTGTCGGCTGTTATTTTTTGGATGTTTTCTAAAATTCACTATCAAATATCGGTAGTTTTCTAGAAATTTACGAGTCATAAAACCGCCGTTTTACGGGGCTATTATGTAAAATCAGGAAACTTATTCTAGGCGGGTCCCATTCATGGTCTCTTTTAGTAGTTTCGTTAATTGACCTTTTATGGGTCTTAGATTCCTTAATCTAATATTGAAGTTAAAGCACCCAATAAATGTGATGCTTTTTCAAAAAATACTCTGTAAAGAGTGAAGGGGTATTAAAATAGACCAATTTGAATCAAATAATACCATGGTTAAATTAAAACCAGTTTTGCGTGCAAATTGCGTGCAAATGAAAAAAGCTTCAAAAGTCAAAAACTCTTGAAGCCCTCGTTTTCTTGGTGGAGAATACCGGAGTCGAACCGGTGACCTCTTGCCTGCCAGGCAAGCGCTCTAGCCAGCTGAGCTAATCCCCCTTTGCTAGCAAAGAAAACACAATTTAAATTGGTTTCAAAATTGATTTAGTGTTTAGTACTTCTTTACACTTAGTACTAGAACAGGTACAGGTGCAAAGAATTCAGATTTTAGTACCGTACTCTTTTCCCAAAGCTTTTTGAAAAAACCTCTTTTTCTTCGAAATACGCAAAGTAAATCTGGCTGCGTTGTTCTAAAATGTTCCAAAACCCCTAAATACGTAGTGGCATTTTCAGAAATGGTAAGGTTCTTACTAATGTCTAGAAGCGAAGTATTTACTTGTAAATCTTCTTCTGAATACCCTGGGGTTTTCACCAGTAGTAAATTAACCTCAGCATTATTCTTATTCATTATAGCCACTAAAGGGTGTAAAATTTTACTTCGCTTTAAAATACCCGATTTAAATGCCGTTAAAATACTCTTTATGGGCTTATACTTTGTTCCTTTTGGAACTACTAGGGTTGGTATATTGGTCTGTTTAATTATTCTTCCTGAAGTGTTTCCTAAGTAATATTCTTCATTGATGTCATTACTTCTTGGGGCAATAACAATTAAATCTATACCCAATTCCTTTTTAATTTCTAAAAGCCCATCAACGATATCACCATTGTAAGATGCAATTTTTACATCCAATCCTTTTGTATCTATTCTACCAACAATACCCTTTATATTCTCCCTGCTACTTTGGGCCACTTTCTCTTGAATATTTCCAAGACTACCCGTTCCAGAAGTTACCGTAAAAACATCCATTATATAGATATTTGCTCCAAAATCGGATGCAAAGTCTACCGCATATTGCAATGTTTCGTGTGAGTCGGGTGATGTGCCTAAAGGAACCAATATATTGTTCATGGTCAGGTTATTAAGATTATACTATAAATTTACAACTTAATCCAAGTCATTTAATGATACGACGTGCAAAGATATCTGAAATAAGCGATATAATGGCAATTACAAGAGAATGCGCTGCATTTATGATGGCCAAAGGCATTTACCAATGGAATGAGCACTACCCTTCTAAAGAAGGATTTTTACTGGATATAAAACGAAACGAATTGTATGTGCTCAAATCAGAAAAAAAGGTCATCGGCACCATAGTGATTTCAACACATATGGATGCCGAATACATCCCCATTAAATGGCTGACCGAAAACAAAAACAACTGTTATATACACCGCCTAAGTGTGCATCCAGATTTTCAAGGAAAAGGGTATGCTCAGAAAATGATGGATTTTGCTGAAAACACTGCAAGGCAAAATGGATTTTTATCTGTGCGCTTAGACACTTTTTCTCAAAACAAGCGCAATCAAAAATTCTATAAGACTCGAGGTTATCATAAACTGGGAGACATTTTTTTTCCGAAACAAAGCGAGCATCCCTTTCACTGTTATGAATTGGTGCTGTAACTTGTAGCCTGATTTGAAAACTGCCGTAAACCTAAAGAACATTAATAATCTTGCAATTCCTGCGACCATCTCGGGCATTGCAGAGCCTATTTTATCTATAACAGATACGGCTATTGTTGGCAATATTCCTGTAGATGGATTAGAATCTCTTGCGGCAGCGGGAATTGTAGGCTCGTTTTTATCAATGCTTATTTGGGTATTAGGGCAAACACGGAGTGCTATCTCGGCCATTATCTCGCAATATTTGGGAGCAGGTAAAATTCATGAAGTCAAAGACCTGCCTGCACAAGCAATTTTCTTCAATATTTTGTTGAGTTTGTTTCTTTTGCTTTCGACCATTTTTATCGTTGAAGATATTTTTAGGCTTTTTGAAGCTTCGGGCAAAATTTTAGAATACTGCGTCTCCTATTATTCCATTCGGGTTTGGGGTTTTCCGTTAACACTTTTCACTTTTGCGGTTTTCGGAATTTTCAGAGGACTTCAAAACACCTATTACCCCATGCTCATCGCAATTATAGGAGCAGTTTTAAATATTGTTCTTGATTTTATTTTTGTTTATGGTATCGAAGGTATGCTACCGGCCATGTACCTAGAGGGTGCTGCTTGGGCAAGTCTGATTTCTCAAGGTGTTATGGCCATCTTGGTTTTCTTCTTGTTACGCGCAAAAACGGACATCAGTCTAAAACTTCGTTTTCCGTTGAACAAAGAATTGAAACGACTTGTTTTTATGAGCCTAAATCTTTTTGTCAGGGCCTTGGCCTTAAATGCAGCTTTGATTATTGCGGTACGAGAAGCAACCGCTTTGGGCGACCGGTTTATCGGAGCCCATACCATTGCTATTAATCTATGGTTGTTCTCTGCCTTTTTTATTGATGGCTATGGCGCTGCCGGCAATAGTATGGGAGGTAAACTTCTGGGAGAAAAAGATTATAACGGCTTGTGGACGTTGGCAAAAAAGATTATTACTTATGGAATGATTGTAAGCCTAGTACTCATGCTAGTAGGCTTTATTTTCTACTATCCATTAGGACGTATTTTCTCTAATGAAGAAATTGTCCTTCAAACCTTTTATGGTGTTTTCTTTATTATGATCTTAGGGTTGCCTATGAATACGCTTGCTTTTGTTTTTGATGGTCTATTTAAAGGTTTAGGTGAAATGAAATACCTGCGTAACGTGCTCCTTTCGGCAACCTTTTTGGGCTTTGTTCCCACTCTGTATTTAGGAAAATACTTTGGATTAGGTTTTTATGCCATATGGATTGCCTTTGTGGTTTGGATGGCTATCCGAGGAGGGGCTTTGGTTTTTAAGTTTAGACGAAAATTTCGCCCCCTCTTGCAAAACCAGTAATTTTAAACTTTACAAAAAAATAGCTCTTAATTATGCAAACAGATAGACCAAACGGAAGTCTTTATACCAATATCAGCAATCAAATTGCAACTTTAGAGTTCGGCCACCCGGCCAGTAATTCTTTCGTATCGGAATTATTGCAAAGACTAACTAATGAAATTAATCAACTTTCATCAAATGATGAAGTCTCGATTATTATTTTAAAGTCTGAAGGTGACCGGGCATTTTGTGCCGGAGCATCTTTTGATGAACTCGTAGCCATTTCAAATATGAATGAAGGAAAAGCCTTTTTTAGTGGCTTCGCCAAGGTTATTAATGCCATGCGTAGTTGTGACAAACCGGTTATTGGTCGAGTACAAGGCAAGGCCGTTGGTGGTGGCGTTGGCTTAGCAGCTGCCTGCGATTATGTTTTTGCTACTGAAGGAGCATCTATAAAACTTTCTGAAATTTCAATCGGTATTGCACCACTCGTAATAGCCCCTGCGGTGGAACGAAAAATTGGTAAAGATGGCCTAGCAGAGTTGGCCTTATCTCCCACAGAATGGAAAAATGCCTACTGGGCTAAAGAAAAAGGGCTTTTTTCCAAGGTTTTTGATTCCATAAAAGGCCTTGATAAAGAATTAGAGGATTTTAGCTTAAAACTAGCTTCGTATAACACAGAAGCATTGACAGCGATGAAGAGAGTCCTTTGGGAAGGTACAGAGAACTGGGATTCATTACTTCTGGACAGAGCCGAACAGTCTGGAAGATTAGCCTTATCTGAAGCAACGAAAGCAGCACTGGCCAAGTTCAAAAAGTAATTTGTTTAAAGCTTATAATTCTTCTACACTAAAATTGGCATAGAATATACTTTCATCCCTAAGGTCTTGCGCATTGAGCAAACTTCTATAAATACCCCATTTCGGTCTTACAAATTCAGCATCTTGTCTCCAATTTACGATGGAACTATTAGAATATTCAAATAGTATGGCATCATCACTAATTCTTTTTATCTGCAAGTCATAGGTTCCAGATATCCCATAAGTAATTGTCTCCGTTACCTCGAGCCATTCATTGACTAGCGGTGCTAAATCTGTTTGCGACAGGGTAACCTGCCTATCGGTTTCTGCATAGCGCAATTCCAATCTATCCGGACTACCTTTTCTTGTAGTTAAAGTATACATAGGCATACTAGCAAGTGGGCCACCGACCGACTTTAGCTGATGTAAATGTGTAAAATTTGGAGATGACTGAAAACCAGATGGTAGCTTAAACTTCCACTTATATACTACTCTTTCGTTTTCAACACCCAATAAATTATCCGGTGATTTATCGTACGATTTTATCTCGTTCCGCTGTCTATCAAAGTTGATACAACGATCATTATCAGGGGTTACATGAATATCGAATTGAAAAACATTGGTATTTAATTCATTATCAAAAACCTCACTGATGTGCTCCCCAAACCCTTGATGATTACAATCCGGAACTTCAATTGGGTCATGGCCAGGAGCCAATACCGAAGTAATCAGTGCATACGTATCGCCAGGTCCGTCAGCATTTAATTCTACAGCGTTAGTTTCCGTCGCTTCATCTTTATCCAATTCAATTAAAACTGAATTATTGGATAGATTATCGTCACGATATTTGGTTTGAAATCCTTCTTTAAAATTCACTGCTACGACGACTTGTGTAGAATCTGTATTAAACCTAAATGTTTTTTCAATCTCACTTTCTAGAGCAACACCGTAGGTATAGGTTAAGGCGTTTTCTAATTTCGAGGTGAGGTCTTCATCATCTATCCATGGAATAGTTGTTTCAGCACTAACCACCGAAATGTCTGTAACAATTATAGCTGTCTCTTCCGATTGCTCTTCAGCCATTGGTTCACTATCACTTGCGCAACTGCTTAAAATAAGTGATAATGTTAGTATTTTACCGAGATGAAAACGCTTTTTCATAATATCTTAAGCCGTACTTTAATTCTTTAATTTAGGCTAAATTCAATAGCCTAATAACTAAGCCTTCTATTTGGCACATAATAGGCTTTTTAGTACCATTGTTTAGTCAAAGCTAAGTTTTTATAAGCCATTGCCCTAAGTATAACGTTTTTTATCTTAGAAAGTTTCCACTTAAATCACCAAAAACAATGAAAAAATTCACGACTGAAATTAAATGGGCCCTATTGTTTACGATTGCCGGTTTGTTATGGATGCTATTAGAAAAAATACTAGGCTGGCATGATGAGCATATCGCCAAGCATGCTGTCTACACCAATTTTTTCGCTGTTATTGCCATTGCTCTATATGTTTTCGCACTCGTAGAAAAACGCAATAAAGACTTAGGAGGCAAAATGACTTGGTTTCAAGGAGTTGCATCAGGTATGTTGATAAGTGTGTTTGTTGCTATTTTAAGTCCGTTAGCGCAGTACATTACGTATGAGTTTATTAGCCCTGATTACTTTACAAATATGATTACGTATGTTGTTGAAAATGATAAAATGACACAAAATAATGCGGAAGTCTACTTTAGTCTTAAGAGTTATCTATTGCAAGCCGCTTTTGGGGCTTTAGGTATGGGCGTGGTAACTTCGGCCATTGTAGCCCTATTTGTGAGAAAAAAATAAAGCCTTAAAAAGTTCGTTGTTAGTTATATAGTAAAAAGACGTCTTATAGCAAGAGGTTTAAATTAAACGATATCTATGGACATTCTCTCCATCTTAAATAGCGACCTGGTATTACCTACCGTAGCATTACTAGTAATAGCTATCTACATTTTTACAAGAGTTAGAAATAGAAGAAGGTTCAAACGTTAGAAAGCAATAACTATCTTTGCCTTAAATGAATACCCTTACCATACCAAAAGGCAAAAAGGTCTACTTCGCTAGTGACAACCATTTAGGTGCTCCAAGCTCAGAAGAAAGTCTTCCTAGGGAGAAAAAATTTGTCGCCTGGTTAGATAGTATCAAAGAAGATGCCGCGGCCATATACTTAATGGGTGATCTCTTTGATTTCTGGTTTGAGTATAAAAAAGTAGTGCCCAAAGGTTTTACAAGAACATTAGGCAAACTTGCTGAACTCTCGGATGCCGGCATTCCAATTACCTATTTTGTGGGTAATCATGATTTATGGATGAATGGTTATTTTGAGGAAGAGCTCAAGATTCCTGTTTTCCATAAACCACAACAGCTTAAAATCAATGACACCTCTTTTCTTATTGGGCACGGAGATGGATTAGGACCAGGTGATAAAGGCTTTAAACGTATGAAGAAGGTTTTTACCAATTCACTTAGCAAATGGCTCTTTAAGTGGTTGCATCCAGATTTAGGTGTCCGATTAGGGCAATACCTCTCTGTAAGCAATAAATTAATTTCTGGGGAAGAAGATGCCAAGTTTTTAGGAGAGGATAAAGAATGGTTGGTGCAATACTGCAAACGAAAGCTCGAAACAAAACATTACGATCATTTTATTTTTGGTCATAGACATTTGCCTTTGGAAATTAAGCTAAATGAAAAATCCACCTATACCAACCTTGGCGATTGGATTAACTATTTTACTTATGCAGTATTTGACGGTGAAAAGTTAGATCTTAAGAAACTTTCATAAGAATTGTATCATTCATCGATTAAACATCTTGTAATCCTTTGCTTGCAAAATTATAATATTACTTCGCAACAAATCTTTTTTAAAACCTACATTAAAAGAGCAGCCCTTCCCCCAAAAAAGGGCTTTTTTTATTCTAATTATTAATCCTCATTTTCATGGTCCTCTACATCTTTAGATAAATCTAGCCTTCTAAATGTTGGTGAAACGATTGCTGTTGTTGCCACGGTCAATAAGGTCATGCATCCACCAAAAACTACTGCAGTAACTGTTCCTAAAAGCTTAGCTGCCAAGCCACTTTCAAAAGCCCCAAGTTCGTTTGACGAACCAACAAAAATGGAATTAACCGATGCCACTCGTCCTCTCATATTATCTGGAGTTTTCAGTTGTAGGATAGTTTGTCTTATTATCATAGAGACTCCATCCACAGCACCGCTTAAGAATAAGGCCGCGACCGAAATCCAGAATGATGTTGAAATACCAAAAACAATGATACAAATACCAAAGGCAAAGACAGCCCATAACAACTTTTTACCAGCATATTTATGTAAAGGAAATCTTGTAGAGCCCAGCATCGTAATTGATGCGCCTACTGCTGGTGCTGCCCTTAAAATGCCAAAGCCTTCTGAACCTACATGTAAAATATCTTGGGCGTAAATTGGCAGCAACGCCACAGCACCACCAAAAAGAACTGCTATCATATCCAATGTTAAGGCCCCAAATACCGCTTTACTATTAAAAACAAATTGAAGTCCGTCTTTTAAACTTTGTATTATCGGCTCTCCTATTTTCGGATTTAGAATAGGTTTTTTTGATATCCTAAAAAGAAATAACAACGCTAAAATAGAAAACCCAAAAATGATGCACATAGACCAATGAACACCTATCCAACCTATTGCAAATCCTGCAAAAGCTGGCCCCAAAACAGAAGCCATTTGCCATGTAGAACTGCTCCACGTTGCAGCATTTGGGTATATTTTCTTTGGAACTATCAATGCTATTAATGAAAAAATTGTTGGCCCAATGAACGCTCTTACCAAACCTCCCAAGAATACCAAAGCATAGATAACATAGAGTATTGTTTTGGTAGGATAGTCTGTTTCAATTGATGGTAATGTTATTAAAAAAAGACCCAAGGAAACCACAGAAAAACCTAAAATACATTTAACCAATAGATTTCGTTTTTCACTTTGATCTACAATATGTCCTGCAAACAAGGCAATACTTACAGCAGGAATAATCTCCATCAATCCGATAATCCCTAAAGAAAGTGGGTCTTTAGTCAACGAATAGACTTGCCACTCAATGACAATAAATTGCATGGACCAAGCAAAAACCATCGCAAAACGAACCCCTAAAAAAATGTTAAATTCTTTAAAACGTAAGGCGGCATATGGGTCTATTCTATTTTCCACAAGCCTATTTTAAGTCTTTAAGTTTTAGCTGAAGGCTTACATTGCCCTGCCATTCGTTTTCATCTAAAGTAAAAGCGATGTCAAAACGATTTTTAGTTTTTATCTGCCCAATTTTATTTCCTAGATTAAACCCAATGGCACCAATTGGTTTTGAACCTTTTTGGGTAAGGGATAATTTCAAATGCTTTTCATATTCGCCAACACCCTTACCATATCCTGTATCCTGTACATTTTCTGCCATAAATGTTGGGGTCATATTTCCTGGTCCAAAAGGGGCAAACTGCTTTAGAATGCGCATCAATTTTGGGGTAATCTGTTGCATTTCAATCTGCATATCAATGTTCAGTTCTAGAGTCAATAGTTTTGGGTCAATCGATTCAGATACAACTTCTTCAAACTTAGCTTTAAATACTTTATACTGCTCTTCAAGTAGTGTTAAGCCAGCTGCATACTTGTGTCCGCCAAATTGCTCAATACATTCGGCACAACCTTCTAAAGCATTATAAACATCAAACCCCTTTACCGAGCGTGCAGAGGCGGCGAGTTTATCTCCACTTTTGGTAAAGACCAGTGTAGGGCGGTAATAGGTTTCTGTTAAACGCGAAGCAACAATACCAATAACTCCTTTATGCCAATTTTCATTATAAACCACCGAGGTAAATCGGCCTTCTTCTTTATGTTCTTTTATTTGTTTAAGGGCCTGTTCTGTAATCTCTTTGTCAAGGTCTCTTCTATCGGTATTAAATTTCTCGATTTCAGCAGCAAAAGTTTCAGCCTGACTTAGATTTGTTTCGGTAAGCAGGTTTACCGCGTGTTGACCATGTTTCATACGCCCAGCGGCATTTATTCTAGGTGCGATTATAAAAACAACATCGGTAATCGTGAGCTCTTTCTTTTTTATTTGATTGATAATTGCCTTAAACCCTATTCGAGGGTTGGAATTAATGACTTGCATACCAAAATAGGCCAAAACTCGATTTTCTCCCGTTATCGGAACAATGTCCGCCCCAATAGCAGTAGCTACTAAATCTAAATAAGGCACTATTTCTTCTATAGCATCACCCTTGGTAGATGCAAGCGCCTGTATTAATTTAAAACCTACACCACAACCGCAGAGTTCATCGTACGGGTATTCACAATCTTCTCTTTTAGGGTCAAGAACCGCAATGGCATTAGGTAATTTTTTACCTGGTCTGTGGTGATCACAGATGATAAAATCGATCCCTTTCTCTTTAGCATAATTTACTTGGTCAATCGCTTTAACCCCACAATCCAACGCAATAATCAATGAGAAATCATTGTCTTCCGCAAAATCGATTCCTTTTAAAGAAACCCCGTAACCTTCATCATAACGGTCTGGAATATAAGTGGCCACATTAGGGTAATTCTCTAATAAATATGATGAAAGTAGCGCTACTGCCGTGGTACCATCCACATCATAATCACCATAAACCAAAATGTTCTCTTCGTTATTAATTGCCTTTTGAATACGCTCCACAGCTATATCCATATCCTTTATTAAAAAAGGATTATGCAAATCTGAAAGTTGGGGTCGGAAGAATTTTTTTGCTTCCTCGTATGTTGAAATCCCTCGTTGCAGGAGAAGCTGCGCAACTAAGTGTTCAACTTTCAATGCCTTAGAAAGTTGTTCTATTTCTTTTTGCTCAGGTTTAGGTTTTATAGTCCAGCGCATGGTAAAATTCAAATACAAAAGTCAAACTCAAATACAAAAGTCAAAGCTTGTTAGGTTGATTATGATTCTATTTTTTATTCTTAATTATTGTTGCAATAATCTTTATCAACTGTTCTGTTTCATCTAAAAGCTTTACTCTAGTTTTAGAATCGCCGTATTCAATTTTAGACAGAATCTTCAAGTTCATTCTTGATTCTTTTAACTCTTTGAGTGCGATAGTTGCTTTATTTTTAAAATCTCTATCTGATTGTGCTCCTTGCATTTCTCCAAAATTTAAAGCGGAACTTCCAGATGAGCGCAAAAGTTGATGCCCATAATACTGTCCTGTAAAATCATTGGTCATTTTTCTACAAAATAAGGCTGTTTCTGCAGCATAATTAACCAATCTTTCCTCAAGGTCATACGCTTTAGGCATTGAATTTTGTGCTTGAGTTTGACACTTGCGCTTAAACTTTATTTAGAATGAAAAATCGTCTTAATCTCTAACTCTGCAAACCGTCTAAACATCTCCATAACCCCGCAATATTTTTCTATGGATAAATCCACAGCTTTCTGAAGTTTCTCTTCTTTTAAATTAGAGCCATGAAAATGATACTCAATAACAACAGAGTCATAATATCTAGGGTGTTCATCAGTAAGATTAGCAATAGTTTCAATATGAAACTTGTCAACTTCAAGCTTCATTTTTTTCATGAGTGAAGCAACATCAAGCCCGGAACAACCCGCTAATGAAGATAACATCAATGCTTTAGGTCTAAAACCACTGCCATCTCCCCCATCTTCTTTTGCAATATCTATCTTAAAATTATGCCCTGAAGGGTTATTACTTTCAAAGGCCATATTACCTAGCCATTTTGTGGAAATATGATTTGTGGTCGCCATAAATTTTTGTTTCTTGTGAAGGATAAAAATACAATAAAAGAAACCAAATGGCATTAGTACAACCGCTTGACCCTAACCACGATCCAGACACAAAAAAATTGGCTGAATTCTTTAATGAAACCTTGGGATTCTGCCCAAATTCGGTGTTAACTATGCAGCATCGCCCTGCAATTTCAAAAGCGTTTATTAACCTAAACAAGGCCGTTATGGCTAATGAAGGTAGAGTTACCTCGGCACTCAAAAGGATGATTGCGTGGGTAAGTAGCAATGCAACTGGATGTCGCTATTGCCAAGCGCATGCCATACGTGCTGCAGAGCGTTATGGAGCCGAACAAGAACAGTTAGATAATATTTGGGAATACAGAACGCATCCTGCTTTTTCTGAAGCAGAACGTGCCGCTTTGGATTTTTCTTTACAAGCATCTCAAGTGCCCAATGCTGTTGATGCCGAAATTAAAGAACGCTTATACCAACACTGGAACGAAGGTGAAATTGTAGAAATGCTCGGTGTTATTTCTTTATTTGGCTATTTAAACCGTTGGAATGATTCTCAAGGTACAGACATTGAAGATGGTGCGGTTGAAAGTGCCAACCAATACCTTGGCAAGCATGGTTGGGAAAAAGGCAAGCATGATGGGTCTAAGTATTAAAAAACTGACTTTAAATTATGAGAAAATTAGTTTTTATTTCAATATTTCTTTTTCTCAGTTGCAAAACAAGTTACCGGTCTCCTTACCTTATTCCCTACAAAATCAAAGAATCACCAACTAAAATCTCTCGACATGGAGATTTTGAAAGAATTCCATACCGTGATAGATATATCTATTTTATGACCGCATATTTTAAAACCTTTGACAGCCAGGCCACTTGTAGTAACTGCCAAGTAATTGCTATAAGATACCCTCAGAGTTATGACCTTTTAAAAACTATACAAGTAGAATCACAAAATTTTGGTCGAATTCCTTTAGCAATACATCTAAATCAGGTAGGGGCTTTCGACCATCAAGAATCATTATTTATTAAAGAAATTACATCTAATGTTTCAAAATCTAAGATAGATTCCGTTAAAAATGACAAAATTCGGATAGTAATAGATAAAGATGTAAGGGTCAAACTTGGATTTTAATAATTCTATGAACTCTGTTCTTTAATTCTTGGACAACCATGTCCTCAAACCAAGGATTCTTTGTGAGCCAAAATCGATTTCGCGGTGATGGGTGTGGTAAAGGAAAATACTTTGGCAAATAGTTACGATATGACATGACGGTTTCGGTCAGGTTCTTTTCCATCTGTCCTTTCAAATAATAATTCTGGGCATAGGTACCTATCAAAATTATTAATTCTAAATTGGGCATACTGTCCCACAATTTTTGATGCCACAAAGGCGCACATTCAGGTCTTGGTGGCAAATCTCCTCCTTTACCTTTTCCTGGATAGCAGAAACCCATAGGCACCAAAGCTATTTTAGTTTCATCATAAAACACCTCATCTGAAACTCCTAACCATTCGCGTAACTGCCTGCCACTGGGGTCGTCCCAAGGGACTCCTGTTTCATGCACTTTGGTACCCGGTGCCTGACCAATGATAATAACCCTAGCCTCTGAGTGAGCAGCTACAATGGGTCTTGGGCCTAAAGGCAGGTGCGCAGAACACACTTCACAGGCCCTAATCTCTGAAAGTAATTTTTTCATTTGCCTAAATGTATAAAAAACACCAAAGCACATCAATCATAAGATCGACATGCTTGGAGCCATAACCAACCAAAAGTCTTTAGCTGTTTTATGTGAAAAAGAACATTGTTTTTTAGGTGTTCTAAAGTGCCTAATAGTACATCAATATTTTATGGCGTCATTTCTGCTTTGTGCAAGCTAACTACCGTAAGTACCGCAATTCCGTTAATCCAATAGAAATAAGCATCTATTCCTTCAAAAGAGAAAATAAAAGGCGCCAAAATAAATACAATGGCCACTGCAAAATCTACTATCAAGTGAAACTTATAAGGAATGACCTTAAATGCCCCTAAATGGTGATCTGTTAATAATGTTAGAACAAATGCGGCTATTCCTGTAGCTACTGAAAGCTGCAGTGCTATTGGATTAGAACTTCCTAATCCTAATAAGAATGGAAGTGCTATTAAGGCAATAGCTACCGGATAATCTAAAAATGCGTAAATTCTCTTGGTTATGAATTTCATGATTTAAAATTTTAATTATTAATTGTTTTGTTTGTTGTTTTCATTTTTAAAGAACAAGACCGTTCTTACTTTTCTAATAACCAGGTTTGTTCTTGCTTGTTACCTGATCGGCACCTAGAATCCCACTGGCGAGTTTGGCCTGGTATTGCCATTTGGTCCTTATTAATAAGCTTCCTAAATCCATCCGGCTGCTCCGATGCCCTTTTCTCTGTTTTATATTAGAAAAATAGAGGTGCATTTATTCTGCGTTAAAATATTCTTCTTGAATTACCTTTCCCTCATCGTTCCATACTCTTCGAATGATTTCGTGCCAGTAAATTTTACTGTCATCTTTCATGTTAAAATCGAATGTGAATTCTGATGCTGAAACGTTACCATCAACAATAGAGTGATGATGTGTTATTCCATTTACCGCGGCAATAGCCCCGGCAAAACCTTTCATTTTGGCAATCATTTCGGGTTTGCCCTTTGTTCCGCCATTTCCGTAATCTGAAGTGATGGCATCTTCTGCGAAAAATTCTTTCACAGCGTCAACAATAGCTCCTTGAGCTACTATTGCATCCATTTTTGTTACTTGTGTCTTAATATTCATCTTTATTATTTTTAGTGAATTTGTACACTGCAAAGATGAGTTAAGAGCTAAGTTAAAAGACTACAAAAAAGGCGCTAAGAATTGTACTTTTCTAATCTATACGCTGAAGGGCTTATGCCTGTATGATGTTTAAAGAAGTTGGAGAAGTGATTGGGTTCTTCGAAACCCATTTTGTAGGCGATTTCATTAATAGGCGTGTTTACGGCTAATTCTGACTTAGAAGAATTTATGAGCTCGTTCCTAATGAGTTGGCCTACCGAGATGTTCAATTTATTTCTGGTTTTTTTTGAAAGTGTCTTAACAGAAACATTCATTTTATCGGCGTAAAAATCTAGAGACCGCTTTTCTTTATGGTAGTCTTGAATTAGATTAATAATATCTTGCACAAAGATATCTCGCTCTTCATAATCAAAATTGGAACGAAATTGAGAAGGTGTATGTCCTGTAGTATTCTTGAAAACCCGGTTAAAATAAGCATCATCATTATAACCCATTTCAAAAGATATCTCTTGTATACTTTTATCGGTAAAGGCAATTTTGCGTTTGCTCTCCACCAGCCTTTTTTTACTTAAGAGTTTTGAAATTGATATCCCCACTTTCTCTTTAACTAAAGCCTGAGCGTCTATCCCATTTTTATTGATTAAATGCACTAAATCTGCATTTGACAACCTATTGGAGAAGTGTTCGTCTATAACTTCTTTGACATCAAAAATAATTTGATATTCACTTTTACTGGCCTTAAAAGGGTTTTGCCAAAACCACTGTTTCGAAGAAATATCTATAATCTGCTTGGTTTCTTCAGAGAAAACAGAATTATTCAAAAAGTTTTGACAATCTGAGCATTCATTAAAATCGATGTAGCCCAGTGATATTAAATGCTTAAAAAGAACACGAACATCTTTATTTCTATACATGGCCTCGTCAGGGAATTCAATTTTTCGAACCAAAAAATCATCAGATAGAAACTTAATGTACTGCCCATTTTCTAAGTAGATAGCCTTGTCTTGCCAATCGAAATAATTTTCAAAATCTACCTGAATATTACCTTTTCCTGATAGGATGTGGATTAAGGTATACTTCTCAATAAAGTAAACTTTGTCAATCTCTGGAAAAAGCTTAGTGACCACTGGTAGTTGGATTTTAATCCTTAGTCGTAGTTCTATTCAAAAAATTAATTTTTATTATTTATAGAACAAAAAAGCTTTCCAATAAGTAAATCGTCAACATCCCCCAAAATGTTCCCGTAGCCATGCTTAAAATTGCCAAAACAATAGCGTGAGGCATCCATTTTTTTTGATAAGCCGCAGTTACTGCTGGGGCAGTAGCTATTCCACCAACGTTAGCCATACTTGCTATTGGAACCCATGCCATATTAACATTTAAAGCTTTTGCAGTTAATACCATGAAAACAAAATGGCCAACCAACCAAACTAAGAGAAAACCAAAAAAATACAGGTCAAAACCTAAAGTTTCAAATTGAAGTTTTAATCCTAAAACTGCCATCACACAAATAATTAATACAGCCCCTGCCTTAAGTGAAAACTTAAAATTCCAACGAGGAATAAAATTTCCTAAAAGCAAACCAACGATTGATAATGACACAACTTTCCAAACGAAACCAACTACCAAATAATTGGTAATTAAAACTAAGACTAATAAGACTACTATTGTGAGCCAAACTGGCAAAGTTTTTTGGCTCTCTGATCGAATTTCCTCTGGCAATTCTTTATCTGTAATTTTAAACCATTTATTGAGTTTATTGCTTTTTTTAATCCCCTGAAACATTAAGATTGTCCAAACATTTACCAGAATATTATCCATGACCAAAATCGAAAGAAAAATTGCTTCCGGACAATTGACTAATTCTTTCAATACCAATTGACTTGTGCTACCGCCAATCCAACTACCTACTATGGGGGGAATGCCTTTCCAAAACTCCTTTTCGGAGAGGGCACTAACAACTAGATCTGACTCACTAAAGGCAAGTATAAATACCACAGGAAACAGCGCGATAAAAACAGACCCTGCCAAGAATACCAAGATAGGCTTGTAACCTACGGCTTTTAATTGCCCCAAAGATAAACTAGCCATTACAGAAAGTATCGCCAAAGGGATAAAATAGTCTTTACTAAAACTATGTATTGTAGCTTGAGAATAATCAACTGAAAAGAAGTAGGAGATCAAAGCAGGTATTAGATACGCCAATAAAATAGCAGGAACCCAATCAAATAACGATTTTACGTGTTTATTTTCCCATCGGTCTAAATAATAAACCAGTAGAACCGTAAAAACGGTAATAATCCAGGGTGTTATCATTTTTCTAAAATGCCAAGATGAATAATTCTACCTCCTGATATATTTACAGGGTTAGTGCTTTTTCCAATAACAATTCCGTCTTCTGGTGCTCTATAAGTTGCTATTAATTCTCCAAAAGAATTTCTTAGTATCGCTATTAGCTCATCTTTCTTTAGTTTTTGGTTTAGACTCACCTTAACATCTAAATAACCACCCTTATCGGTATAAATCCAGTATGATTTTGAGCATATATTATCAATTGTAGATGTCACAATTTCACCCTCTCTTAAGCCTAAATGAATAATTAAGTTTTTAAGGCCTTTTACGCCTCTTTCAATCATGTCCTTTTGATAAACTTGCGGGTTTCCATATTCCATGGTTACGGATTTAACCCCTTTACTAATTGCAAATGCCCTCATGGTCAATCCTGATGCTGAACCAAAACTAGCTTTCCCTCTGTTAGATACAATAATATCTGGTTCTAAGACCTGTAGCATACTAGCTAAAGTTTCGTCTTTCATGTCACCGCGCCCGTAAAGACTGTTTATTCTTCCAAAACTTGCTGTATGTAAATCTACATGGTAATCAAACAAAGGGATAATTTTTTCACCAATCTTATATGTCATTTGTTCAGAGCCATTACCATTAGGTTTTCCTGGTAAAATGCGATTTAAATCTACCCTATCAAGAAATTCACGTTGATTACGTGCAACCGCCAATGAGTTTAATCCTGGAATAGCAATTATGGTTCCTTTTAACTTAGTCACATCAATCTTAGAAAAGAACTGATGTATAATAGCAATACCATTTAACTCGTTCCCATGGATAGCGGCGGTTAATCCTAAAACTTTGGGTGTTCCATCTCCTTTTGCAATTAATACCGGTACTTTTATGGGTTCTGATAATTCATTTTCACCAAGTTGAAGCCAGAGCTTATGAATTTTGCCGCTTTCTAGCTGTTCCAAATGCAAATCCTCTACCACCAGTATTCCATTATTACGGGCAGAAACGTTTTCTTGACAAAACGAATACGAGAATAGGGAAGTAGTTAAAATTAAAAAAAGCTTTTGATACATTGCTAGCCGTATTAGCTTTCTAAATATAATCTTTTAATCAAAGCGCAATAAAACTTTTAAATTTCAGCAAATAAAAAGCCGCTAAAAAGCGGCTTTTTCAAGATTTTGCGATGTTCTTTCTAATTAATAAACAGTTGTTAATGCCGTTTGATCACCAGAAGTAAATGGTCTATTTGTACCATTGCTACAAGCTAACATCCAAGATCCAGCTTCTGGACCAGTTGGTGTGCCTGGAATGTAAACTGCGCCAACACCAGCATCTCCCTCGTTGCCAGCTCTTCCGCAACTAAATTCTCTTTGATCATAGTCTGTATGTCTAAAACCAATAGCATGTCCAATTTCGTGAGCTATTACCGTTGCTGCATCGGCAGGAATACCACCTCTTCTCGGGTTGTAAATATCTGAATTCAGTACAATTGGTGTTGCAGGATCTCCATTGGCATCTGGGAAACCTGCACTACGACCAAGAATTACGCCTCCACCTCGTACTCTCTTAAGCTTTTGAGACAGAATATCGATGTCTGCACCAGAACTATTGGCTCTTTGAAATGTGATATCTAAATTTAAGGAGTTATATCTATTAATTGCATCATCAAAAGCTGCTTGCATGGTGCTATTGAATGCGGCATCCATATAAACACTTACGACCCTACCATCTGGGCCTACGATATTATTTGTTCTATAATGTTCCGTGCCAACACCAGAGGCGGGTGCCATTTCATTAATTTGATCTCTTGTTAAAAAGATATCTCCCTCTACTGTAAAACCGTCTACACCGTTCAACGAATCTTCCGTTAAATTGTCTGTATTAAAACCTAAAGATTCTAATTTAGCACGAACTTGAGTGTCAATCAAATCAATTTCTTCGTTATTTTCAGATTCACAAGAAACAACGATTGTTCCTACCAAAACGGCAGAAAGGGCGAACTTTAAAAAATGGTTACTTTTCATGTTTTAAATTTGTTAATGATTAAGATTATTTTTTAATTCGACCGAATATATGTTAAAAAATTAACATATTCCGAAAACGTTATAGTAAATCGATAAGATGCAAAAACGAGCAATTTTGAGACTTTCCATTCTTATCCTATTTTTCTGTGGACTGATGGAATCTATTTCACAAGAGAAATTGCCATTCAAAGGATTTAAAGGCGGTCTTCAAATAGCAAAGGACAAATATAATTTGCCCAACCGTTATGCCGAGAATATTTTTTATACCCTTTCTAAAAATCGAAACGTTTTTTTCTTGGAGCATAAAATTCCGAAAACAGAAACTCCCATATCTGCCGCTGATTTAAGTGTCAATGCAATTACCAATGCACATGCAGTATTTCCCAATGCCAACGGAGCAAATGTATCGGTTTCCATAAAGGAATTACTCTTTAATGTGAATGACATTGACTATTCAGAAAGGGTCAGTTTAAACGGAAATGAAGCAAACACCCTTGATCAACATGCTACGGCTATGGCCACAATAGTTGGGGGCAACGGCAATTCTGGTCCAAAAGGACTTGGAGTGGCCCCCAACACACAGCTAAGCTCCTCGAGTTTTCTTAAGTTGTTACCTGACGATTCCCAGCAACTCATCACAGATGGGATTTTTGTCCAAAACCATTCCTATGGGGTCTCCATAGAGAATTTTTATGGTGATGAAGCTTCGGCTTATGATGAACAGATTTTTGTATTACAAGATATGGTTCATGTTTTCTCCGTGGGCAATAGCGGTACTGAGGTGGCCGTAGACGGACCATATGCAAACCTTGAAAGTTTTGCAACGCTGACCGGTAACTTCAAGCAAGCAAAAAATGTAATTACCGTTGGAGCCACTGACGCTTTGGACAACATTAGTGAAAGGAGCTCGAAAGGCCCTTCTTTTGACGGAAGAGTAAAGCCCGATTTGGTGGCTTATGCACCTGGTGGAACTTCCGATGCCGCGGCCTTGGTTTCTGGAACTGTGGCCTCTATACAAGATCTATATTTTAAGAAAAATGGTGCAATACCATCTTATCCGCTTGTGAAATCTTCTTTAATTGCTGGGACCGAAGATGCTGGAGTGTCAAACATTGACTATGAATCCGGTTATGGAAAGCTAAATGCCAAAAACAGTCTGCAAATTATAGACAATGGTCAATTCTTTGAGGGAACGATGGCAGCCAACGGACAGACCAATAATTCAATCACTGTACCAGAGAACACAAAATCTTTAAAAATTGCTCTTTCTTGGTTAGATACAGAATCCATAGCTGGCAGCACTGATTTATTGAACAATGATTTGGACTTGGTGGTCAATGGTCCAAACAGCAACGAATACCTTCCTTGGATATTGAGCAGTTCTGCCAATGCCGACTCTTTAAAAAGACAAGCATTACGTGGAATCGATAACCTAAATACCCTAGAGTTTATTACTATAGAAAATCCTTTTCCCGGCACCTACGGCATAAATATAAGCGCGGATAGTGAAAATACAACCGAAGTCCCTTATGCGGTAAGTTATTCCCTGGAGAATTCGGGGATTTTTGAATGGCAGTTTCCATTGAAAAACGAGACACTTTCTAACCTTGGTCTGCCGGTGCTGAGATGGAAAAATACTACGGCTTTGAACGTGGGAAGTCTATCATATCGTGTTGAGGGAGGCGAGTGGGTTTTGATCAGTAATACCATAGATTTAAATAATCAGTTGTACCAATGGGAAATTCCAGAATTGAACGAAGTTGTAGAATTGCAAATGGTCTCGGGCACTCAGGTTTATACTTCTGATAAATTTTTTGTTTCCCAAGAAATTATCCCCCAGGTAGAATATAATTGCCCTGATGAAGTTGGTATTTCATGGGAAAGTGTTTCTAATGCCATTGCCTATGAAGTGAAAACGTATACAAACAACTCGCTTCAGGTAATTGCAACTGTTTCGGAACCCTTTTTCGTTAACCAAAAGGCTGAAAATGGTTCTGTCTATTTTTCGGTAACCCCAATTTTTAACGATGGTAAGGGCCTTAGAAGCAACACCATTAATATTGAAGATTCAGGGGTTCAATGTTATTTCAGGGGTTTCATAGCATTGCTCAATGACGATAATGAAGTGGACCTTGCCCTTAGCCTAAGTACCGGGATAAATATAGAGCGTATAGATTTTGTTAAAACGATTGCTGGGCAAGACTTTATTATAAACAGTTACTCCGACGGATTTGAAGACCTTGTTGTAACAGATACGGATAGCATTTTGGTTCCTGGAAACAATAGGTATAGGGCAGAGATTATCCTCGCCAACGGAAATATTGTGCAAACTGATGAGGTTGAACTATTTATTCCGGATAAAAATGAACTTATCCTATTTCCTAATCCTATTGAAAACGGATTTGATCTCAACTTTACATCGCAGGGTTCAAAATTTCAAATCTTGGATATGACGGGTAAAGTTATCGTTCAAGACTCCGTATTATCCATTCAAGATTTTATTGGAATAAATCTTTCCGCTGGCATATACATATTTCATATGGTAGACGAAAACAATAAGACGATTGCTGCAAAAAAGCTTATTGTGAAGTAAACGGCCGCTAGGCCTAATTCATACCTTGTCGCTTGGTTAATAGATTTTTATTTCTTCCCACTTACGATAATTACGATTTCGCCCTTTGGTGGTTTTTGGGTGTAGTGTTCTAAAACTTCCGAAATGGTACCTCGAATAGTTTCTTCGTACAATTTGGTGAGTTCACGAGATATTGAGACCGGTCTGTCTAGTCCAAAGTATTCTCCAAATTGCCCCAATGTTTTCAATAGTTTGTGAGGCGATTCATAAAAAACCATGGTTCTGGTTTCCTCAGCTAAAAACTCCAATCGGGTTTGCCTCCCTTTCTTTACCGGAAGAAAACCTTCAAAGACAAAGCGGTCATTTGGCAGCCCACTATTGACCAAGGCGGGTACAAATGCCGTAGCCCCGGGAAGGCATTCCACCTCAATATTATTCTCTACACAGGCTCGAGTCAGTAAAAAACCAGGGTCAGAAATTGCCGGTGTACCTGCATCGGAAATCAGGGCAATTGTTTCCTTGTTTTGTAGGCGCTTTATGATGCTATCCACCGTCTTATGCTCGTTGTGCATGTGGTGGCTATGCATTGGGGTCTTAATCTCAAAGTGTTGCATTAGTTTGCCACTTGTGCGGGTATCCTCGGCCAAGATCAAATCAACCTCTTTCAATACCGTAATTGCCCTAAGTGTAATATCTTCTAGATTACCGATTGGTGTAGGCACCAAATATAACTTCCCCATGAAGTAAAGTTAAGGTCTTACTTCTTTTCCTGTAAAATAAGAGATTAAAACTACAATAAAAGCTATGACAGCACCCATGTGTTCACCGTCACTTACCATATAGTGGGCAAAAAAAGCTAAACCGGTATTAAAGAAAAAGCCTGCATAGGCCCATTCTTTTAACCACTTCGAAAAATTACCCCAAACTGCAACTAATCCTAAGATTTTGGCAATTGCCAGAGGGTAAATAAGATAGATAGGATAGCCCATATTTACGAAGAAATCTACAATAGCTTGGTGGTTAAATAAGTAGTTGTAAACTGAAAAAAACATGATAAGGGTCAACATACCTGTAGAGACCCAATAGAGAATTTTCTTTACCATCGGTGATTAAGTTAAATTGTAAAACTAAATGTAATGATATTTAGCAACCTAAGCGAACTTTCTGGTTATCAGTGTCATAAAACGATTTTCATACTCGTCTTTTCCTTCCCAGTTCTTATACTCTGGCTTCACCATATTATTGATAAAAGCCACAGAACGCTCTTCAGTGTCAATAGTGTTTAATTGCGAAAGCACGCGATTGTAATCTTCTACATTGTCGTGAAAAAGATGCTTTACAAAGGCCAACTTATCATTTAAGCCAATTTGAAGTTCTTTGTTTAATCTATCGTTCAAAGATTTTGGTACAGTATTATCTTTTGTTGGCTCTGGTGCCAACAAGTCTTTATCGTTTTTTATAGTTTCAGGCTTGGCAATAAAATCGCCAAAAATATGTTCGATAGCTTCTGTTGGCATTTCAGAAACCATATCTTTTATGGTATCCATACCTGGATGCGTAATAATATCCTCTTCATGCGGATTGTTTTCTGGCACTCCGGTATTTCCGCTCATTACAGAACTTGCCAGTTTTTCAAAACGCGATGCAAGTACATTTTTAGAAACATCGACCTCAACATCGCTAAGTTTTTCATCTATAAACTTTAAAACCGCCAACTTTTCGTATAATTCCTTAGCTACTTCGTACAAGTCAGCAAGTTCTTTATCTTCTCGAGAGGTAATTATATCCGTAGACAATTTTACCAATTGTTCTCTTATCTGTCGTTTCATCAACTTAATCTTTAACTATATAAATGTACTACCAAATTCTATGCCTTTTTAAAAACGAAAGGTTAAATTTAATACTAGCGTCTAGGGCTATTTTTTTAGTAATTTTAGCACTGCTATAACAAGAACGAATAAACCCCTATTTTCGTTTAAAAGTACAATATGTTTCTCGAAAACACCGTAAACCATAAAGAACAGTTCGGATGGATAGAAGTTATCTGTGGTTCTATGTTTTCAGGAAAGACCGAAGAACTCATCAGAAGACTAAAGCGTGCCCAGTTCGCCAAACAGCGAGTGGAGATTTTTAAACCTCAGGTTGACACTAGATATAATGAGGAAATGGTAGTTTCTCACGATGCCAATGAAATACGCTCTACACCGGTCCCAGCTGCTGCAAATATTCGATTATTGGCAGATAATTGCCAGGTTGTGGGCATTGATGAAGCCCAGTTCTTCGATGATGAAATAGTTACGGTCTGTAACGATTTGGCGAATCGCGGCGTAAGAGTGGTCGTAGCAGGATTGGATATGGATTTTAAGGGTAACCCCTTCGGACCAATGCCGGCATTAATGGCCACGGCAGAATATGTTACTAAAGTGCATGCTGTTTGTACCAGAACAGGAAATTTGGCCAACTATAGTTTTAGAAAATCTGATAATGACAAATTGGTTTTATTAGGTGAAACCGAAGAGTACGAGCCCTTAAGCCGAGCCGCTTTTTACAAAGCCATGCTAAAAGAAAAAGTAAGTCAGATGGATGTTGACGCCGAAGAAGTTACTTCCAAAAAAAAGGCTGCTAATGGGTAATATTCGAGAGACTACTTTAGAGATCGACCTTTCAGCTCTGGAACACAATTTCAATTTTATTAAAGCCAAACTCAAAAAAGAAACCAAGTTTTTAGCAGTGGTAAAGGCGTTCGCCTATGGTAGCGATATGGCTATTGTAGCTAAAAAACTGGAAAATTTGGACGTTGATTATTTTGCAGTTGCCTATGTAAAAGAAGGTGTGCTTTTAAGAGATGCAGGCATTACCGCACCTATTCTGGTATTACACCCGCAACCTATAAATTTTGAAGAACTCATTGACCGCTGTTTAGAACCCAGCATATATTCCCCAAGAATTTTAAATTCTTTTTTGGAAACCGCTAAGAAAAAGAGACAAACCAACTATCCTATTCATCTAAAATTTAATACCGGCCTAAACAGATTGGGTTTCTGGCACAACGACATCTCTCTTATTTTAAAAAAGTTAGGCCGTGAAACTGCACTTAAAATAATATCGGTTTTCTCTCACCTAGCAGCTTCAGAAGACAAAAAGGAACGTGAGTTCAGCCTTCAACAAATTGAAAGCTTTAAAAAAATTAGTGATGAACTATCTGAAAAACTTGGTTCTTCCCCTATGCGACATATACTGAACACCTCTGGTGTTCTAAATTATCCTGAAGCGCAATTTGAAATGGTCCGAAGTGGAATTGGGCTTTACGGCTATGGAAACGAATCAGTTATTGATGCACAGTTAAAACCTATTGCCTCCTTAAAAACCATTATCTCTCAGCTCCATCAAATTGAGCCCAACGAAAGTGTGGGTTACAATCGTGCTTTTAAGTCTAAAGACTATCGGGTTACGGCTACCTTACCCATAGGGCATGCCGATGGTATCTCTAGGCAATATGGCAATGGTAAAGCCTTTGTGCAGGTTAATGGGCAAAAAGCACCCATTATCGGTAATGTTTGTATGGATATGGTAATGATAGATGTTACTGGAATAGATTGTAAAGAAGGTGACGAAGTCGTGATTTTTGGCGATACACTATCTGCCGAAAACTTTGCCAATACAGCAGACACCATATCGTACGAACTGCTTACGGCAATATCGCAACGTGTAAAGCGGGTCGTGAAATAGATTGCGCTTCAATAATTTTAACATTTCTTTAGTCTTTTTTTGTAAATTGTGCAGGTATTAACCACTTAAACTATAAATACAATGCTTAAAGAATTTAAGAATTTTATCATGACGGGTAACGTCATTGAATTTGCTGTAGCTGTAATCATGGCCGGTGCCGTAGGCTTGGTAGTAAACGGATTTGTTGCCGACATAGTAATGCCAGTTGTTGGTCACTTTGCAGGTGGAATTGATTTTGCAGATATGAAAGTAGTACTGGATGAAGCTGTCATTGCAGCAGATGGTAGTGTTACAAGTGCAGAAAATGCAATCCGTTGGGGTGCATGGGTAAACACTATTGTTAATTTATTAATAGTAGGTTTTGTAATGTTCTTGATTGTTAAGGCTTATAACAAAACAAAAGCTCCAGAACCAGAAGCTGCTCCAGCTGGGCCAACTGCAGAAGAGTTGCTTACTGAAATTCGTGATGCTTTAAAAAAATAGTGAGACCCTGAAATAAATTCAGGGCAGGCCGCTACATCACACATTTAACTAAAACCGTCAGTTTGTTCGCTAACAAGCTGGCGGTTCTTTTTTATTCCTGCTTTCGCAGGAATCTGATTAAGTGTTTTATCTTAGTATGCACACAAGCAAGACAGCATCAATGATGCTATCTAATTGTTGTGCTTCATTAAGATAAACCAAGTAACCAATGATAAAATTCTTTAGAAAGATTAGGCAAAAACTACTATCTGAAAACAAATTCAGTAAATATCTGATTTATGCCATCGGAGAAATAATTCTTGTGGTTATTGGTATTTTGATTGCACTACAAATTAACAATTGGAACGAAGAAAGAAAAAGTAATATACAAGGAAAGGCGTATGTCTCGGAAATTTATAGAGAGGTAAAAAAAGATATTAAGAAGATAGCTGATATTCTTGACAAATTTGAAGCGAATAAAATAAAATCTCGACGCATACTTGAAATTTTAGAAAGTGAAAGTAGATATATAGCCGATTCGAGTTTGTTTACAAAAGATGTATTAAATATTATCGGGGTCATAGATGTTGGTCGACAAAATAATACCTGGGATGAGTTATCATCTTCAGGGAAAATTGCAATAATAGATAATGATTCATTGGATAATCAATTGAAAAACTTCTATGAATATTATGATAAACAAGTGATTCAATTTTCAGAGACACCTGCAAAAATGAGAGAGAAATGCAGAAATACCTACGGACAATGTCTGGATATTGCAAGTGTGGATAGATATTGGAAACCAGATGGCGATCAGACCAACAGTAGAAATTGGTTTACTTGCTTTCTCAATAATAAAGAAGTTCGGAAGGATATCAACGCTATACACGTGTCGTCCTACTGGCAAATTTATCATTTTGCAAAAATTAAAGCTGAAGGGCAATCAATTATAGATTATATGGAACAAAATTTGAACCTATAAATATGTTGCCTATGAGAATAACGAAAGCATAACACTGTGCATGAGATCAGACTCGCTATCGCTTCGTCCGCTCCATACACTTGGACGTTGTGAACAATTGAAAGACAAAACATAATGAGCTATAGATACATCAGTTTTAACGAATTTGGAGGTCCTGAGGTATTGGTTGTAGAAACAGCGGAAAGACTTCCAGAACCCAATCAAGGTGAGGTAAGGATTAAAGTGCAAGCGGCTAGTATCAACTTTACTGATACGTTAATCCGCAGAGGTATTTATCCTGATGTTAAAAAGAAGCCTCCCATTACGCCAGGTTATGACATGGTCGGAGTTATAGACAAACTAGGTGCTGGAGTTACCGATCTTAAAGTAGGTCAAAAAGTGGCAGAACTGACCATAATCGGTGCTTACTCAGAATACAATGTTCTACCTGCCAAGCAACTAGTTACCGTTCCAGAAAATGTGAATTCGGTTGAGGCAGTCTCAATGATTCTGTCATATGTGACAGCTTACCAAATGCTAACTAGGTCAGTTAAAGTTAAAGAAGGAAGCAAAATTCTTATTCACGGAGCTGGAGGAGCAGTTGGTAGTGCCTTACTACAAATTGGGGCTATCTTAAAGCTAAAAATGTACGGTACTGCATCAGTAGACCAGCATGACATCTTAAAAGAATTAGGCTGTAAACCAATTGACTATAAGTCTGAAGATTTTGTTCAAGTAGTCACGGATTCGGAACCAAATGGACTTGATGCAGTATTTGACCCATTTGGTGGAGACCATTTCAAACGTTCTATCAAAACACTTAACAAAAAGGGGAAACTAGTGGCTTTTGGTGCGTACAATGCAAAAACGAAAATGGACTTGATAAAGAGTTTTTTACGTGTTCAAATTTGGAATTTCACACCTTGGATGCCTTCTACCAAATTCTACTCTATTGGTGCGTGGCATAAAAAGCATCATGATTGGTTTGAAAGTGACTTAAAAAAGCTTTTTAAACTTCTTTCAGAAAAGAAACTAAAGCCCCTTGTCTCCAAAACCATCAAATTAGAGGACGCAAAAGAAGCACATGAACTAATTGAAAAAAGAGGATTGAAGGGGAAACTAATTATACAAATGGAAAATTAAAAAAACTGCTCGCAACAATGGCCGTAAAAAATAGGGTGGACAAGGTTGTAGCCTTGAAATGTCCTACTTTTCATAACCAGAATATTAGAGTACATTTCTACCAATTAACAAGGATGTAAAATTGTTAAAAATAAAACATTTTGTTGTATTTTGATTATTCCCTTTAGTTTGCTTGACAATCTAAAATTCAGAATTACCTTTGCCCTGTTAAATTAAAAGAAATGAAAGTAGCAGTAGTTGGTGCCACCGGTATGGTTGGCGAGGTCATGTTAAAAGTATTGACAGAACGTAATTTTCACATCTCAGAATTGTTATTGGTAGCCTCAGAACGTTCTGTAGGTAAAAAATTGAGCTATAAAGACAAAGAGCATACCATTATTGGTTTAGAAACTGCGGTGGCGGCCCGACCAGATATCGCCATCTTTTCAGCTGGTGGTGATACTTCATTAGAATGGGCGCCAAAATTTGCCGAAGTAGGTACTACAGTTGTAGATAATTCTTCCGCATGGCGTATGGATGCTACTAAAAAGTTAGTGGTTCCAGAAATTAACGCCTCAGAATTGACAGCAACGGATAAGATTATTGCCAACCCAAACTGTTCTACCATACAATTGGTCATGGCATTAAACCCGCTTCATAAAAAGTATAAGATGAAACGTGTAGTTATTTCGACCTATCAATCCGTTTCAGGTACAGGAGTAAAAGCTGTAAAACAATTAGAAAATGAAATGGCAGGTGTACAAGGTGAAATGGCCTATCCATATCCCATCAACAGAAATGCATTGCCCCATTGCGATGTCTTTTTAGAAAATGGCTATACCAAAGAAGAAATGAAGCTCGCTCGTGAGCCTCAAAAAATATTAGACGATAGAACCTTCTCTGTTTCGGCCACTGCAGTACGTATACCAACTGCAGGTGGGCATTCAGAATCGGTAAATGTGGAGTTTCATAATGATTTTGACTTAGCCGAAGTTCGACAGTTATTGAGCGATACTCCAGGGGTCACCGTGCAAGACAATCCAGATACCAATACCTACCCCATGCCTATTTATGCGCATGACAAAGACGATGTTTTTGTAGGTCGTATCCGTAGAGACGAGACTCAGCGCAATACACTCAACATGTGGATAGTGTCTGATAATCTCAGAAAAGGAGCGGCAACCAATGCGGTGCAAATTGCAGAATATTTAGTAGAAAATAAATTAGTGTAATATGATTGCTCGTATTTGGCATGGAAAGACATCAGCCAAAAAATTTGATGATTACACTGAGTTTCTCAAGAAAGTCGCAGTCCCAGATTATAACAAAACTGATGGCTTTATAAGTCTTACTTTTTTAAAAAGATTGGAAAATAATGAAGGGCATTTTACCCTAATTACTTTTTGGGAAAACCTAGATGTTATAAAAAACTTTGCTGGTGAAGATTTTGAAAAAGCAAAATACTATCCAGAAGATGATAATTTTCTTTTAGAGTTTGAAGAAAAAGTCCTGCATTACGAGGTCTTTGCCTAGTATTTATACGTTTTAGAATATACTCGCTCGGTAATAGTTAAAAAACGTTAACAAAAGTCAGGCTTAACATGACTTTCTACTCTTTTATGGTATTTTCGGGAGGTTAAATCCACCTAAAAATGAAAAAAATCACCTTCTTATTGGCAGTGCTAGTTTTGGCCGCCTGTGAAACCGAAAAAAAAAGAGATCCTATCGTTGTGAATTATCCTACCACCCAAAAAGTTGATACCGTAGACACCTATTTTGGAACTGAAGTAAAAGACCCTTATCGCTGGTTGGAAGACGACCGTAGTAAAGAGACTGAAGCATGGGTAAAAACTCAAAACAAAACCACTTTTGGCTACCTGGATAGTATTCCGTTTAGAGAAGATTTAAAAAATAGATTGGAAAAACTATGGAACTATGAAAAGTTGGGTTCTCCATTCAAAGAAGGCGAATACACCTATTTCTATAAAAATAACGGACTGCAAAATCAATATGTGGTCTATCGCAAACAAGGTGATGGTGCCGAAGAAGTGTTTCTTGATCCGAATACCTTTTCTGAAGACGGAACTACCTCACTGGCAGGCCTTAGCTTTACCAAAGATGGTTCTCTAGCCACTTATCTTATTTCTGAAGGCGGCAGCGATTGGAGAAAAGCGATTGTTATCGATGCGAAGACCAAGGAACAAGTAGAAGATACTTTAGTGGATATAAAGTTCAGCGGAATCTCTTGGAAAGGAAACAAAGGCTTTTACTATTCCAGCTACGATAAACCTAAAGGAAGTGAACTTTCGGCAAAAACAGACCAGCATAAATTGTATTACCATGAATTGGGTACTCCACAGGCTAATGACAAACTGATTTTTGGGGGTACCCCAGAAGAAAAACACCGCTATGTTGGTGGTTACCTTACAGAGGACCAGCGTTACTTAATAATAACAGCTTCAACCTCAACATCTGGCAATAAATTATATCTAAAAGACCTTACTACAAATGGAGATTTAATTACCATTTTAGACAATACGGATTCTGACACTTATGTGATGGAAAACGAAGGTTCTAAACTATTTATGGTCACCAATATGGATGCGCCAAATAAAAAGATTGTTGTTACCGATGCTTCTAACCCTACACCTGACAATTGGACAGATTTTATTCCAGAAACTGAAAACGTATTAACTGCCGGTTCCGGTGGTGGATACTTCTTTACAGAATATATGGTTGATGCTATTTCTAAAGTGCTACAATATGATTTTGATGGAAAACTGGTGCGTGAAGTTAAACTTCCCGGTGTTGGTAGTGCCGGCGGATTTGGAGGAAAGAAAGAAGACAAAGAATTCTACTTTTCTTTTACCAATTACAATACTCCAGGCTCATCCTACAAATACAATGTGGAAACGGGCGAATACGCACAATATTGGAAACCAGAAATTGATTTTAATCCAGCAGATTATGAATCTACTCAGGTTTTCTATGAATCTAAAGACGGTACAAAAGTACCTATGATTATTACCCATAAAAAAGGTGTTGAGCTTAACGGCAAGAATCCTACAATCCTTTATGGTTATGGAGGTTTTAATATTAGTCTTACTCCTTCTTTTAGTATTGTAAATGCTGTATGGATGGAACAAGGTGGTGTTTATGCTGTACCTAACCTAAGAGGTGGTGGTGAATATGGTAAAAAATGGCATGATGCAGGCACTAAAACGCAGAAACAAAATGTTTTTGATGACTTTATAGCTGCTGCAGAATACTTAATTGCAAATAAATACACGTCAAAAGAATATTTGGCCATTAGAGGTGGTTCTAACGGTGGGCTTTTAGTTGGTGCAACCATGACGCAACGTCCAGATTTAATGCAGGTAGCTTTACCAGCTGTTGGAGTTTTAGACATGCTCCGCTACCATACTTTTACTGCAGGTGCAGGTTGGGCTTATGATTATGGAACAGCAGAAGAAAGTCAAGAAATGTTTGAATACCTAAAAGGTTACTCACCAGTACATAACGTGCAAGAAGGGGTAGAATACCCTGCCACTTTAGTAACTACTGGCGATCATGATGACCGAGTTGTGCCGGCACATAGTTTCAAGTTTGCAGCGGAACTTCAAGAAAAGCAAGCGGGTAACAATCCTACACTAATCCGTATTGAAACTAATGCAGGTCATGGTGCTGGAACTCCTGTAAGTAAAACCATTGAGCAATATGCTGATATTTTTGGTTTTACACTATTTAACATGGGTTATGACCAATTACCCAATCAAGCGGTTTTAAAAGAATTTAAGGACTAAGTTTGTATTAAAATAATAATTGCATAAAATCCGTTTCTAAAGAAACGGATTTTTACTTTTTTAACGAGAATGCTAAGTATTAAAAACATCTCTTTTTCTTATCAAGAAAGTAAAGTTCTTGATCAAATTTCTTTTTTGCTAGAACCAGGAAGTCACCTATCCGTTATGGGAGAAAGTGGTTCTGGTAAGAGTACTTTGCTCAAAGCGATTTATGGTTTGCTAGATTTAGATTCTGGTGAAATTTTTTGGAATAAGGAGCAAGTTTTAGGGCCTAATTTTAATTTAGTTCCAGGCGAAAAGTATATGCGATATGTGGCTCAAGATTTTGATTTGATGCCTTTTACCACAGTGGCAGAAAATATTGCTGAATTCCTTTCTGTTTTTGAACAAGAAAACCATGAGGCACGAATTCAAGAACTTTTGGAAGTTATAGAACTGGTTGATTTTGCCAATGTAAAAGTTAAGAACCTAAGTGGGGGTCAAAAACAAAGGGTTGCACTAGCGCGTGCTTTAGCTCAAGAGCCAGAAATACTGCTGCTAGATGAGCCTTTTAGCAGCATTGATCAGTTTAAAAAAAATCAGCTAAGGCATAGTCTTTTTCCATACCTAAAAGAGAAAGGTATTACCGTCTTAAATGCTACTCACGACCCAAATGACGTACTTTCTTTTGCAGATAACGTTCTTGTTCTAAAAGATGGCAAAATGATAGCTCATGATGCTATTCAGCAATTGTATCAAAAACCAAAGCAGAAATATATTGCCTCACTTTTTGGGCAGGTAAACGAACTTCCTATTTCTTTATTAAAAGAGTATAGCGAGATGGATGCTTCTATACTTATTTATCCTCACGAATTTGAAATTTCCAAAGACGCTGGTTTTGAGGTTTACGTTGTAAACAATCATTTTAAGGGCGGGTATTATGTAATCGAAGGGGTAGCCGAAAATAGTCAAACCGTATTTTTTACCAACCCCAACGCACTTAAAATACACGCTAGAGTATATCTTAATGTTTCACTCCAATTGGTGAACCGAAGAATAAGCATTAAAAAGTAGCGTTTTTCATCGAAAACACCTTCGAATACATACTTCTGGCTTCCCCTTTTTCGTTCCTTTTTTAGAACCCAAAAACTATGGAAATGAAAAAGCCTATTTATCTTTTGTTACTCTGTTTGTCTATAAGTTTGTTTTCTTGTTCTGATGACAACGCTCTTTTGGAAGAAGTTCTAACAGATACCGAAGCTGATGAAGTTGATGACACTCCTGATGATACCTCAGGAAATGATAATAATACAGACCTTATTACTCTAGAAGCCGACCCCGATATTATTGTCAATGATGGTGAAGGTAACCAAACCTGGAATGAGGATGTTACAATTAGCGCTTTAAAAATAGATCGCTCACCTGGTAAAGTCGTCTATGAAAGTCGTTTTACCGATGATGGTTTTGGAGTTGCAGGAGGAAGATGGCAGCAGATAGATTATTACTATGAATATCAAGGTGAAATCGTCAAAGCAAGTGAGCAATTGATACTTGAATTTAATTCTCCATTAAATAACGTAATACTACAGGTAGGTCAAATGGACCCGGATGAGGGAAGACAGGCAAAAGAAGGTACGACCTGCGCCGATAACGATACCAATAGAGCCGATGAATCTGGTAAATGGACTGCCTTTAACGCTATGGGACAAGAGATTGGAAACGGAATTCTATTGGATGAATACTCGATTGAAGGTAAGTTGCCAAATTCAAAAGGCTCTTACCGCTTTGAGCTTAATACCAATAATATCTCAAAAATTATAATTGAAGCTACACAGTGGGGAGGTGAAGAAAGAGGCTGCCCAACCTATAGAGCGAGTTATGCAGGGCAGGCGTTAAACGATAGTGGTAATACCGAAAACAATTCAGAATTTAATCTAATGGCCCTAAGCTATAAAAAACAATAACCTGCTTACTTATCTATCTTTGTGTAAAGTAGCGTTTTGCAAAAAGAAATTATTTTAAAGGAGTTGAAATTCAAGGCTATTCGAAGCAGTGGTGCTGGTGGTCAGCATGTAAACAAAGTTTCTTCAAAAGTCGAACTTAGTTTTGCCATTTTAGATTCAGAAGGCCTATCCAACTCGGAAAAAGAGCGTTTACTTTTAAAGCTGAATACCCGGTTGACAAAGGAAAACCTTTTAATTCTACAATGTGACGAGGCTAAAAGTCAGCATAAAAACAAAGACCATGTGGTAAAACGGTTTTTGGATGTACTAAAAAAGGCTTTGCACATTCCTAAAAAAAGGAAGCCTACAAAACCTTCAAAATCTTCTGTTGAAAAACGGTTAAAATCTAAAAAGGCCGCTGCTTCAAAAAAATTAAATCGAAAAAAGCCAAATCTAGATTAGTTGATTTACATTCCCTGACCCATATCAGGTAATTGGTAATGATACGTAGCCCTGGTAATCTGATCGTTTTCTACTTGATATACGCATAGCTCATCCATTTGCTGCCTACCCCTGTCCTTAAAAGTTGCATCCATAGACATCGGAACCACAAAATGATTACCTGCGACCATTGGCTCACCTACAGAACCGCCGTGCATTTCTTCGATACTCTCTTCCCATTGCTGAAACCCTTTTAAAATATTTGCCTTACCCTTGGTTATATTGTTAGGTACCCCGGGCATTTCTTCGCTTACGGCATTATCGGCATACATTCCGTATGCCTCATCATATTTTCCTTCTTTACATAGGTTTACAAACTTGTCCGCTACTTCTTTAGTTGTCATGCTTATTTATTTTTTGGTTAACCTCTTAAAGATAGTGAACAACAGCAAATAAAATTTTAAGAAATAGTTAAAAGAGGCAAGTCATTACTAATTGACTCCCAGTATTTTATGCGCTTTCCCGTTAAATTGAAAAGTAGCTCCCGCGGATTTCCCCATTAACAGTTTCCCAATTGGGGTATTGGCAGAAATGCAGAAATATGTAGCTGTGCCGCTTTCATACTTTCCAGCAGAAATAGCGATATAGTAATTGGCATTGGTAGTTTTAACCAAACTCCCTAAAATAACGGTATTGGATTGCTTTGAGGCATTAACTTTACCTAGTAAGATTGTGGTTTTCTCAGCCTCTAATAATTGTTGCCCCAATTTCTCACGTTCAAGTTGAAGCATGGCTCTGCCCGTCTCGTGTTTATCGCCAGCACTGCTTTTGGTTTCAGAGTTTAAAGAATTATTGACCTCATCAATATTGTTTCTAATTCTTTGAAGTCTGGCTAAAATGTATGCTTCACAAAACCTATAGAGCGCTTCTTTCATACAGTTTTTAAAAAGTGAGCGTAAATACAGTTTCCTTATTTAAAACAGAATATAACTTTAAACTTCCGCCGTGCATTTGCATAATCTGTTTTGATAGGCTTAGCCCAATACCTGTACCCTTTTCTTTTGTGGTGAAGAAGGGAATAAAAATATCTTCAAGTATGTCAGAAGGTATTCCAGGGCCATTGTCCCTTACCTCTATATTCTTTTTTGCTTTGGCATCAATAAAAGCACTTACCCTTACTTCCCCGTTCTGTTGGCCTTCTAAAGAGTGTATAGCATTTTTCACCAAATTTATGAGCACCTGCGTTATCTGCTTTTCATCAATAAACAATTCTAAACTTTCATCGGCCAACTCCCAAAATATTTTAGTCCCGCTATCTGCGTCAATTTCCATTAGCACCTGTACTTTTTCAAAGAGCTGCTTAACACTTACTAATTTTTTATCTGGTTTGGGTACGCTAAGTAAGCTTCTGTACGACTGTACAAACTCCATTAAATCGTTGCCTTGATTTTTGATAACCTCAAGGCCCTTTGCGGTACTGTTCAACTTGTTTTCATCTAACTGTTCAGTAGAAACTAATCCATCACGGGTCTTATAATACTTTAGAATAGATTCTGATATAGAGGTTATCGGAGTTATGGTGTTCATAATTTCGTGTGTAAGCACACGAATCAATTTTATCCAAGAATCCGTTTCTTTTTCATCTAATTCTTTATGGATATCTTGAACAACCACTAGTAATAAAGTCTGCCCGTCAAAAGTAATAGGTGTAGATTTTAAAGCAAGTTGTATTTGTTCGCGCTCGTTCATTAGCTGAAACAGTTTGCGTTCAAAAGGTTGAAAGTTTTTAAAGATATCATACAGCTTTTCATCTATTTGCGCTAACTGCTTAATATGGTTTAAAGGAGTGTAATTGAGTAATTTTTCTAAGGTTGGATTAGCAAAGAGAATATGCCCCTTTTCATTAAAAGTTAAAATGCCGATACTGGCCTGCTTCAAAATTTCTTGATAATACTGTTCCCTTACTTGAAGTTGTAGATGTACCTCTTGAATTAGACCATTTACCCTATTCAAACTTTGATTTAATTCTTTAAAAGATTTGATGGTTACTTTTTCTGGGAAACGTAAGGTGAAATCTTCATTTCTAATAGCATCAAAAAAATAAGCGATTTTACGGTTGGTGCTATTAATGAACTTAATTAAAGAGTAGGTCTGAATAACTAAAAGTATGACCAAAAACCCAAATAAGAAAAAAAGATTTTGCACAAAGGCCAAAGCCAATAAAATGGAGGTAACTGTAATAAAACCGACCCTAACGATAAGTTGAAAATAAAAATTTCTACTAGCCATTATTTATTTTCTTAAGCTTGTTATACAAGGTTTGTCGAGAGACCCCCAACTGGTCGGCAGCAGCACTATAATTACCATCATGCGCTTCTAAAGCCCTTAAAATCATCTGCTTTTCCATTTCCTCAAGAGTTTTTGGATCAGCACCAAGAGATGGGGTCGATTTATTGTTTAAAATAAAATCATCTGCCTTTAAAACATTGCCTTCACCTAAGATTACAGCACGTTCAATGGTATGCAATAGTTCTCGAACATTGCCAGGCCATTGATACTTCATTAACTTTTCTTGAGCTGCGTTGTTTATTCTCAGGCTTGGTTTATCGTACTTGTTACCAAAGCGCTTTAAATAAAAATCGGCAATAATCAATATGTCATCGTCTCGCTCTCTGAGTGCAGGCACCTCAACGGAAATGGTATTAATTCTGTACAAAAGATCTTCCCTGAAAAGTCCATCAGTAACCATTTGTTCAAGATTGCAGTTTGTAGCACAAATCAATCTAATATCAACGGGGATTGTCTTATTTGCGCCGACTCTTACTATCGCCTTATTCTGTATAGCAGATAATAGTTTCGCCTGCGCCTGTAGTGAAAGATTTCCTATTTCATCTAAAAACAACGTTCCCTTATGAGCCGCCTCGAATTTTCCGATTCTATTTTCACGAGCGTCTGTAAAGGAACCTTTCACATGGCCAAAAAGTTCGCTCTCTAATAGATTTTCAGAAATAGAACCCATGTCAACGGCTATAAACACTTCATCTTTTCGCTTAGAAGTTTTATGAAGTTCTCTAGCGATTAATTCTTTTCCTGTTCCGTTCTCGCCTGTAATAAGAACATTAACATCAGTTTTCGCTACTTTTCTGGTAAGGTTTAAAACAGTATTTAAAGCTTTAGAATTACCTATGATATAGTTTTTATCTTCATTGATAACCTTTTTAAGACTACTTTCTTTCTTTTTTAAAAGGTGTATCTCTTGCCTTGATTTTCGCAGCTCAAATGCCGACTTTACGGTAGCCAACAACTTATCGTTGTTCCAAGGTTTTAAAATAAAATCAGAAGCGCCTTCTTTAAGGGCCTTAACTGCCAAGTCTACAGCACCGTATGCCGTCATCATAATTACTGAAGTATTCGAGGCTTTCTTTTTTATTTCTCTGAGCCAAAAAAGGCCTTCATTTCCTGTGTTGACACCAGCCGAAAAATTCATGTCCAAAAGAATTATGTCTACCTCTTTAAGGTCTTTAGACGATATCTGATTCGGATTGGAAATGGCCTCAACAGTTTTATACTCGAACTGTAACAAGATTTCTAAAGCGCTCAACACACTTTTGTTATCATCTATCACTAAAATTTTCGCATCGACCATTCTTAAACAATAAAATATAGTACTAAAGCTACAATATGAATTTTTACTTAATTTAAAAGTGTCAATTTTTTT
The DNA here is from genome assembly GCF_042684265.1 of Croceitalea marina. Taxonomy (NCBI): domain Bacteria; kingdom Pseudomonadati; phylum Bacteroidota; class Flavobacteriia; order Flavobacteriales; family Flavobacteriaceae; genus Croceitalea; species Croceitalea marina. The sequence continues at coordinate 109,709 of NZ_JBHULB010000014.1, read as the reverse complement.
TACAATATCTGTATAAATATTTTACATGTGTCTTTTGGTCGAAATCGATAAAATATTGTAAGTAATTCAAAATCAACAATTTAAAATAATGGCACAACAATAGTATATAGTTTGGCATATTAATAGTTTATGAGCCTAAAAATTAAAACAACCATCCTAATCATTTGTATGATTTGCTCTAAGGCCTTAGCACAACAAAAATGGTCTTTAGACGAATGTGTTGCCTATGCCCTAGAGCATAATCTGCAAATAAAGGATTTCAAGTATAACGAACAATCCAATAAGGAAACTTATAAGCAATCTATCAGGGATCTGCTCCCAACTGTCAGTGGTTTTGCCAATTATTTTGTTAGGTACGGTAGGCAGGTAAACCCAGAGGATAACAGTATCGTGAATACCGATATTTTTTCTAACAACTACTCCGTGGACGGTTCTTTTGATGTTTTTCAAGGGTTCCAAAAAATTAATACACTAAAAGCTTCCAAGTTTTTATACAAAGCTACCAAGGAAGAGCATGTGCAGCAAAAATATTTGTTGGCCTTTAGGGTGATGTCAGCCTACTATGACATTCAATTCATCGAAGGCTTAATTTCAATTTCAGAAGAACAGGTGCAAATTTCGCAGACCAATTACGATTTGGTAAAAAGGCAAGTAGAGCTGGGTACTATGGCAGGGGCCGATTTGTATGAAGCCGAATCCCTTCTTTTTACCGATAAATTGGCATTGACACAAAATGAAAACCGCTTAAAAGCTGCTAAATTGACCTTAATACAGGCCATGAACCTCCAAAATGAAGATGACATTACAATCGCGCCCGAATTGAATGAGGTGAAAACGACCAACGAAGAAAATATAGTAATTTCAGATTCCATTTTCACCAAGGCCAAAGGTTTTATGCCCTCCATAAAAGCTCAAAACTACCGAGTAAAAGCGGCAAAGAAACAACTTGCAGCAACAAGAGGTGGCCTTTACCCTTCGCTGAGCTTACAAGGAGGTATCGGTACCGGATATTTTGAAACAATTACAGAGGAAATCATTACAGGCAGCGATACCATTAGAAAAACAAAACCATTTCGTGACCAATTTGAAGAAAACAGGTTTGAATATGTTGGAGCTTCCTTGAATATTCCATTATTTAACGGATGGGCAAATCGCTCTAGGGTAAAACAACAAAAAATTGCTTTGGAAAGGGCCAAGAACAACGCCAAAATCACCGAGCAAGAACTTTATCAAATCATTCAACAATTGGTGCAGGAGCATGAAGCCCTAATTACGGAAACAGCACAAACATCCAAAGCTTCCAAATCACAACAATTGGCCTTTGAGATTGCTCAAAAAAGATATGAAAAAGGTATGATTAACACCATAGAGCTAGGCCGGGCAAAAACGCTCTTTGCCACTGCAAGGAACCAGCAGTTACAGGCACAATTAAGATTGCGGGTAAATAATAGTACGCTGGATTTTTATAAGGGATTACCAGTATTTAATATTAATTAGACAGAAGTAAGATGGATATAAAAATTGAAAAGAAAAAAGGATTAAAACCAAAACACTTTGGCTACATAGCGTTAGGGTTACTATTGCTATTTGTTGGCTATCAATTGCTTTCTCCGTCAGTTTCTACTTTTAGAACCGAGAAAGACAAACTTTCCATTGCCCAAGTATCACAAGGGAAATTTGATGACTACATCACTATTAATGGAAATGTTGCCCCAATCGCTACTATTTATATGGATGCCTATGAAGGCGGAAGGGTTACCGAAAAATTGATAGAAGAAGGAGCTACAGTGAAGAAAGGTGATATCATACTTAAACTTGAAAACATCAATCTCTATGAACAAATATTGAATAGCGAAAGTAATTTGGCCTTAAAACAGAACGACCTAAGGTCCACGCGATTAAATTTTGACTCACGCCAAGTCGAAGGCCGCAGGTCGTTGGCTACTGCCAGTACAGACTTGCAACGTTTAAAACGAAATTATGAGCAAAATGAAGCCCTTTTTAAAGAAGAGTTGGTTTCCAAAGAAGTATACCTGCAAGCAAAGGAAAACTACGAACTATCGAAAAAGCAATATGAAATCGTAAAATCTCAAACAGAAACTGATGATGATTTAAGAAAAACTTCACTTACAGGATTGGATGCAGATTTATCTAGAATGCAAAAAACCTTAGGTATGGTCTATCAAAGATTAGATCATTTAAATGTTCGAGCACCGGCAGATGGCCAGCTTGGCTTTTTAGATGCAGAAATAGGGCAAAATATTACACAAGGCCAGCGTATCGGGCAAGTAAATGTTCTGACCGATTATAAGATAGAAGCTGACATTGACGAGCATTATATCGATAGGGTAAAACGTGATTTAGTGGCGGTTTTAGAACGTAATGGCACTGAATACCCCCTACGACTACGAAAAGTATATCCAGAAGTTCGTAATGGAAGATTTAGGGTTGATTTGGTTTTTACCGAAGACAAGCCAGAAACTATTCGTACCGGTCAGAGCTATAACATAAAATTACAATTAGGAGAATCTAACGATGCCTTGTTATTGCCCAAAGGAAGCTTCTTTCAAAGTACTGGAGGACAATGGATTTTTGTTGTAGCTCCTGGTAGTAATGAAGCAATAAAAAGACCTATTAGAATTGGAAAACAAAATTCTAGATACTACGAAGTTTTAGAAGGTTTAGATGCCGGTGAAGAAGTGATTACCAGTAACTATGATAGCTTCGGGGAAGCAGAAAGAATTGTACTAAAATAATAAAAGAGCTGTCACATCAAGGGAAATCTTGATGTCATTATACTAATCGAAACAATTGAACAAAATGATAACAATCCAAAATTTAAAGAAGAGTTTTAGAACTGAGGAAGTAGAAACTTTAGCACTGAACAATGTGAACCTTAAGGTAGAAGATGGTGAGTTTGTGGCTATCATGGGCCCATCAGGATGTGGAAAATCCACCTTATTAAATATTATCGGAATGTTGGACAACCCAACGGAGGGGAGCTACAATTTTGCAGGTAATGAAGTCGGTGGTTTAAAAGAAAGTCAACGCACACAACTAAGAAAAGGAAATTTAGGCTTTGTCTTTCAGAGCTTTAACCTCATCGATGAATTAACGGTCTATGAAAATGTAGAATTGCCGCTTATTTATCTAAAAATGGGTAAAGCGGAGCGTAAAGAGAAAGTAATGAAGGTTTTGGAGCGTATGAAAATCGCGCACAGAGAAAAGCACTTTCCACAGCAGTTATCTGGAGGTCAACAACAACGTGTGGCCATCTCAAGAGCAGTGGTTACGAATCCGAAACTGATATTAGCGGATGAGCCAACAGGAAACTTAGACTCTAAAAACGGTATCGAAGTTATGAATCTGTTGACCGAGCTTAATCAAGAAGGAACAACAATCGTAATGGTAACCCACTCAGACAGAGATTCGCACTACGCCCATAGAGTAGTAAATCTATTCGATGGCCAAATCGTAACGGAAAGTCAAAATAGAGCTATTGGAGCAATGATATAGGAGTTTATTCATCAATCAAAACAATCATCAATCAAAATTATTTCCGCTATGTTCAAGAACTATATAAAAATTGCTTTTAGAAACCTTTGGAGACGAAGAGGGTTGTCTGCAATTAACATAACCGGGCTTGCCGTAGGTTTAAGTGCGACCTTTCTTATTGTATTATATATCAGTTTTGAACTTAGTTATGATTCTTTTCATTCTAAAAAGGCAAATATCTATCGTTTAATCGCTGATGTTGAAGTGCCTAATGATGTCTTAGAAATTGATAGACCCGCACTTGCAGTTCCCTCTCACTTAAAAGAAGACTTCGAAGAGATAGAAGATGCTGTTCGAATTATGGGTCTTTCTTTAGCTGTAAGAAATGGAGATTTGAAATTCAAAGAAGAAGATGCCGTGGCTGTAGATGCCTCATTCTTTGATATGTTCGATTACAATTTATTACAAGGAGACAAAGCAACTGTTCTAAAAGAACCTTATTCTGTAATATTAACACCTGAAGCATCAAAACGATATTTTGGAAGCGAAAATAGCATTGGAAAAACCTTAAAAATTCAAAATGAAGATATAAGCGATTTAACATTTACAGTAACCGGTATTATGGAGCAAGCTCCACAAAATTCACGGTTTCGACCCGAATTGCTCATTTCTTTTTCAACCTATTTTAATGGTGTAATGCCTGATATCAATAACATGTGGGGCACCTATGACCCTGAGGCATTTGTGCTTTTAAATCCGAATGTTGATGTTTTGGAATTACAGTCAAAATTTCCGGCTTTTTTAGAAAAATATACGGGTGATCAAATGCGTCAAGATAAATCATTGGTGACCCTAAAAATGGAGCCCTTCACAGATGTGTATTTACATTCTAATCGTAATCAGGGTGTGAGTGGCGATATAAATTCAATCTATATTTTTTCAATAATTGCACTGTTCATCCTACTGATTGCTTGTATCAACTTTGTGAATTTAACTACAGCCCGTTCTGTAGAACGGGCAAAAGAAGTCGGTGTCAGAAAGGTGATCGGTGCTGAAAAAAACCAACTATCCAAACAGTTCATAGGTGAGTCCATAATCATTGTTCTACTTGCTTTTGTTTTATCAGTTTTTCTTTCAGGACTTGCCCTACCTGCTTTTAAAGAATTGATAGGAAAAGAAATTAGTTCAGGTATTTTATCAAATCCCAGTTACTTACTCATTCTATTTATAACTTCGTTATTGATAGGGGTGCTAGCCGGAATTTATCCTGCGTTTGTGCTTTCTTCTTTTAAACCTGTAAACGTTTTAAAAGGTAACTTCTCAACAGGTTCTAGCGGTATTCTTTTACGAAAAGGCTTGGTCATTGCGCAGTTCACTATTTCTATTACTCTGATTATTGGTACGATAGTAATCTATAATCAAATGGGGCATATGAGCAATCAAGAGCTTGGTTTTAACAAAGATCATGTTGTTGTTTTGGAGACTGGTTATATTCCGGAAAGAAAAGCGCTTCAGCAAAAACTAAATGAAATTCCAGAAATAAAATCAACGAGTTACACTTCGAGTGTTCCTGGTGTCAATAATAATATCGCCTATTCACTTATTGAAGATAGCACCAATGAACAATTGGCGGTTCATATAGATGCATTTTTCGTCGATTATGATTATATGGACCAATACGGATTGCAACTATTGGCAGGCAGACCATTCTCTAAAGCCTTTGCCTCCGACTCCACTGCCGCAATGATAATAAATGAACGAGCGGTAAAATTATTAGGTTATGTTTCACCTGAAGATGCGCTTGGAGCCAGTTTTTCTCAGTGGGGCAAACAAGGGGAAATAATAGGTGTGGTAAAAGACTTCCATTTTAAGTCCTTAGAAGAAAACATTAAGCCAATGAGCATGACAGTTTCAGAGGCCGGGGGCGATTTTTTATCGGTTACAATACAGTCGAATGACATGGCCAAAACAATAGCTGCTATAGAAACTGAATGGAATAAAGTAATGCCGACCAATCCCTTCAACTATTATTTCTTAGATGAGGCGTTTGACAGACAATATAGAACCCAACAACGTTTCGGAAAAATATTTGTCAATTTCGCAGTTCTGGCAATTTTCATCTCTTGTCTTGGGTTGCTAGGGCTTGCTGCTTACAGCATGTTACAGCGTCGTCGTGAAATAGGTATTCGCAAGGTACTAGGGGCTTCTGTTACCACAGTGGTCAATTTATTGTCACTTGAATTTATGAAACTAGTAGGTATCGCATTTTTAATCGCAGTACCAATTGCAGCATTTACAATGAAATCATGGTTAGACAATTTTGCATATAGAATAGATCTTCAGTGGTGGATATTTGCGCTTGCGGGACTTATAGCATCAATTATAGCTTTAGGTACCGTTGGTTTTCACGCAATTAAAGCATCATTAACAAACCCAGTAAAGAATTTAAGAACTGAATAACATCATCAATCATAAAAACAAAATCATGAAATCATCCATTAAAAATATCAGTTTCAATCTTATAGCATTTGTTTTCGTATTGTTCTCGATCAATGCGTTTTCCCAGACCAAGACAATCTCTGTCGAAGACTTTGACAAGGTAATTGTAAGTCCGCACATCTCGGTCACTTTCGTGCAAGGTTCTCAAAACAATATTAAAATACATAGCAGTACGGAGCCACTTGAAAAATTAAACGTTGAAGTCGTGGGTTCAACCCTTCGCCTTTATCTAGATGGTGCAAAGACATACACGGATAGTAAAAAGGAAAAAGGAGACAATTACAGTTACAATAAACCTATTTACAAAGGCACAGTTATTATAGCCACCGTAACCTATACCCAGTTAGAAGAACTTTCGCTAAGAGGTGCGGAAAAATTTGTTTGCGAAAGTATTATAGATCGATTTGAATTTAGACTGAAGCTGTTTGGAGAATCAGAAGTGTATTTTAATGAAGTACGTCTAGATAACCTAACCACCACAATTTACGGAGAGAGTTATCTAGAACTTAAAAAAGGAAGTATTGATAATCAAAAAATCACAGCATATGGTGAAACTAAAATCAACATGCTTGATGTTGAAACCAATAGTGCTAAAATTACAGCCTACGGAGAAGGAAGCTATCGTATCTCGGTTAAAGACAGATTGAAAGTTACTGCTTACGGTGAGGCCGTTATTGCCTACAGGGGCTCTCCGGAAGTGAAAAAAGGAATAATAATAGGTGAAGCAACCATCCAAAAAATATAGGCCATGTTCAAAAACTATTTAAAAATTGCTTGGAGGAACTTACTGAAAAATAAGGGGTACAGTGCATTGAACATTTTTGGTCTGGCCATTGGAATTACATGTGCTTGCCTAATTTTGCTTTGGGTTGAGGATGAGGTGAATTATGATAGTGTTTTTCCAAAACGGGATTTGGTCTATTACGTGCCCACCAACCAAACTTTTGAAGGGGAAGTATATACTTATAACGTTACCCCTGGGCCCCTTGCCAAAGATTTAAAAGAAGAAGTGCCTGGAATTGCAAAATCTGCCGCAACATTTGGGGAGAAGATGTTGCTCACAAACGGGGAAACAGGAATCAATAGATTTGGAAGGTACGTGCAACCTGATTTTTTAGAAATCTTTAGTTTAAATTTTTTGGAGGGAGAATTGAAGACGGCCCTTTCTAGACCGGACGGAATTGTGTTGACACAGAAAACCGCAATAGCGCTTTTCGGCACCGATAAAAACGTCTTGAATAAAGTAGTACAATTGAATAGTGAGTTTTCCTTTACCGTAACAGGTATAATACAAGATTTGCCAAGTACCATTACCTATAAATTTGATTGGCTTATACCCTTTCAGCGTTTCCAATTGGGACAAGAAAATATGGCTTGGGCTGAACAATATGGTGGAAATTTTGCTGATACTTTCGTAGAACTTACTCCAAATTCCGACTTTAAAACAGTAGATAGCAAGGTCAGGAAAATGATAGCTTCCAAAATAGAATATGCTACGGAAGTTCCAAATGAGGCGTTTTTACATTCCATTAAGGATTGGCATCTACGTTCCGAGTTTGAAGAAGGAAAAATTGTTGGAGGCAGGGTTACTTTGGTAAGGTCGCTGACCTTCATCGCTTTGATTATTCTTTTGATTGCCTGTATCAATTTTATGAACCTATCTACGGCGAGAAGTGGTAAGCGGGCCAATGAAGTTGGTGTGCGAAAAGTATTGGGATCTAGTAAAAAAAGATTGATAGGCCAATTTATGACAGAAGCCATTATTCTGGCAAGTATCGCCGCCCTGCTGAGTATTGTTTTAGTAATGGTTTTACTGCCATCATTCAATAGCTTAGTAGATAAGCAGATTGAATTTAGGCTGTCTAGTCCTATGCATCTATTTTCCCTATTGAGCATTACGCTTATATGTGGGCTACTAGCTGGCTGGTATCCCGCTCTGTATTTATCTTCTTTCCGCCCGGCAAAAGTCCTTAAGGGCGCAGGTTATAGCGAAGGAAACGCTAACGTGATAAGAAAAGGTCTTGTGGTTGCCCAGTTTTCCGTTTCTATAGTTTTTATTGTCTGCAGCACTATAATCTATCAACAAATACAACATGTAAGCACTAGGGATGTAGGTTATAGCAAAGAAACATTACTAAATCTACCCGTAAGCGGGAATATGATTGAGAAATTTGAACCTATTAAAGAGGAAATGATAGCATCAGGTCTAATACATAATGTGGCGCTGACCAATGCAAACATGCTCACAGGAGGTTTTAATGGGCAAGGATACCGATGGCAAGGGGGGCAGAATTCCGAGAATGTATTGGTGAGATATAGGTTTGTAAGTCCAAACTTTTTTAGTACTGTAGGATTAAATTTACTTGAAGGTCGTAGCTTCAACAACAATGCTATGATAGACAGTACCAATGTTATAATAACCCAATCTTTTGCTAAATTGATGGGAGAAGATAGTGCTATCGGAAAAACTATTACGGACGAGAATATCAACTATAATGTAGTAGGTATAGTAAATGATTATGTCTATGGGGACGTATACGGTAATAACAATACAGGACCGGTTATTTTTTATAGTTATTCTGACAATGCGAACACCATGTATATAAACATAAAACCCAAATCATCCAAAACGGATGCACTTGCGGCTATCGAGAATGTTTTGAAAAAATACAATCCTGGATTCCCGTTTGAGTATCGGTTTGAAGATGACCTCTTCAATGCTAGGTTTAGAAACGAAGAATTGGTAGGCGAGTTAGCAAAAATATTTGCAGTACTTGCCATCATTATCTCATGTTTAGGTTTGTTTGGTCTGGCAGCTTACACAGCGGAACAACGAAAAAAAGAAATAGGAGTACGTAAAGTATTGGGTTCAAGCGTTTCGGGCATCGTTAAGTTGCTTTCTAAAGATTTTATGGGTCTAGTAGTGATTGCCTTGCTCATTGCAATTCCTTTATCATGGTGGTTCATGAGATCATGGCTAGAAAGCTTTGCTTATAAAATTACGATGAGTCCTTGGGTGTTTTTAGCAGCAGGAATAGTAGCTATAGGTATCGCATTATTAACGGTAAGCTTTCAAGCTATTAAAGCAGCTGTAGCCAATCCGGTAAAAAGTCTTAGAACGGAATAAAATCAATCAAAAAACGAAATCATCATGTTCAAGAATTATTTGAAAATAGCTTGGAGGAACCTATTAAAAAACAAAGGGTATACTGTCATTAATATCGGAGGCTTGGCCTTAGGTATGGCTGTGACTCTTATCATTGGTCTTTGGATATATGATGAGTTAGCTCATAACAGTTATTTCAAAAACAAAGAAAAGATTGCGCAGGTATGGCAGTCACAAACTTTTAACGGTAACGTAGGTACCGGTCCTGCCATACCACTTCCTCTTGAGCCTGCATTACGTGACGGCTATAGTGACAACTTTAAATATTTAATGATGGCTTCTTGGACGCAGGATAGCTATATCAAATACAAGGAAAATAGCATTTCTCGTCCTGGCAATTATATGCAGCCAATGGCTCCTGAGTTTCTTAATCTTGAAATTATAAAGGGCGAAAAAAATGGGCTTAGAGAAATAAATTCTATCATGCTTTCAGCTTCTACCGCAGATGCGCTTTTTGGAAAAGAGGACCCTATCGGAAAAATTGTTAAGATTAGCAATCAGTATGATTTAAACGTAACTGCAGTCTACAAGAATATTCCTTTCAATAACTCTTTCAATGATACCGATTATATTATTCCTTGGGATAACTATGTAGCCAATCGCGAATGGATTAAGAACTCTCTGGAGAATTGGGGTAATAACTCTTTTCAGCTTTTTGTACAACTGGCAGATAATGCCAATATGGAAAATGTGTCCAACACAATTAGAAACGTAAAAAAAGACTTAAACGAAGATACAGCAGAGTTTAACCCTCAAATCTTTTTGCTCCCTATGGAGGATTGGTATCTACGTTCAAATTTTGAGCAAGGAAAACAAGTAGGGGGTCGTATTAAATACGTTTGGCTTTTTGGAATTATCGGCGCATTTGTATTGCTCTTGGCATGTATCAATTTTATGAATCTAAGTACTGCCCGATCAGAAAAACGAGCTAAAGAAGTAGGAATACGCAAATCCATTGGCTCACAAAAAGGACAATTGATTTATCAATTTTTGAGTGAATCTTTTTTGGTCGTACTCTTTGCCTTTTTTGTTGCTTTGTTGATTGTTTTACTATCACTAAATGGATTTAATGAGCTGGCTAGAAAAGAAATTGCATTTCCTTGGAGTAGTATAAATTTCTGGATTATATCACTACTATTTATCCTATTTACTTCCTTGTTAGCAGGAAGTTATCCTGCACTTTATCTTTCCTCATTCAAACCCGTGGATGTGTTAAAAGGGACTTTTAAATCTGGAAAATATGCTGGTTTGCCAAGAAAGATTTTGGTAGTGCTTCAATTCACAGTTTCTGTAGCTTTTATTATTGGAACCGTAATTGTTATGCAGCAGATTAACCATGCTAAAAATCGCCCAATTGGATATGATAGAGAGGGATTAATCCAAATTCCAACATGGTCAGCAGATTTTGAAGGAAAAACAGATTTAATGCGTGAACAATTTATAAGCTCTGGTGCAGCAATCGCAATGGCAACATCAAGTAGTCCTACAACACAAATATGGTCTAATAGAAGTGGGTATACCTGGGAGGGCAAACCCGATGGTTTTCAGGAAGATTTTGCTTGGACCGAAATATCTCCAGAATACGCCAGTACATTAGATTTAAAAATAACTCAAGGAAGAGATTTTTCTAAGGATATGGCTTCTGATTCATTGGGAATTTTAATTAATGAGACCGCCGTCAAATATATGGGAGTTGAAAATCCCGTTGGCATGGTAATCAGAGATACCGATGAAGAAGACCCAGGGCCTTCAAGAAAAATTATTGGCGTAGTTGAAGATATCATAGCCCAATCTCCGTATGAAGCGGTAAAGCAAGCTTGGTACGTATACGACCGTCATGATAATTTTAGCTACTACACCCTAAGGTTGAATCCGAAGCAAAGTGCAGCCAAAAGCATTGCGACCATAGAACGGATATTCAAAGATAATTTTCCCGCGATTCCATTTCAATATGATTTTGTAGACGATAAATATGCTGAAAAATTTGCAGCGGAGCAGCGCGTAGGCACGCTTTCAGGCATTTTTACGGCCTTGGCCATCTTAATCAGTTGTTTAGGGTTATTTGGCCTTACATCTTTTGTAGCAGAGCAGCGTACAAAAGAAATTGGGGTTCGCAAAGTATTGGGGGCTTCTGTATTCAATGTTTGGAATATGCTCTCTAAAGATTTTTTAAAGTTGGTGGTGATATCCTGTTTTATAGCAGTGCCAATTGCCTACTATATTATGAATGGTTGGCTACAAGAATACCCGTACCGAGTAATCTTAAAATGGTGGATTTTTGCATTGGCCATGTTGGGAGCTATGGGGGTGACTGTGTTAACGGTAAGTTTTCAGGCAATTAGAGCTGCCAAACAAAACCCGGTAAAAAGTTTACGGACGGAGTAATAATACTAAGTCTTGTTCTAAATGCTTTAGAACAAGACAATTAGGTTTAGTAAGGTGTAAATATGTTGTACATAAACTGTAAAAAAAATTTACACACTAACACAATGGTTTATTTTTATATAATTGATTATCAATTATTTATGTGCTTGGCATGGTAATCGATTTTAATTCGTAAGTCAATCATAAAACGAATCGGTCATGTTTAAAAATTATCTAAAAGTAGCCTGGCGAAACAATAGAAAGAATAGAGTAATGTTCGCTATCAATATTATTGGTCTCACTTTAGGTATAACTTCTTGTTTGCTGATAATGCTTTTTGTTGTAGACGAATTGAACTATGACACCTTCAATGAAAAAGCGGATGAAATCGTCCGTGTTGTGCTCAAAGCTAAAATTGAAAATGAAGATATTAGGGAGGCGGTAGTAATGGCTCCGGTTGCCCAAACACTAAAGGAAGTCTTTCCAGAAGTTTTAGATGCTACACGTCTACAAAAAATTCATAATCCCAGTATCAGCTATAACAAGGTCAAATTTAACAATACGAGCCTGGCCTATGTTGATTCAAACTTTTTTGATGTTTTTACAATGCCCATTATTAAAGGTACATACAAGAACCCTTTAGACGCTCCATATGCTATTGTAGTTACCGAAGAATTAGCATTCAGGTATTTTGGAGAAGAAGACCCGATCGGTAAGTCGTTATCCTTAAACGAAGAAAGTCAGCCTTATAAAATTAGTGCGGTGATGAAAAATATTCCTAAAAACGCGCATTTTCATTTTGACGCCTTTATTTCTATGCAAGGTTTATCTGCCGCTAATAGTAATTCTTGGACTCAAGGTAATTTTCATACCTATCTAGAGCTAGAAAAGGGAGCTTCTCAAAGCGATCTAGAATCAAAATTACCAGCGGTGGTAGAAAAAAATATGGGGCCTCAACTTCAAGAAGAAATAGGTATTTCTTTCGCCGAGTTCAGCAAAGAAAACCCCATAGGTCTCTTTTTACAGCCTTTGACCAGTATTCACCTAAATTCAGAATTTACCAAAGCATCTTCTTTAGAAGAAGGCGGTGATATAAAATACGTTTACATTTTCAGTGCCATAGCACTTTTTATGCTGCTCATCGCCTGTATCAATTTTATGAATCTCTCAACGGCCTCAGCTTCTAAAAGAGCAAAGGAAATAGGCATTCGTAAAGTCTTGGGGTCACGCAGAAAGCAGCTTGCAAATCAGTTTTTAATGGAGTCTTTTTTGGCAACACTTATGGCAATGATATTTGCTGTAGTATTAGTTGCCATTGTACTACCTTATTTCAATACAATCTCAGGAAAAGAACTTGAATTATCCTATTTGGTAACCCCTAAGCTTATCTCGGCTTTATTGGTAGCCACTTTACTCATAAGTCTTTTGGCTGGTAGCTACCCCACTATTTTCCTATCCTCATTTAAACCCGTAACAGCTTTAAAAAATAAATTCTCTGGCAGTGGCAGAACAAAAGGTTTGCGCAGTGGGCTGGTAGTTTTTCAATTTGTAATATCGGCAGCATTAATATTGGGTACACTAGTGGTAAATCAACAGATGTCTTACATTCAAAACAAAAGTCTGGGTTACGATAAGAACGAAATATTGGTTCTTAGGGATGCCTATCTTCTTGGAGAAAACAAAAGAAATGCCCTTAAAAATGAATTGCTTAAAAATTCAAAAGTGGCAGGCGTTAGCGTATCGGGATTTGTTCCGGCAGGGCCTTCCAATAATTCAGTATCTCCAATCTATAAAAACGGCAAATTCATTAGAAGAAGTATGCAGTATGATATTGATGATGCATACATGAATGTAATGGGCATGACCTTGTTAGAGGGTCGAAATTTTTCAGATGATTTTGGCTTTGAACAAGACAAGATCATCATAAACGAAAGTGCCGTAAAAGCATTCGGTCTTGGGGAAAATCCATTAGGAAAAAGTTTTGAAAGAGCAACTGACAACGGAAACGAAACAGTGACTGTAATTGGAATAGTAAAAGATTTTCACCATGAATCACTTCATAAAACCATAGAACCCTTAATTATGAACTATGGTTCTGCCGGGGGTCTTGTTGTGCGAGCAAAAACAGCAAATATGAAAGCCCTTATTGCAGACGCACAACAATTGTGGAATGGTTTCAACACAGATGAAGTTTTTAGTTACGCCCTTTTAGATGAGTCTTATAGATACACCTATGTTGCTGAGCAAAAAATGGGAACTGTGCTCAACATTTTTGCAATACTTACCATTTTAGTGGCCTGTATGGGTCTATTTGGTCTTGTAACTTTTACTGCCGAACAACGCTTTAAAGAGATAGGTATACGAAAAGTTTTAGGTTCTTCGGTTTATCAAATTGTTACAATGCTTTCCAAAGATTTTTTAAAACTTATAGGACTTTCATTTTTAGTGGCATTTCCATTGGGGTATTATTTGATGAATACCTGGCTTGAAAATTTCGCATATCATATAACAATAAAGTGGTGGTTTTTTGCTTTGGCCGGCATCTTTACCGTATTGATAGCCTTGACTACCATTAGTTATACGTCATTACATGCCGCTTTACAGAACCCTATCAAAAGCTTAAGAACAGAATAAAAAACACAATCATTCTATGTTGAGTTTAATCAACATCAAAAAACGAGAATCATGATTACAAATCATTTAAAATTAGCTTGGCGAAATTTGAAAGCTAACCGTATGTTTTCGATTATAAATATTGTGGGCCTTTCTTTGGGTTTAGCGATTACGATACTTTTATTTATGTTCATTGCCTATGAACGGAGCTATGACACAGATTATGTAAACAAAGATGATATCTATAGGGCCCTTATTCACACGGGCGAATCTTATGGTAATCAGGTGTTTTGCACTGCGCCGGCTGCATTAGCTCCGGCATTAAAATCAGATATTCCTGATATAGCTTACGCCGCTCGCATGCTAAAACATGATTTTGGGCAGACCGCATTTATCAAAATCGATGAATCTAACTTTTTAGAGAAAGAATTGTATTGGTGTGACCCTGATTTACTTTCCATTTTTAATATGGAATTTGTAAAAGGGAATTCCAATACTGCTTTAGATAGACCTAATACCGTGATTTTATCAGAAAGTACCGCTAAAAAATACTTTAGCGATAACAATCCTTTGGGTAAAACAATCACAGTAGACAATGAAAGGCAACTAGAAGTAACAGGGGTATTTAAAGATTTTCCGGGGAATAGTACTTTGCATTGTAATGTTATAGGGTCTTTTAGTTCTTCTTGGGCTGCAAAAAACCCTACTTGGGGTAACTCTAGTTTTGAAACCTATGTTCAGCTTAAAAAAAACACTTCTGTCGCAGCAACAGAATTGCAAATGCAAGCAATTTTAGATAAAAATGTAGCGAAAGAGGGGCAATGGTTTACACTATCCTTGCAGCCTTTAGAGAAAGTTCATTTGTATTCCTCAAATTACGTTAATTCGTATACCAACAGAGTCGGTAATATTAGCGAGATAGAAAACTTATCCATTCTAGGCTTATTAATTCTAATTATAGCCTGTGTCAATTATATGAATTTAATGACTGCCAGGTCTCAAAAACGATCAAAAGATGTTGGTATTAACAAAACACTTGGAGCATCATCTAAAAGCATGATTGTTCGTTTTTATGCAGAGACAGGTTTAATAACGTTTATTGCTTTAGTTATTGGAGTAGTATTAGCGGTTGTTACCGTTCCAATTTTTAACGCCATTACGGAACAACAGCTCGATATTTCTTTATTGTTCAAAGCAGAATTAGTGATTGGCTTGTTTGTTTTTTGGGCAATCACAACGCTTATATCGGGGTCATATCCTGCATTTTATTTGTCGCGTTCTTCTCCAAAAGCGATTCTGAATCCAGAAATAAAACAGGCAGGAGGCGTTGTGAATATTAGAAAAGGGCTAGTTGTATTACAGTTTGCAGCCTCTGTGATGCTTATTGTTGGTGTTATTACTATTTATAAGCAACTACAATTAATACAGAATCAAGAATTAGGGTACGAACCTGAACATACGGTCGCTATTTCTACCATGGCCATTAACGAAACAGCAAAGAAAACAGCGTTGGTGCAAGAGTTCAAGTCTTTAAGTAATGTGACCAATACTGCCATGGCGCAAGGGTTCCCTGGGGTTACGGTAAGTGGAAGAATGCTTTTTAAAAATGAGCAAGATGAAAACGGATTACAGATAAGTACCAATCGTGTTGATCCCGAAGTTATTGATTTGCTCAAGTTAAAATTGTTATCAGGTAAAATGTTGCCAAGTGTAAAACAAGAAAATGACACCTTAATAGATGTTGTCTTAAACAAAAAAGCAGTGCGATACTTAGGTTATTCTGTAGAAGATGCTGTAGGTAAAAAAGTCTTGATAGGCGGTTTTAGGGATAATGCCACCATAGTCGGTGTAATTGATGATTTTAACTTTGAATCGCTACATGAACCTATTGGAGCCTATGCTTTCCATAATGGAAAATCAGAAGCCAAATCGTTTGCTTTGGTACGTTTTAATAGTGCTTCATTACCGGTTATTATGGGAGAACTAGAAGCAAAGTTTAAAGAAGTTATGCCGGAATCAGGTTTTGAATACGTCTTTTTAGACAAGAATCTTGAACGTTTCTATTCATTAGAACGAAAAGCGGCAACTCTGGGGCTTTTATTCTGTGGCTTAGCCATTTTTGTAGCTTGTTTAGGGCTCTTTGGATTAGCTGCTTTCATGGCAGAACAGCGCAAAAAAGAGATCGGCGTTCGTAAAGTTTTAGGGGCCAGTGTATTTAATATCACCAAAATGTTATCGAAAGAATTTGTAAAGCTTGTTTTAATTTCTCTTTTGATAAGTTTTCCTTTAGCCTATTGGGTGATGAATGGTTGGCTAGAAAATTACGCGTACCGTATAAACATAAGCTGGTCTATATTTTTTATCGCCGGATTACTAGCGATAGCTATTGCCTTGTTTACGGTAAGTTTTCAATCCATACGGGCGGCAATGATGAATCCTGTAAAAAGTCTAAGAACAGAATAACCTTGTAAATTAATTATACATAACATGTAAAAAAAATTTACACTACACAATTAGATAATTATTTTAAATATTTGATTTACAGACATTTAAATTATGGCATAAAATTAGACTTCAATTACATATCAATCAAAAAAAGTAATCATGTTTAAAAACTATCTAAAGATCGCTTGGCGGAATCTTCTTAGAAATAAGAGCTTTTCTCTACTGAATATTTTTGGTTTATCAATAGGTCTAACGGTTTCTGTCCTGATACTTCTTTGGGTTAACTACGAAATTGGGTATGACCAATTCCATGAAAAGAAGGATAGAATTTATCAGGTGTACAATAAGTATCCTGTAGACGGAGAAATATGGACTTGGAACAGTACTCCAAAAGTGATGGCTCCTACTTTAAAAAAAGACTATCCAGAAATCGAGGAAGTCTCCCGATATTTTTACAATTTCAATTTTCTTTTTAGCCAGGGCGACAAGAGTATCCAATCAACGGGTACTATAGTAGACCCTAACTTCCTAAAGATTTTTAGTTTTCCATTGATAGAAGGAGACATAACAGCGGTTCTCGAAGATGTAAACAGTTTAGTGGTGACAGAATCCTTCGCCAAAAAGATGTTTGGTGACGAACCAGCTATTGGACAAGTGGTTGAAATGGATGACAGGGATTCTTTTAAGATAAGTGGAATTCTTAAAGACCTTCCTGAAAATTCAGACTTCAGATTTGAATATTTAATACCGTGGTCCTATTCGAAACAGCGTAATTGGGATGATGAATATTGGGACAACAACTCGGTCGGTACTTTCGTCCTGTTAAAGGAGGGCGTGGATTATCATGCTTTTTCTAAGAAGGTTTCAACCCTCAGAGAGAAATACGATAGAGAATCACCCGATATGGTTACTTATCTCTATCCCTATACTCGGTCACACTTATATTCTGAATTTGAAAACGGTGTAGAAACAGGTGGACTTATCGATATCATTAGGCTGTTTGCCCTAATTGCAGTAATCGTTTTGGTGATTGCTTGTATTAACTTTATGAATCTTAGCACGGCACGGAGTGAAAAGCGAGCCAAGGAGGTAGGCGTTCGAAAAGTTGTTGGGGCTAGAAAATATACATTGATTTGGCAATTTTTGGGAGAGTCTATTCTCATCAGTACTCTAGCTGCAATTGTTGCTTTGGGAACGGTCATATTGGTACTGCCATGGTTTTCAGAATTAATAAACATTGAGCTTTCCATTAATTGGAAAAATCCCTGGTTATATGTCTCTATCTTAGGAATTGTATTGTTTACAGGAATTCTAGCAGGAAGCTACCCTGCTCTATATCTGTCTTCCTTCAAACCCTCTTCAGTATTAAAGGGAACTTTCCAAAAAATCAATACGCTCGTAACTCCTAGAAAGGTATTGGTAGTCATCCAATTTTCCGTGGCCATCATTTTAATTACGGCTACTATCGTTATTAGGCAGCAAATTGATACTGTTCAAAATCGGAAATTGGGCTACAACAAAGACCAATTAATCACCATAACTATTGAAGGCGAAATAGAAGAAAGCTACGAAACCATTAAAACCGAACTTTTAAAAAGTGGGAGCGCTACATCCATTTCAAGAATGGGTAGTAGGGTAACGGAAAGTTGGAGCAATTCTTGGGGTATAGAGTGGCCAGGAAAGAATCCTGAGAATAAAACTTTGGTCCACCGTATGAGTACTGATGCCGATGTGGTTAAGACACTGGGACTAAACTTAATACAAGGTAGAGACTTTGATTTACAAAGATATCCTACGGATTCTACGGGGGTTATTTTAAATGAGGCAGCCGTTAGTTTGATGGGTTTCGATGACCCACTGGGAAAAATCATTAAGGATAACAATACCGATTGGCGGGTGATAGGTGTAGTGGAAGATTTTGTGTTCAACTCCCCCTTTCAAAAAATTGAGCCAATGATTATTCAAGGTGCCCAATGGTGGTTAAATACTATTCACATTAAGTTAAATTCAGATCAAAATGTTGCGGATAATTTGGCAATAATTGAAACTATTTTTAAAAACCAAAATCCCACATATCCTTTTAATTATGAGTTTGTGGACCAAGTGTATGCCAGAAATTTTGTTAGTGAACAACGCTTTGAAAAACTCGCTAGTCTTTTTACGCTTTTAACCATTCTAATTTCCTGTTTAGGGCTATTTGGTTTGGCTAGTTATATGGCTCAGAACAGAATCAAAGAGATAGGAGTCCGCAAAGTATTAGGGGCTTCTGTTAGTGGTATTACCGCTTTACTTTCAAAAGACTTTTTAAAGTTGGTAGGCATTTCGCTCTTGATTGCTATTCCCATATCATGGTACGCCATGAATCAATGGCTTCAAGATTTCGCATACCGCATAGACCTTTCGTGGTGGGTGTTTGCATTAGCCGGTCTTTTAGCATTGGTTATCGCATTCCTAACGGTAAGTTATCAAGCCGTTAAGGCAGCAAAACGGAATCCTGTAAAAAGTCTAAGAACAGAATAGCCTTGTAAATTAATTATACATAAGGTGTAAAAAAAATTTACACTACATAGTTAGGTGATCATTTTAAATATCTGATTTACAAATAGTTAAATTATGGCATAAAATTAGACTTCAATTACATATCAATCAAAAAACGAATCGGTCATGTTTAAAAATTATCTAAAAGTAGCTTGGCGTAGTCTTAAAAGACAGCCTTTTTTTACTTCATTAAACATCTTTGGTCTTGCCATAGGTATGTCCGGTGTTTTACTAATCTCATTATATATTCATAATGAGTTGAACTATGATAAAATGTTCGCTGATGCCAGCCGTATTCATAGGATAAATGCAGATATTAAATTTGGCGGAGATCAAAATATATCTGCTGAAACAGCTGCACCTATGGCGGCAGTATTGGAAAATGATTTTTCGGAAGTAGAAATGGCCACTCGAATTAGAAATTTAGGAAGTATTCTTGTGCGAAAAAGTGCGAAAAATAATACTAAAGAACTCCATTCTGCGTATGCCGATGCCAACTTCTTTAAAATGTTCGGTCTAGATTTACTAGTTGGCGACACCAGAACTGCGCTAAAAGAACCAAATACCCTAATACTTACCAAAACAGCAGCTGAAAAGCATTTTGGGGTTAACAATGCATTGGGGCAAGAACTAGTTCTTGACAATACAGATACGTATACCGTTACTGGGGTAATTAATGATTTACCTAAAAACTCTTTATTACGTGACCACAGCGTTTTTATGGCCATGTCTGGTTATGAAGATGCCCAACAAAATGAATGGGGGAGCCATAACTATTTTACTTTTATTAAGCTTATTCCAAGTGCAAAAATTGAAGATTTTCAAGCTCCGCTTCAAGGGATTGTTGGAGATTATCTAATTCCTTGGGTGCAAAAAATTTATCCAGGAATTACAGAAAAAGACTTTAGGGCCTCGGGAAACTATGTGAATTATTATTCCATCCCTTTAACAGATATACACTTACATTCAGATGCTCATATTGAATTGAGTGCAAATGGATCTATCCAAAACATTTACATTCTTTCTTTTATCGGGTTGTTCTTAATTCTATTGGCAAGTGTAAATTTTATGAACCTGTCTACTGCCCATTCTTTAAAGAGGGCCAAAGAAGTGGGCATTCGAAAAACCTTAGGTTCAAATAAATCTGGTTTAATAAGACAGTTCTTAACAGAGTCCGCACTTATCTCTTTTATTTCGCTCTTGGCAGCAATTGGAATCGCAATTTTTGTAATGCCTTTTTTTAATGAGCTTGCAGGAACAGAAATAAGTATACCCTATCTCAATCCGATTTTTTGGTTAGTTGTACTTTTTTCAACAGTTGTATTAAGTTTATTTTCAGGATGGTACCCCGCTTTTTTTATGTCTCGATTTATTCCGGTGAAAGTTCTGAAAGGGCTGGGGAAATCAAGTGTAGGCGGAGGTAATATTCGTAACTCATTGGTAATTTTTCAATTTGCTATTTCTGTGTTCTTAATAGTAGGTACACTTGTAGTATTTAACCAGCTCGATTACATACAAAGTAAAGAATTAGGTTTTTCAAAAGATCAGATCTTAATCGTTCAAGACTTTTATGGCGCAAGGGAAAAAGGCGATGTAATTAAGCAAGAAGTGCAAAAACTCGCTCAAGTTGAAAGTGCTGCAATAAGCAGTTTTTTGCCAACACCATCTTCAAGATCAGATTACACTTATTTTAAAGAAGGTTTTAATAATCAAGAAGATGCCGTTAACATGCAGCGATGGCTTGTTGACTACGACTATTTAAAAACTTTAGGTATTGAACTTAAGGCAGGACGCGATTTTAGTCCACAACGGACAACGGATTCTACAGCAATAATAATAAATGAAACTGCCGCGTCACTTCTAGGTGTAAGTGCCAAAGAAGCTATAGGTTTAAGAGTATCTAGTGATATAGGAGATGAAAATGGAGTGTTCTATACCATAATTGGTGTCGTTGACAACTTTCATTTTGAAACATTACGAGATGACATTGGCGCACTAAGCCTGAGATTAGGGACCTCAACAGGAAACTTGGCCGTCAAACTCAGTGGAAGGGATTTTTCTAATACAATAGCCGCAATTGAACACGTATGGGATAAAAATATTCCTGAACAACCTTTAGCTTATAGTTTTATGGATGAATCGTTCAATAATACGTATCGGGCCGAACAAAGATTGGGGCGAATTTTTATTGTTTTTACAGTTCTTTCCATTTTTATTGCTTGCCTTGGCTTATTCGGGTTGGCCGCATTTAATGCAGAAAAACGTACCAAGGAAATCGGTGTGAGAAAAGTTTTAGGGGCCAGTGTTGGCCAAATTTCATATCGACTTACCTTAGATTTTCTAAAACTTGTAGGTGTTGCCATATTTATCTCATTACCCATCGGTTGGTACGCAATGAATAAGTGGTTACAAGATTTTTCATATCGAATTGAAGTCAGTTGGTGGATTTTGGCGCTCGCTGGGCTTATAGCCATATCGATTGCCATAATAACTGTAAGCTATCAAAGTATTAAAGCGGCTATTGTAAACCCTGTCAAAAGTTTGCGTACCGAATGAGATAATCAAAAAAACAAAAGTCATGTTTAAAAACCATATAAAACTTGCTTGGAGAAATTTGATTAAAAATAAAGCCTACCTAGCTATTAATTTAACAGGCCTGGCAGTTGCAATGACCTGTTTTTTGTTATTAGCATTGTTTGTTCAGTTTGAAATGAGCTTTGATAAGCATCATCAGAATTCAGAAAGAATTTTTAGGATTGTACAACAACAAAAAGGTAATAGTTATCAGGGCACAGACATGTTTGCCGTTGCTCCTCTGCCTCTTGGTGAAGCATTGTTACAAGATTTTCCTGAGGTCGAAAGTGTTACGAACCTCAACGTTGGAGGGGCGTTAATACTTAAAGATAATCAATCTTTTGTTCAGCAAGGCTTGTATACGGACAGTGCTTATTTTGATGTTTTCAGCACAAAAGTTATTGAGGGAAATCCAAGTTTAGCTTTGCAAAGCCCAGATAATATTTTGGTTACAGAATCATTAGCCAATACGTTATTTGGAAATCTTTCTCCGATAAATCAAGAATTAACGTTCGGAAACGGAAAGACCTTTACCGTCAAGGCCTTGATTGAAAACCCTCCCAAAAACCAGCATTTTAGCTATGACTTTATCGTCTCTTACAAAAGTCAAGGATACTATCAACATGATGTGGGCCAGTGGGTAAGCAATAACTATCATACTTATCTTACGTTGAAAGAAGCTAGCCAGTCTAAACTGTTGGAAGATAAAATGGCGATTTATGAAAAAATCACAAAACCGGCCTATGAAAATCAAGGCTTTAAATTTTATCCTGAATACAAATTACAACCATTAGAAGATATTCATCTTAAATCGAACGTAAATGTTGAAATAAGTCAAAACGGCAATATTAAATCTGTACGCTTATTCGCCCTAATTGCTATAATAATTCTTGTTCTAGCAGCTATAAACTATACAAATTTAGCAACTGCAAAATCTGCTCAAAGAGCAAAAGAAGTTGGTGTGAGTAAGGTTCTTGGAGCAAAAAGAAGAAGCTTAATAATTCAATATCTGAGCGAATCTTTGTTTCTTACTTTCGCCAGTCTCGTACTATCATTATTTCTGGCATCAATTTTACTCCCAAGTTTTAATGCCCTATTAAACAAAGACATTGGTTTTAATCTTTTATCGAATCTGCAAATACTGGCAGTTCTTTCTTTAGCAGCATTGGTTACAGGAATTATCTCTGGACTATATCCTGCTTTTTTTCTCTCGGGCATTGGGCCTATTAAGGCATTAAAAGGTAATTTTCTAAAAAGTACAAAACAAAGATTTTCTTTAAAAAGTATTTTGGTCGTTAGTCAATTTACCGTGGCAATTGGTCTAGCAATAGCAAGTATCGTTATACAACAGCAGCTCCAGTATATTCAAAATAAAAATTTAGGATATAAAAACGAGCAACTTGTACATGTTCGCTATTTTGAGCCTGAAATTACAGAAAAGCAAAAGGTTCTAAAAGAGATGTTATTGCAAAACCCAATGGTTCATGAGGTTTCTTTGAGTTCTCAACTTCCATTTAATGTTACAAGTCAAGGGCCTATCACAAGTTGGGAGGGAAATTACAATGATGAACCTTTATACATATACAGAACTTATGTCGATTTTGATTTTATCGATGTTTTTGAGATGGCACTGATTGACGGCCGAAGTTTTTCACCTGAGATAGCATCCGATTCTCTGGCTTATTTAATAAACGAGTCAGCCGTAAAATCACTTGGTTGGAATGCACCAATTGGCAAACAATTCGCAAATGGTAAGGTAATTGGGGTTTTAAAAGACTTTCATCTTAAAACTTTTGATCAAGCAATTGAACCCCTCTTTATGGCTTTACGAACTCCTGAACATACTAGAAATAATGGGGAAGTAGTTTTAAAAATAGACATGTCTGACTACCAGAATACTTCTGATTTTATTGTGAAAACAATGAAAAAGATTGTTCCTCATGTACCTTATGAAGTAAAATTTGTAGAAGATTCTTATATGCAATTCTATGATGCCGAACAAAGACTTGGTAAAGCCTTTAACATCTTCACGCTTTTAGCTCTTTTTATCGCAGGTATGGGGTTATTCGGCATGGTTTCATTCCAGATTGCCCAAAGAAGAAGAGAAATAAGCATACGAAAGGTATTAGGAAGTTCAGTTTCCGGTATTTTAAATCTATTGGCAAAAGGTGTTTTTAAACAAATCATAATAGCGCTTTTAATAGCCACTCCTTTTGCGTATTATTTTATGGAAAGTTGGTTGCAAGACTACGTATATCGAATTTCTTTGCAATGGTGGGTTGCAATTTTGGTAGGTTTTCTAACGCTAATATTGGCATTTTTATCCATTAGCTTTCAGAGTATAAAAGCCGCAAGAACAAACCCCGTGAAAAGTTTACGAACTGAATAAGTTATCATCGATCAAAAAACTATAAGCATGTTTAAAAGCTACCTAAAAATCGCATGGAGAAACCTTCTGAAGAACAAAGCCCATTCATCAATTAACATCGGCGGACTGGCTTTAGGCTTTAGCGTAGCCATGTTCATAGGTCTTTGGATTCATGATGAAAAATCCTTCAATACTAATTTCAAGAATCACGAGCGTATCGCACAGGTGCTTATGAACAAAACCGATAATGGAGAGACTAGAACACGATACAACCACCCTTATCCATTGGCAGACGAATTACGAAGGGTCTATTCCGATGATTTCAAATATGTGGCCATGAGTTCTTTTCCAGGAGACAATGTACTGTCTTTTAAAGAGAAAAATCTGAACATGCATGGTGCATTTATGGAGAAAGATGTACTTCGTATGTTCTCATTTAATATGCTTAAGGGAAGCCTTGATGCCCTAAATGACTCAAATGCGATTGTGATTTCGGCTTCTACCGCCCAGACGTTGTTTGGCAATGAAGACCCACTGGGCCAAGCCATGCGATTGAATAACGATGCTGTCGTAACCGTGAAGGGTGTTTTTGAAGAGCTTCCTAACAATGCCAATGTATTTGAGTCTCTTGCCGCTTTTTCCGAAACCAAAAAACTTGATTTTATTGCGCCTTGGAATCTTTACGTCTCGATGTATGACTGGGTAAGAACTGCACGTGATCGAAAACTTTGGGATAACAATTCATACCTAGTATTTGTTGAAATATACAATCAATCTGCAATGCAGTCCATAAACCAAAAAATCGAGAAGGTGCTCTATGACAATGTTTCCGAAGCCACTAAAAGGAGTGAGCCCCAAATCTTTCTTCACCCTATGAAAGATTGGCACCTAAAATCCAGTTTTAAAAACGGTGTTTCAAGTGGGGGAGCGATTCAATATGTGCGAATGTTCGGTATAATCGGTGTTTTTGTACTGTTATTGGCCTGTATTAATTTTATGAATTTGAGTACTGCACGAGCTCAAAAACGGGCTAAGGAAGTAGGGGTAAGAAAAACGGTTGGTTCGAACAAAAACCAATTGATACGACAATTTTTGTTAGAATCCCTTGTGGTTACCTTCTGTGCTTTTCTGTTGGCCTGTGCTTTGGTCGTATTGCTTTTGCCCGCATTTAATCAATTAGCGGACAAGCAGCTTGTTTTCCCTTTCGCTGAACCGCTATTTTGGAGCATTGGTTTAGGATTGATCTTGATCACCAGCCTTTTGGCGGGGAGTTACCCTGCACTCTACCTTTCCTCGTTCCGCCCGGTGAAAGTTCTGAAAGGAACTGTTCGCCCGGGTAAATCCACAGTGTCATTTCGAAAAGCATTGGTTGTCGTGCAGTTTACAGTTTCCATTATTCTGGTCTCCGGCACTATAGTGGTCAATCAGCAGATTCAACATTCAAAAGACCGCCCCACAGGTTATGATAAAAATAACCTTATTATGGTAGAAAAGACCACTGATGAATTCGAAGGGAAGTATAATGCGCTTCGCGATGCATTACAAAAAAGCGAAGCTGTCTTGGAAATGGCTGAATCTTCAAGCCCAATGACCGAGGTTTGGCACAGTAACGGCGGTTATGAATGGGAGGGTAAAAATCCTGATTTCACCACTAATATTGTTTCCTTCTATGTATCTCATGACTACGGAAAGACCGTGGATTGGGAAATTAAAGAAGGTCGGGATTTTAGAAGGGATTTCGCCTCAGATTCCACAGCCTATGTTCTTAATGAGGCGGCTATTGCTTACATGGGCTTGGAGAATCCTATTGGAAAAACGATCCGATGGTATGACGGTGAACATCAAGTCATTGGTGTAGTTAAAAATCTGTTGACCGAATCCCCTTTTGAGCCCGTTAAACCAGCCATTTACAGTATAGACTATAATGAAACGAACTGGATAAATCTCAAATTGACACCTGAGAAAAACCTTGCACATTCTTTAGAACAGATTGAGGTAGAATTGGCCAAATTTGCCCCGGATGTTCCAATTGACTATCAATTCGTGGATGACGCCTTTGGCAATAAATTCAAAACCGAGGAACGAATGCGGAAATTATCGGGTATTTTTTCAGTCTTGGCTATTTTGATTAGCTGTTTAGGCCTATTCGGTCTCGCTACTTTTATGGCTGAAAGGCGAACAAAGGAAATTGGAATTCGCAAAATAATGGGCGCATCCATTCCAAACCTGTTAAAGATGCTTTCTAAGGATTTTGTGCTACTAATACTGCTTTCCGGACTAGTCGCGATTCCCGTCGCATATTTTTTTATGCAACAATGGTTGGAAAACTATACCTATCATATCAATATTCCCTGGTGGGTCTTTGGGCTAGCCATTTTGTGTGTGTTACTAGTATCCCTTTTCACGGTAAGTTATCAAGTAGTACGAGCAGCAATCATTAATCCCGTAAATAGTTTACGGACGGAATAAGTCATCATAAATCAAAAACAACAATCATGTTTAAAAACTATTTGAAAATAGCTTGGCGTAATCTTTGGAAAAACAGACTGTTTACTTCAATAAATATAGTAGGCTTATCCGTCGCCTTTGCTGTGGCTACCCTGTTGGTTATGGATTCCCTTAATGAGCTTTCTTATGATAGCTTTCATGAAAACGGAGACCAACTTTATAAAACTTACATTACATGGCAGACACCAAAAGGTACAGAGATTGGTACAAGTATGCCCACCCCATTTTCCGAAGCGTTAAAGTCTGAGGTGCCAGGTGTTCAAAAAATCACTCAATTTCTTGAAGAGAATGCCTTGCTGTTCTACAAGGAAAAGGAAATCAATCTAGACGCTGTATGGGTAGCTTCAGATTTCTTTTCAATGTTTACCCTGCCTATTCTTCAAGGAAATAAAACCAATCCACTACAAGATTTATCATCAGTAGTCATTTCAGAAGCTGCAGCAAGTAAATTATTTGGTGATGAGAATCCTATAGACAAAGTTGTCAACATCTTAATTAATGGAAAACAAGAACCCTTTACAATAAGAGCTGTTACAAAAGAGAATACTAACGAAAGTTCATTAGAATTTGAAATTGCAATACCTTTTGAAAAAAATGCGTCATATGTGCCAACCAAAGAAAGATGGGGGGCTCAATATCATGATGTGTTGGTCCAATTAGAAAAAGGGGTTTCGGCCAAGGCTTTTGAAAAAAACAGCAATGCATTTACCAATCTTCATTATAAAAACTCGATTGAAAAACTAAAACGTGATGGTGCATTACCAGATGCAAACGGACAATTTCTTCAACTAGGTCTACTTCCCATAAAAGAGATTCATTTCACCAGTTTTAATACGGGCGTTGCCGAAACCAGCCGCACCAGTGTTTATCTTGTTCTAGGGGTAGCCTTTTTAATTTTATTTATCGCCTGTGTCAACTTTATTAATATGAGCATCGCCAAAAGTTCACAAAGATTACGTGAAATAGGTATGCGCAAGACCTTAGGAGCAGAAAAGAGACAGTTATTTTTTCAATTTTGGGGAGAAAGTCTTTTAGTTTTTACCGTTTCGATAGGTTTGGGCATTCTTCTTAGTATTCTGTTGTTAGATAATTTTCAGGCTCTTTTTAGAACCAGTGCTTCTTTTGAAGTGCTCCTTTCTTCAAAAGTACTCGTAGGCGCAATCGTCTTGATATTTTCCATTACACTGGTAGTTGGTGGCTACCCGGCTTTACTGCTAAGTCGCCTTGGTACCATTCAATCTTTAAAAGGAAAACTGGAGACTTCTGGAGGAAATAGGTTGCGTGATGCATTGATAGTAGTGCAATTTGGTATTGCCATATTGCTCATTAGTGGCACTCTAGTGTTATGGGGCCAGGTAGAATTTATGCGCAATAAAGATCTAGGGTATGATAAGGAACAAGTATTCTCCTTTCCTATTAACGGAAAAAAGAACAGCTACGATGCTATAAAATTATTGCGCCAAGAGCTTTCCGGAAACCCCGATGTCTTAGGAATCAGCGCTTCAGACATCAACCTTGGAAGAGGAAGGGACGGAAGCCAATATACAAGTGTATGGGGTTTTGATTATAAAGGCAAAAGTGTTAATACCAACGCCTTGGTTGTCGATTACGATTACATAGAAACCTTGGGGCTAGAGTTGCTTCAAGGGCGAAACTTTGAAATTAACAGAAAGACGGATGCTCAGGCGGTAGTTATAAATGAAAGTATGGCAAAAGAGCTTGGTGAAAAGAACCCCTTAGAAGCTAAAATTGCTATTAACGACACCTTGGCTTACCCTGTTATAGGCGTGGTAAAGGACTATAATTTTCAAGATGTTTCGAAGGCCATAGAACCCCTTACCTTTCTTTTAGATAGAACGGAAGGTTTAAACTACGCCTTTGTAAAAGTAAACCCGGTAAACATAGCCAATTCTGTTGAGTCAATAGAAGCGGCTTATAAAAAGATAGAGCCGAATGCAACATTTTTGGGCTCGTTCTTAGATGAAAATGTCGACCGTACTTTTCGAAGAGAGAAAACTATGGCAACACTTATCACCACAGGTTCGATTATAGCAATAATTTTAAGCTGTATCGGTCTTTTTGCTATGTCACTTTTAATAGTTGCACAACGCACTAAAGAAATAGGAATTAGAAAGGTTATCGGTGCAAGTGTATCTTCCATAACCTATATATTGACCAAAGATTTTCTTCGATTAGTATTCATTGCTTTTATAATAGCCAGTCCAATAGCGTGGTGGTTAGGTAAAGAATGGTTGCAGAATTATGCCTATCATATGAATCTAAATTGGTCCTTGTTTGTTATTTCTGGAGCAACGGCAGTCCTAATAGCACTTTTAACTATTGGTACTAAAACTATCAGAGCTGCAATGCAAAATCCTATAGATTCTTTAAGGGATGAATAAAATACTTTTTGAGCCATCGCTATATAAAATTAAAACATGTTAAAGCACAATCTTTTATTGTATTTGAGAAACATTAGAAAGCACAAAAGCAGTTTCTTAATTAACCTAGTAGGTTTATCCACAGGATTAACTTGTGTCTTATTGGTCTATTTATGGGTTTTCAATGAAGTTTCGATTGATAAGTTTCATGAGAATGAAGCGTCTTTATATCAAGTTCGAAGAAATGTCCCCATTGGTCAAGGAGCAATTGGCACATTTACTTCAAACTCTAGCTTAATGCTTAAGGCATTGCAAGAAGAGGTGCCTGAAGTTGAAATGGCCGTGGCTATATATGAGTTTGACGGTAATGCAAGACTAGAAACCGAAACAAAAAAATTAAGTGCCTTTGGGCATATGGCAAGTGACGATTTTTTTAAGGTCTTTTCTTTTCCCTTAATCTCTGGGGATAAAAACACAGTGTTGTCAGATGTGAGTTCTGTGGTGATTTCTTCAAAATTAGCCAGTAGGTTTTTTGGTCCAGATGTTGATCCAATAGGAAAGACTATTGCTTTAAAGGAAGGGGAAGAAGAAATAGATGATGTATTTACCATTACTGGTGTTTTTGAAATACCAAAAAATTCTTCAAAACAGTTCGATTTTGTACTGCCGTATAAAACCTTTTTAAAGTACCGAAATCCAGATTACATCAACTGGTTTAGCAACAGTTCTAGTATTTACACATTACTTAAACCTAATGTAGATATTAAGACCTTTAATGGTAAAATGGCCAACTTTATTAAAAAGAAAAATGAAAATGTTGATGAGCAGGTATTTTTTACTAAGTACAGTGATAATTATCTAAAAGGAAGCTATGAAAATGGAAAACAAGTTGGGGGGCGAATAACCTACGTGATTCTTTTTTCTATAGTAGCACTCTTTGTTCTTTTAATAGCCTGCATCAACTTTATGAACCTTTCAACGGCCAGAGCATCAAGAAGATTAAAAGAAGTAGGAATCAAAAAAGCAGTGGGAGCAAGCAGAAAGTCGCTTGTTTTTCAATTCCTTACTGAATCTTTGTTGCTGTCATTCTTTTCTTTAATTAGTGCCTATTTTATTGTGTTATTGATTTTGCCTTGGTTTAATAATTTAACGGGTAAAGAATTAGTCTTTGCAATCGAAGGCTCAGTGATTTTTACAATTATTGGTATAACCCTATTGACAGGTTTAATTTCAGGGAGCTACCCGGCTTTATATTTAACTAAGTTCAGTGCCGTTAAAGTTTTAAAAGGAAAGATACGCACTTCGTTCGGAGAGCTTTTTATTCGAAAAGGTCTTGTAATTTTTCAATTTAGTATTTCGCTATTACTAATTGTTGCGGTGAGCGTAATCTATATGCAACTCGATTATATTCAGTCAAAAAACCTAGGCTTTAATAAGGACAATGTGATGATTTTTGAGCGTCAAGATGGACTTATTACCAACATGGAAGTTTTTATTGAAGAAGCAAAACAGCTACCTGGGGTAGTTAATGCCTCTTTTATGCAGGGTGGTATGACTAATTTCAGTAATTCATCTCGGGGCCATACATGGCCCGGGCAAAATGAAGAAGATAAAGAGATAACTTTTAGACATGCACATGTTGGTCCAGAATTTATAGAAACCATGGGCATAGAACTAAAAGAAGGTCGGTCTTATGTCAAAGAAAAGCCTGATAACGATTCAAAAATTATACTGAATGAGACAGCGGTAAAACTAATGGGGCTCAAAAACCCTATAGGAACAATTATAAATATGCGCGGACCAAACAGAGAAATTATTGGTGTTGTAAAAGATTTTAATATTCAATCATTATATCAAGAGATTGCCCCAATGGCATTATTATGTAGAACAGAATGGGTAAGTAATTTAGTGGTGAAAATTAAGGCAGGTGAAGAAAAAACTACCATTGCTGCTCTAACCAAATTATATAATAAATTCAATCCCGGATTAGAATTTAATTTTCGCTTTCTCGACAATCAATATCAACAACTTTATCAATCTGAACGGCGGGTTGCTACCTTGTCTAAATATTTTGCAGGGATGGCCATTTTAATATCTTGCCTAGGTCTTTTTGGGTTAGCGGCTTTTTCAGCAGAAAGACGAAAAAAGGAAATAAGTATTCGAAAAGTTCTAGGCCAAACGGTATCTCAAGTTACAATAATGTTGTCTAGTGAATTTGTAAAACTAGTGCTAATCTCAATGGTGATTGCACTACCAATAGCCTATTTATTGGCAAAAGATTGGCTGTCGCAATTTGCATACAAAATACCATTACATGCGGGCTACTTTATAGGGGCAGGGTTAGCGGCTTTATTAGTTGCGATGTTTACCGTTGGAAGTCAAGCGATTAATGCGGCCAATAAAAATCCTGTTAAGGCACTTAGAGAAGAATAAAAATTAAAATAATTATACTATGCTACTACAACTAAATAATATTTTCAAATGGGTCAATTCAGGAGGTCAAAGAATCTTTCTGTTAAAAGACATTAATCTACAGGTAGAAGAAGGAGAGTTTATCTCCGTTATGGGACCTTCAGGTTCAGGTAAATCCACACTATTGAATGTAATTGGTATGTTAGATACTTTTGACGAAGGTGAGTATCATTTCTTAGATGAATCGGTTCATACACTCAAAGAAAAACATAGGGCTAATCTGTACAAAGAATATATAGGCTTTGTCTTTCAATCTTATCATTTATTGGATGAGCTTACGGTTCAAGAGAACCTAGAGATGCCTTTGCTATATAAAAAATATAAGGGTGCGGAACGGAAAGCCATGGTTGCCGATATGTTGGACCGTTTTAATATTGTGGGCAAAAAAGATTTGTTCCCGGCTCAATTGAGCGGGGGGCAACAACAGCTTGTTGGTGTAGCACGTGCCCTAATTGCAAATCCCAAACTAATTTTAGCAGATGAACCTACCGGGAATTTAAACTCGCAACAAAGTGAGGAAATAATGGAGCTTTTTAAAAAATTAAACCAAGAAGATGGGGTTACTATTATACAAGTGACCCACTCCGAAAAAAATGCCGCCTATGGTTCAAGAATTGTAAATCTATTGGACGGCAGAAAGGTTTAAAGTAAATCGGCGAGCTCTTTTCCAACTAGACTTCCAATGGCGATACCCATACCGCCTAAGCGAACGCCGCAAAAGACGTTATTGGATAGCTGCTTGATAATTGGTTTCTTTTTGTTTCCTACGCCCATGATTCCGCTCCAACGTTGTTCTATTTCAAAAACGGAGTCGGGTAGTATGACCGTTTTTAGAAACTGCTCCAATTGCTCTTGTACCAATTTTGTTCTACCAAATGTGGTCGTTTCTTCAGCATCAAAGTCTAAGTTTCGGCCACCCCCGAACAAGATTCTGTTATCAATGTCCCTAAAATAATAATAGCCTTCATCAAAATGAAAGGTGCCCTTTAACTTTAGATCAGAAATTGGTTTGGTAATTAACACTTGTGCTCTTGCCGGCTTTACATTTTCATTTAAGAATTGGAAAGCAAAACCATTTGTAGTAATTAGGAGTTTTTGAGTACAAAATTCAAACTGACTTGTTTTTATAGAAACGTTATCTTCATTTTCAAAAAAGTCCTCAACGTTTACCGAATTCAGAATAAGAATACCCTCTTTATTGGCAATATGAAGAAGTGCTGTCATCATACTTCCCGTATCTATTTGACCTTCGAACTTTTGGGTAATATAAGAAGGTATAATTCCTTCAAAATTATAAGTATTTGTATTTAGCTCAAAAGCTCCTTCTTTAAAAACTGGTAGTAAAAGCTTGTTTAGGTATGGTAAGCTTTCCTCACATTCTTGAAAGAGCTTGCCTTCCTTTTCCAAAAACAACTCATGCCCTCCGTTTTGTTCAAAATTTAGTGCCTTATCGCCCACTAATTCTCGAAGTTTCTGTATGCCTTCACAACGTTGTTTTACCAATTGAAGCACCTCATCTTCTGTATGCGTCTTTAAGTCTGAAAGTAGTTCAGATGCACTACCAAAACAGGCAAAGCCCGCATTTTTTGTGCTCGCACCTTGTGGTAACATCCCTCTTTCTAAAATAAGAACCTTCGCTTTAGGAAAACGCTTTTTAAGATGAATCGCAGTCGTAAGGCCAACTATACCGCTCCCCACAATAGTAAAATCTATGTTCGAAAGCCATGTCTTATATTCCCAATAACTTAATTCCATAAAAGCAAAAACCCCGAAAGATCGGGGTTTGTTTTAATAGTCATATTTTTCATCCATTTCAAAATCTTCCATGAATTTGGTAGTATAATTACCCGCCAAATAATCTGGCTCATCCATTAACTGTCTATGAAAGGGTATGGTCGTTTTAACTCCTTCAATTACAAACTCATCTAAAGCACGGCGCATTTTATTGATAGCCTCTTCACGAGTCTGTGCCGTAGTAATCAATTTTGCCACCATAGAATCATAGTTTGGTGGAATAATATAGCCGCTATAAACATGTGTGTCTAAACGAATACCATGGCCCCCTGGGGTATGTAATGTAGTAATCTTACCAGGTGAAGGTCTAAAGTTGTTATAGGGATCCTCCGCATTGATTCTACATTCTATCGAATGGAGTTTCGGATAATAATTCTTTCCTGAAATTGGCACACCACCAGCTACTAAAATCTGCTCACGTATTAAATCGTAATCAACAACTTGTTCAGTAATCGGGTGCTCTACTTGAATACGTGTATTCATTTCCATGAAGTAAAAATTTCGGTGCTTATCTACCAAAAATTCTACTGTTCCAGCTCCCTCGTACTTAATATATTCAGCGGCTTTTACAGCGGCTTTTCCCATGTCATCCCTTAACTTGTCAGTCATAAAAGGAGATGGGGTTTCTTCGGTAAGCTTTTGGTGTCTTCTTTGTACCGAACAGTCCCTCTCAGAAAGGTGACATGCCTTACCGTACTGGTCACCAACAATCTGAATTTCGATGTGTCGAGGTTCTTCAATTAGCTTCTCCATATACATAGCGCCATTACCAAAAGCCGCAGAAGCTTCTTGTACAGCACTATTATATAAATCTTCCATTTCCTCTTCACTCCAAACAGCACGCATTCCTTTTCCTCCGCCACCTGCGGTAGCTTTAATCATTACGGGATAGCCCATTTTTTTGGCTGTCTTCTTTGCGTCTGTTACATCTTTGAGCAAACCATCTGAACCAGGAACACATGGCACTCCGGCTTTTTTCATTGTTTCTTTGGCCGTAGCCTTGTCTCCCATTCGGTCTATCTGATCACCAGAAGCGCCGATAAACTTTATATCATGCTCGGAACAGATTTTTGAAAACTTCGAATTTTCGGAAAGGAATCCATATCCCGGATGAATCGCGTCTGCATTTGTAATTTCGGCCGCTGCAATAATATTTGGGATTTTTAAATAAGATTCGCTACTTGGCGCAGGGCCAATACAAACTGCTTCGTCGGCAAAACGCACGTGTAAGCTTTCTTCATCGGCCTTTGAATAAACCGCCACCGTTTTGATACCCATTTCTTTGCATGTTCGTATCACACGAAGTGCAATTTCCCCCCTATTGGCAATCAATATTTTTTTGAACATATTCTTTTAGTTTAAGAGTTTACCGTTTAGTAGTTTATTTGTTTGAAAGCGTTTGCTTTAAACTTTAAACTTCAAACTTCTAAACTTAAAATTATGATGGGTCAACCAAAAATAAAGGTTGGTCAAATTCTACCGGAGAAGAATCATCAACTAATATTTTGACGATTTTTCCTGAAACTTCAGATTCAATATCATTAAAAAGTTTCATCGCTTCAATCACACAAAGCACATCACCCTGTTGTATCTCTTTGCCAACCTCAACAAAGTTAGGTTTGTCAGGCGCAGGCTTTCTATAGAAAGTACCTATAATTGGAGACTTAATGGTGATATATTTTGAATCATCAGAGGCAGCAGCAGCTGGAGCGGCCGGTGTGGCTTCGGGTGCTGCAGGAGCTTGTGGGGCAGCAGCTACCGGAGCCTGAGCCATAGGTATTTGTTGCACTATAGTTGTCTCTGGAGAACTTGACTGATCACCGGTACGAATGGTAATCTTGATATCTTCCATTTCCAACTTCACTTCACTTGCACCAGATTTGGCAACAAACTTGATCAAGCTTTGAATTTCTTTAATATCCATTGAATTTGATTTAGTTATTCTAGTTAGTTAATATGCCCATTTTAAATAAATAGACCCCCAGGTAAATCCGCCACCAAAAGCGGCAAAAACGAGATTGTCTCCTTTATTTAATTGATTTTCATAATCGGCCAAAAGTAATGGCAGTGTTGCCGAGGTTGTATTGCCATAACGATGAATATTCATCATTACCTTGCTATCTTCTACCCCCATACGTCTGGCGGTAGCGTCTATAATTCTTTTATTGGCTTGGTGCGGAACCAACCATTGCACATCATCATGAGATAAATTGTTACGTTCCATAATTTTGCCAGATACATCTGCCATGTTAGAAACGGCAAATTTAAACACCGATTTACCATCTTGAAAGACGTAGTGCTGACGGTTTTTTACGGTTTCTTCAGATGCGGGCAAAATTGAACCTCCGGCATCCATCTTTAGAAAATTTCTCCCAATACCATCTGATCTTAAATATTCGTCTTGCAGACCTAAACCTTCTTCATTAGGTTCAAAAAGAACTGCTCCTGCCCCATCTCCGAAAATGATACATGTAGTTCTATCTGTATAGTCTATAATTGAAGACATCTTATCGGCTCCTATCAATAAAACTTTTTTGTACCTGCCTGATTCTATATAGCTAGATGCTGTTGACATTCCGTACAAGAAACTAGAGCATGCAGCTTGTAAATCATAGGAAAAAGCATTTGTAGCACCAATCTCAGAAGCCACATAGGCTGCCGTTGAAGCAACCATCATATCTGGTGTTGCGGTCGCCACCAAAACCAAGTCTATCTCTAATGGGTCAAGGTTTTGTTTTTGCAAAAGGTCTTGCGCCGCTTTTATGGCCAAGTACGATGTTCCTTCACCTTCTTTTTTAAGTATTCTTCTTTCCTTGATTCCGGTTCTACTGGTAATCCATTCATCATTGGTATCTACCATGGTCTCCAATAGCTGATTGGTTAAGATGAAATCTGGGAGATAAGCTCCCACAGCTGTTATTGCTGCTGTTTTTTTTGTCATGCTAGTGTCCGTTTTTTGTCAAAAAAGATGAAAATAGACCAAAAAGTGGTGAAAAATAGTGATTTTTTACGACTTTTCGCTTTAAATCGTTCGTTTTTAAAATTGAGTTGAGTCCATAAAAAAACTCCCGATAATTACATCGGGAGTCGCTATTTTTTAAAAATAGAGTTTACTTACGCAGCAGTTTCTTCCTCTGTTTTGTCTATAAGGATTTGCCCTCTATAGTACAATTTACCTTCGTGCCAGTGGGCTCTGTGGTATAGGTGCATTTCTCCTGTTGAAGAGTCCTTCGCAATTGTTGGTGCAACCGCTTTATAATGTGTACGTCTTTTGTCTCTTCTTGTTCTTGATATTTTTCTTTTAGGATGTGCCATTGTTGCCTATTTATCCGTTAATAATTTTTTTAGTCCGTCCCACCTCGGGTCTGTATCTTCTTTATTTTCTTGTCTCTCTTTTGGTTGTAATTCTTCAAGCTTATCTAAAACCTCAGATTTTAATGTTCCATCAAGTACCCCAGGGTGCACTCTTTTTTGTGGAACCGCCAAAACCAGCATTTCATAGACATATTGAGCAATGTTGATTTGGTATTCTCCGTGAGGTAGAATCAAAATCTCATCGTCTTCATCATTATATTCTTCCCCGAACTTTACGACCAGTTGCAAATCTGATTCGATTTTTTGATCGTATGGTTCACTGGTAAGATCACAATTCACATTAACACTGCCCGACGCGATGATATCCAATTCCATCATCGTGTTCATCTTATCAAGAATAGCTTTTATGTTAATTGAAGATGAATTAAACTCTTCATAACCAAAAGATTCAAAGAACGTATTATCAATTGTGTACTCAAACTCGTGTTTTCCTAACTTCAATCCTGAGAAAGGAATAAAAAACCCCTTCAACTTCTTCATTTTTACGCGTATGGTTTGTGTACCAGCCATTAAGGCGGGTGCAAAGATAGTATTTATTTACAAAAAGCCAATCTTTAACGAAAAATATCCGTTGCTGTTAGGCCGAACGCTTTACTCTCTGTTTTTTTAGTGGATTTTTAGTAAGCTCGGCATACTCGTTTCTATTTCTAAAAATGCGTATCGCTGCAAACACCGCTTCTTTAAAAGAGCTTTCATCTGCTATGCCTTTCCCCGCTATTTCATAGGCCGTGCCGTGATCTGGCGAAGTTCTTACTTTGCTGAGGCCCGCTGTAAAATTAACCCCCTTACCGAATGAAAGTGTTTTAAAAGGTATCAACCCTTGATCATGGTATGCCGCCAGTATCGCATCGAATTTTTCGTGCCCATTAGATCCAAAAAAGCTATCTGCAGAATAAGGCCCGTACACCAAATGCCCTTCATTAAATAATTTTTCAATAATCGGTTTCATAATTTTCTCATCTTCTTCACCAATAGTGCCGTTATCACCACTATGTGGATTAATGCCTAACAGAGCTATTTTTGGTCTACGAATACCAAAATCCATCTGCAAAGATTTGGCCATGGTTGCCACCTTTTCTTGAATCAATTTGGTGGTAATCGCTTGTGCCACATCTTTTACCGCAATATGATCGGTTAAAAGCCCTACCCTAAGTTCATCGGTAACCATGAACATTAGGCTTTCACCATCTAATTCTTTCGCCAAATAATCGGTATGACCGGGAAATTTAAAATCATCGGCCTGTATGTTGTTCTTGTTTATCGGGGCGGTTACCAAAACGTCTATTTCATTTTTTTTTAGGGCTTCCACTGCCGCTCTTAAAGATTTTATAGCGTACTTTCCGCCTTCTTCCGTTGCCTGACCAAAGGCGGTTTCTGGAGTTTCTTTCCAAACATTGACCACATTGATTTTACCATCGAGTGCCTTTGCAGCATTGTGGACGCCATTAAAACTCACTTCAATACCTAAGGTCTGCTTTTGGTTTGATATGGTCTTGTTGGAAGCAAATAAAACTGGAGTGCAAAAATCGAGCATCCTATTATCCTGAAAAGTTTTTAGGGCTACTTCACATCCAATACCATTTAAATCACCCACTGAAATGCCTAACCGTATTTTTTTACTTCCATCCATATAATCAATATTCGAATAACTACTTTTACACTACAAAGCTAGGTAATTTCAAAAGGACATGTTTACAGGTATTATTGAGACTTTAGGAAAGGTAAAAGACTTAAAGAAAGAGGGTGAAAATCTTCATATAACAATTACATCTAACATTACCTCAGAACTTAAAATTGACCAAAGTGTCGCCCATAACGGGGTATGTTTGACCGTCGTTGCTATTGATAATGATTCATATACGGTTACGGCTATACAAGAAACCTTGGATAAAACGAGTTTAGGACAATTAAAGGTTTCCGATAAAGTAAACTTGGAGCGTGCTATGGTTTTAGGCGCACGATTAGATGGCCATATCGTTCAAGGCCATGTAGACCAAACCGCTATTTGCCAAAGTGTTGAAGAGAAAGATGGCAGTTGGATTTTTACCTTTTCTTATGATTCCAGCCTAAATAATGTCACCATAGAAAAAGGATCAATAACTATTGATGGGACTAGTCTTACGGTGGTAGATTCTAAAAAAGACCGTTTTAGCGTGGCCATAATCCCTTATACCTATGAGCATACCCGATTTAACACCTATAAAGAAGGAACTCTAGTAAACTTGGAATTTGATGTTATTGGGAAATATGTGGCTAGGTTGATGAAAATATAGAAAAAAACCCAAACCAACGATACACGAAGCAGGTACCAAAAATGCGTTACAATTAAATAGTAAAAGTAGAGCTAAACAACCATCATTTCTCCACACAAAGACTTTGAAAATCCGGGATTAGTTGATTTTTGTCAAGATATATTGCCTGAAATCCAGAGATGAGCTCTATTCCGTTGGCATTTTTTTCATATTGTGCTCCGGTTATCACATAGTGCTGTTCATTAGCGCACGTAGAATTCGTACATACAAATTCATAATAAATATGATTGTCTGAAACCCAAGTCAGTTGCTTTTTAGAATTCAGAAAGGCATAGTGTGGGTTTCTTGCGAAAATTTTTCCGTTATCATTGAAATGATATACAAAGCCCAGAATGATGACATCATCCTCTTTTTTCAGTACATAGTTCCATCCAATCCCATCTCCCGTATAGCATGATTGGAAGCCCACCAACGTAAAGCTATCGAATAGAGCTGTATTACATTTCCGAACCGGAAGCCAAAGATGGTGCATCTTCATAGTTTCCCATTTTCCATGCCATTTCCCTGAAAAACTATTCAAGGCATTAAATGCCATTAAGAAATTAGTCCTGTTTATTTCAGGTTTCTTAAAAGAATGTTTTAAGTCAGGATTTGACCAAAGTCTTGTTTCGATTAAATCATTTATTGTGGATTGTTCTATGTATTCTGATGAAGAATAAAAACTGTAAGATTTGATTAGGCCTTCCCAAAATAAACGATTGAAGCTCTCTTCCTTCATTATAAAGGTTGCAATGGACTCTGAAAAATCAGTCAAATCTTTATAATCGGATGATAGATTACGCCCTAAATCTGGTTTATTGCCGACGGTATTCAATGGGTACAGAACATCTGCGACTATAAAAGGCATGCATAAAGTCAGTGTAATTGTAGTATACAGATAATATTTCATGTCTATTTAAATTCTTGAATTTTTTGCTTGGTGTAAATACCCGACCATCTTTGAATAGAATCAGATTCTTTTTCTTCTGTCTTACCATGTTGAGATTCCCATTCTTTAATGCTTTTTTCCCGAGGAGTAAGAAACCAATTGGAAGCACAAGAGTTCAGCCCGAAAATGAGAACAACTCCTAATAAGGATAAAATAGGCTTGCTATATATTTTAAGTAGATATTTTGATTTTTTCACTTTACCAGATTTTTCGATTAGAGTGTGTCATTAAAAGGCACTTTCCATACTGTACGAAGTATTATAAAAAATGCCGCTGAATTAATAAGGGCAAAGAATATTTCATCTAAATCTCCCGAGGGCAGTGTGTAAAGTATTCCTAGACTAGAAACTAGCACAGCGATTACGTTCGCCCATTTATTGGCCTTGTGATTTAATATTCTGGAAAGAACTATCATCAAAATTGGTATTTCTACTATGAATGCATAAAAGAGCATTACTTCTTCTGATAATCTTAAAGACATCATTTCTTCTACATAGCCTTCGGTTGGAAATTCATGTAAATCCCTTAGAATCATATTGAACAAGATGAATATCCATAGTGTAGAAACCAACTCCTGTGGTTTGATGTTGCTTTTTAACATAATGAAGCGCTTTGATATTTTACCTTTAAATTCTTTTTTGGAAATCTAGCTGTTGTACTCCAGCCAAATCCTATTATCGGGTTAAATACTCGAATACCTTTATTTCGATTTTTTCGTTTCATGATTGTTTGTTTTTTGATGTATTATTTTAATTCGCAAATTTTATTCAGATGGATGCTCAGATACCTATTACTTCAAAAGATTAATTTCATCTAAATATTTGATTACGAGGCAAATATTGATGAATCTTAAGGGTTATGAAATTTTGTTATGCAAGGCTGGTAAAGCTATCTGCAAATGCCTGTTTTTGATCTGCAAAAGATTTTGCTTTGAGCGGTACTCTTGAAACTTCCTTAGGGGATGGCCGAAGCGATAATAGAATTATGGAATAACTAGTGTTGTCGAAGTATCTAATTGCCCAATAAAATGATTGGTCTTACAATAAAGCATCGCTCCATTTAATGTAAGAACGGTGGCGTAGACCTCTCCTCATTGTTTAAATTGTTACGCCCATTGTGTTTGACGTTTGGACAAAAGAAATTTACCAGTTACTGGAACCGATTTGCTGAAAAAAACCTGCTTTATAAGTTTCGGAAATGGGAATCATTTGATTGGCAATTCTTATCCTATTCCGTTCTATGGATTCTATTTTGCTTAGGGAAACCATATAAGATTTATGCACTCTACAGACAATATTGGAGGGAATAATCGCTTCAAATTCCTTAAAGTTTTGAAGTGTCATAATTCTTTTATTAATGGTATGAATTCTACGGTAATCACGCATTCCTTCAATGTAAAGAATATCTTGAAAGTTGATTTTCTCCAAACGATTCTCTGTTTTAACGAAGATAAATTCTGATGATTTTTTCTCTGTTTTTATATCTAAATTCTCTTGTGCTTTATTCACGGCCAGTAAAAAACGGTTGAAGGTAAACGGCTTTAGCAAATAATCCGTGACGTTAAGTTCAAAGCTTTTTAATGCATATTCTTGGTACGCTGTAGTGATAATTACTTGACTCTCTATTCTTGAGCTTTCTAAAAACTCTATCCCTGTCAACTCATCCATGTTGATATCCAAAAAAAGAACATCCACTTTATTGGTCTTCAAAAAAGCGAGTCCATCTAGTGCATTATCAAATGTGGCAGCTAAGTCAAGAAAGGGTATTTTTTGAGTAAATTCCTTGGTTCTTTCAAGGGCTAAGGGCTCATCTTCTATAATGATACATTTATACTTTTTCATTATTGTTGGCATTCTTTATCAATCTATCCTTTAATCAATAGGCTTACACTATATTCTGTGTCTGTCTTCTCTACCGCTAGCGTGTGTTTTTCTGGATAAAGAAGTCTAAGCCTTTTTTTAATGAGCGTATTGCCCAAGCCATGACTTTCCTGTTTTAATTTCCGATTAGGATCTAACTTGTTCTTACATTCAAACTTTACGGTTTCTTTCTGTATTGTAATAATGATGGTAATGGCATTGTTCAATTTTTTATTTGTAGTGTGCTTAAAAGCATTCTCAATAAATGGAAGAAAAACCATTGGTGCAATGGTTCGACCTTTTGGGGAGCCTTTAATTTCAAAATTTATATAACTGGAATTTGCTGTTCTAATTTTTTGCAGAGCGATGTACTTTTCTATGTATTCAAGTTCTTTTGAAAGCAAAATTTCATCTGTTTTTGTTTCAAATAACATAAAACGCATGATATCAGATAATTTATTCAGGTATTTGGAGGCTTCCGCGGCGTCTTTCAAAATTAAAATGTCAATATTATTAAGCGTATTGAACAAGAAATGTGGGTCAAGTTGAGATTTCACCAAAGCCATTTCCATTTCATGATTTTTTTGTTTTAACTCTTCTTTTAATTTTAATTCTTCGTACCACCTTAAAAACCCTTTGGTTACTAGGGCCATTATTCCGATTATTAAGCATACAAATGAAATAAAAATGATACCTACAGCAACCGATTCTTGAGCTCTTGTTAAACTTTCTACTCCAAGAAAAATGTAAATTAAGGCAGTGCCTACTAGCGAAGCCCCAATTGAAGTAACAATTGCGTAAAGAATAGCACGTATAAATCGCTTCTTTCTTATACTACGGAATATTAGAAAATAAAAGGAGTAAAAAGAGATGATAGACGGAATAATGGCGAAGTAAATAACCCTTACCGTTGCTTTGTCTACAACAGAATTCTCTTCGCCTTTTAAAGAAAGAGATAACAGCACTATAGTCAATACCAAATAACAGAACCAAAAACCAAAATGCAATCCAATAACAATTGACTTTTTCATGTTTATAGAATAGAGAAAACAATCATACAAAAGTTATTCATTTTCTATATTTAAAAAAAGTCTTTCTGCTAACTAGGTTTATTTGTCTGCAAAATTCTATTTACAATAACCTAACTCAATACTCAAAGATTATTAAACCTTAATAAAAACATTACCCTTATAAAGTACATACGCCAATAGGCAATAGAAAGCAACTACACTTAACCCATAAAGTAAGGAAGAAGTTTCTAAAGAGATAAATTCTTGAACATAAATATTTTGAAACAGCCAGCCATGTAAAGAGGTTTCACCA
The DNA here is from genome assembly GCF_042684265.1 of Croceitalea marina. NCBI lineage: Bacteria > Pseudomonadati > Bacteroidota > Flavobacteriia > Flavobacteriales > Flavobacteriaceae > Croceitalea > Croceitalea marina. Next base: position 66,695 of record NZ_JBHULB010000014.1, on the reverse strand, counting down.
ACCTTAATGAGGCCCATTACCTTGCTGATACAGCTTGATAAAAAATAGAGAACAATAGCATTTGCCCCAGCGTATTTGAATATACTACCAAATTCAATTTTCTTTACATCCGTTAGGTAATAAATCAATGCTAAAACCACATTGGCCCAACCGGCGGTAACCAAAACAAAGCTGCTTGTCCACAGCGCTTTGTTAATAGGGAATACAAAATCCCATAAATGGCCTATTAATAGTAGCGACCCTCCCAGACCAAATAGAATAGTTGCCTTTTTCTTTTGTTTTGACAGTAATATTAGTCCTGTGAAAATTCCTAACAACGAACTTACAATTGATGGAATTGTGCTTAACAGTCCTTCGGGGTCATAGTCTGGTTTGTAATTGTGGGTTCCGAATACCTTTACATCTAACCAGTTTGCAAAATTATTAGGCGCACGGTCTAAAGTTGATTCTATGCCGTTTACTGGCACTAAGGTCATCAACAACCAGTATCCTATTAAAAGAATAGCTGAAACACCGATAAGTTTTTTCCAGTCAAGATTTATAAAAAGTATCGAAGCGAAAAAGAAAACCACCCCTATTCTTTGCAAAACACCGGGAAATCTTATCTCTGAAAAGTCTTTTATAAATGGAAAGCTTAGCATGAATGCACCCAAAAACAGGCCTAACCCTATCAGTTTTAAGCTTCGAATAGCTATTTTTTTGTAGGTGCCAGCGTTTGTCTTTTTGTTCTGGTATGCAAACACTATTGAAGTACCAACAATAAATAAGAAAAAAGGAAAAACCAAATCGGTCGGTGTATAACCATGCCATTTTGCATGCAAAAAGGGGGCGTATACGTTAGACCATGTACCAGGCGTATTGACTAAGATCATCAAAACAATAGTCATGCCCCTAAAAATATCAATCGCTAATATCCTGTCTTTCATGTCTATGTTATAAAATAGTTGTCTTCATTTTACCCCAAGTACGTACCAATAAAATTGCTGCTACAATAGCAATGCCCGTAAGCGTTAGCGCCAATGTGGTTTCACCATAAATCCAATACCCTGTGGCAAACATGATACTATAAATTAAAACGACTCCTATTAACATTGCGCCAATACCAGAGGGAACGCTCCATTTTTCGTTAGTTGTACTAATCTCCTCATTATCTCTGGTTGCTTTTGAAACCACTTTTGCCCATCCTGGTCCTCCGGGTTGTATTTTTTTATAAAATGAGCGCAGCGTTGCATCAGATTCAGGTTTTGTCATAAATGTAACCGCCACCCAAATTGCTGTAGTGACCACCACCACAAAAGGATAGTTGGCCCATTCTGGCAAAACTCCCGTTATAGGGTCAAATAATATGTCGCCCAAACTGGTTTTTACCAATAGAATTGAGATGATTCCAGAAGCAAACATCGCCGTAATTTCACTCCATGCATTGATACGCCACCAGAACCATCTAAGAATAAAGACTAATCCCGTTCCTGCGCCGAAGGTTACCAAAAGGTCAAAAACTTCGAATGCGTTTTGAAGCGTTAGCGCTAATAATGCACTAAGCACCATCAATATTACAGTAGAGATTCTACCCACTACAACCATCTGCTTTTCTGTCGCATCAGGATTTATCTGTTGTTTGTAAAAATCAAAAACAATATAAGAAGAACCCCAATTTAATTGTGTTGAAATGGTGCTCATATAAGCTGCGACCAATGAAGCCAAAACCACTCCTAAAAGTCCGCTTGGTAATTTTGTAAGCATTGCAGAATACGCCAAATCATGACCCAATTTACTTTCAGCCACTTCAGGAAATGCCGATGCTATACTAGCAATATCCGGATAAACCACCAAAGATGCCAAGGCCACTAAAATCCATGGCCATGGGCGAAGAGCATAATGCATAATATTAAAAAAGAACGTGGCCCCAATAGCATGATTCTCATTTTTAGCTGCTAACATTCGTTGTGCAATATAACCGCCGCCGCCAGGTTCAGCTCCTGGATACCAAGAACTCCACCATTGCACTGCAATAGGGATAATAAACATGGTTATAAGTACACTGGTATTATCAAAATCAGGTAATATATTTAGTTTGCCTGCAACATTCTCGTGGGCTATCAAAGCTTCAATGCCTCCCACTTCAGGAATATTTACCAAATAAAATGCCGCTCCAATTGCACCTGCCATGGCTACAAAAAATAGAAGAAAATCTGTATAGACTACTCCCTTAAAACCCCCTAATGCGCTAAAAATTACCGTTATGAGTCCTGCTCCGACAACGGTTTCCCAAGGCTCTAGACCCAACATAATACCGCCTATTTTTATAGCCGCCAAGGTAACGGATGCCATGGTTATTACATTGAACAGCGCCCCTAGATATATAGATCTAAACTTTCGAAGAAAACTCGCTGGTTTACCTCCGTAGCGCATCTCATAAAATTCTAGATCCGTTTTTACATTAGACTTTCTCCATAACTTGGCATATACAAAAACGGTGAGCATACCTGTTAATAGAAAACACCACCAAACCCAATTTCCAGAAACCCCTGAAGTTCTCACGATATCAGTAACTAAGTTGGGCGTGTCGGTAGAGAACGTTGTGGCTACCATAGAAAGACCCAAAAGCCACCAAGGCATAGTGCGGCCCGAAAGAAAAAATTCTGAAGAATTCTTTCCTGATTTTTTGGAAACGTATATTCCAATTCCTAAAACAAGTGAGAAGAAAATTATAATAAAACCGTAGTCAAGTGTACTGAGTTCCATAAGTTGGTTTTGGTCGATTTTTAAAGATATCGATTTTTAAAATATTTTTGCCTTAGATTCGCTCAACCTAAACTCAGGTTCCACCAATAACATCAGAATTAACTACCAAGCATGAATATTGAAGTTTCCATAATCGGTTGGGTGTTGGCCGCAACCGCCTCTTTTTTGCTTGGTATTTCAAAAGCCGGGCTCAAAGGCCTCTCTATTTTTAATGTAACCCTTATGGCCCTTGCATTTGGCGCAAAGCAATCTACAGGTCTGATAATGCCCTTGCTTTTGGTAGGTGACGTTTTTGCCGTAATCTACTACAATAGACATACCCAGTGGAAGTACATTCGCAAGTTTTTACCTTGGATGCTCACTGGTATTCTAATCGGAGTTTTTCTAGGTAAGGATTTGCCCGAGAAGCAATTTAAAATTGGCATGGTCGTGGTGATTATGATAAGTCTGGCCATTTTGATTTATTGGGAAAGACGAAAATCAAAATCAGTGCCTACTCATTGGGCCTTTGCAGGCGGCACAGGTGTTTTTGCAGGCATATGCACAATGATAGGCAATCTCGCAGGTGCCTTTACCAATCTTTTCTTTTTGGCTATGCGCTTGCCTAAAAACGAATTTGTTGGCACAGCAGCTTGGCTTTTTTTAATTACCAATCTCTTTAAGTTACCTTTTCATTTATTTGTTTGGGAGACTATCTCTTTAGAAACCTTAGTCATAAATTTAAAATTAGTGCCTGCTATTTTATTTGGCCTTTTTACGGGCGTAAAACTGGTGAAGTTGATTAACGAAAAGCAATATCGCATCTTTATTTTGGTGGTCACGGCGTTTGGGGCGATTGCAATTCTGTTACGCTAAGTTGTCTTATTTATTTTAATTCTTAGAAAGGTTTACGTTAATTTTAGTTGATAATAATGATTAGAAATGAGTGATTCTTACAGCCCTATTAAAGTTGATTTAGAAAAAGACAAACGTTACGCATGGTGCACTTGTAGTCATAGCACAAACCAGCCTTTTTGTGATGGTTCTCATCGAACACATAATGCTACCCCGTCTATGGGTTTTAGTGTTGAAGAAAACAAAGAAGCCTATTTATGTACTTGTAAAAAAACAAGTAATCCACCCTACTGTGACGGCACGCATAATGCTTAAATAGGACCCTATTTTAGGGTAGTCGACTGCTTTACAAGATATTAGATTTGTTAAGTATTTGTTAATCTAATTTTTTTAGATTACTTTTAGTTAACCAACTTAATCAATTTGGCGTGAAAGCTTCTGAAAAATTACTTCCTGCAAGAATCCTTATCTGGTCTTTAGTTATAGGGATGCTAGTTGTAGGCTACACGGTTTACGCTCAATATGCCGATGAAATTGGCCAAGAAGTTACCAATACTATTGTTGAAGCATTGCCGGACTTTGACAACGCGGTCGCGAAGCTTTAAGGATTTACAATAATCTTTCCGTTCGTTACAAATAATTCTATACAGTATATTATCTCTCGTTTTATGTGAATGTTTTCTTTAATCATTTCAAATAGAACATACAACTTAGAAATGAAACGTCTCTGAAATTTTCAGTATGCCAGTGCTATGTTTTCAAATACTCTCTATTGTAGAGCGTCCCATTCTTTTTGAGTTGCAAATGGTTTTTGATATTCCATCATCGCGTACCATTTATTATTACGTTTTACGAGTAGCATTTCAAAAGGAATGATAAACCTCGCTGTGTTTCCAGTATAGGTGTCAGTAGACGTATAAACAAATATTCCCGTTTCGTGAGCAGTAGTTTCGTTTCCAATTCTTTGAGAAAAACGAAGTTCTATATTCACTTTTATTTTCCCTTCTCTAGTATCTTTAAACCCCTTCTTCCAACCTTCCAGCGCAGTCGAAATTGGCACAGAAGTCTTGTTATTTCCTGACGCAAATACGATAACGGCATCTTTATGGAAGCAATCTTTATTCCCTTCAAAATCACCCTCTATTACAGTTTTATTTAATCGTTCCCAATAGCGATCAAGTTCGGCGATTCTAGTCGAATCGTTTTGCACCTGAATGGAAGGAAAGCATTTTTTTGAAGCAGCAGCTGACAGCTGTACACTTACCAATAAAAAGATTACTGAAAATAATATGTTTTTATGCATAATTCTGAAAATTTTCTTGATGATTTTATTTTAATACACGTTTATTATTTAGTTCTTTTTCGCAAATAATTGGATAAAAAAGTTCTTTACTCCTGAAGCTCCTTTTTTTCCATCATCATCTTGATTCGATAAGATGATTACCATGTATTGGTCTTTTGTGAAATGGAGTAATTCGTTGTGAATTCCATACCAACCTCCGCTTTGGCCGATAATCTTTTGATTATACCTTGAATCAATGTCTACTCCATAACCAATATGAGTATTGTAGCCTTTGGTTTTTGGTTGATGCATTAGTTTTACCGTTTCCTTTTTAAGCAATTTGCCCTTTCTTAATGCCTTTAAAAAATTGAACAAATCTTCAGCAGTAGCATAATGAAATCCTGCCGGGGACGCTTTTGAAAGGTAAGATTCATTTTTCTTAAGCGTTTCCATTTCTCCAAAATGAGAAGTATAGCCATCAGCTCTGTTTTCTGTTATTGCATCTATTTCAAATACCGAGGCGTTTTCCATCTGTGCAGGTTTAAAAACAGCATTTTTAATATAGTCATAGTAATTTTGCTCGCTGACTTCTTCAATAATCAAACCTAATAACACAAACCCTGATGCACTATAATGATACTTTGAACCAGGTTTAAATAAGAGGGTGTCATTTTCAAAAAGTGGAACAAAGTCACTTACATTTTTGTACTGCAATTTATCAGTTGCTAAAAACCGTTCTTCAGTGTAGAAATTATTAAGTCCTGAAGTATGAGACAGCAGTTGATGAATGGTAACACTGCTTTTAACTTCTTCATTTGAATAATTTGGTAGATATTTTTTAATCGGTTCTTCCAAAGAAATTTTACCCTCATCATACAGCTTTAAAACGCCAACTGCCGTTATCATTTTGGTAATGGAGGCGAGATTGAATCTAGTGTGTACCTCATTCTTAATTTTGTGTTCGATGTTTGCATAGCCATAGGCCCTATAGTCAATTATACTATCTTCTTTAGCAACTAGTATTGCTCCTGAAAAATCTTCTGTTGTTAAGGCATTCAAATAATTCTGAATTTCAGAAAATTCGGACTTCACATCTGGACTGCACGAAGAAATTGAAATTGTGGAATACAGAATCAATAAAATAATGCTATTTTTTCCTTTGCTTATGCTTTTTCTCTTAGCAAACTCTTTATTCAAAAAATAGATACAAACTAGTACTAGTAATACTGAACCACAAATCGCTAAAACTAGGCTTAATAATCCGCCATAAAGCTCTGTTAGCGTTTGATTCATGGTAGAGTCCATGTCCACAAAGTATCGGACCAAATACCCGCTAAAATTAGCTGTCGCATGAATTATTATGGAGTATGAGATACTCTGTGTTCTATAATACACCCATCCTGAAAAAATGCCTATTACCAAACCTGTTACAAATTGCCATGGGTTTAAATGAACTAGTTCGAAAAGAAAACTGGAGATTAGAATTGCAGTAATCGGAGTATACTTTTTTAGTAAACCATCCAATATAATCGCTCTAAAAATAAATTCCTCGAGAATTGGTGCAGCAAACACCATTAAGATAAATGCAAAAATTCCTGTTTGATTGCTAAAGGACAAAAAGACTTGTTTAATACTTTCTGGTATTGGAATCAAATTTGTAATCGGAGAAATTAGACCAAAAAGCAAAGCTACAGTCGCAATGATAATGAAAGGAATTATTCTTTTATTTTCAATCTTGAAATTCAAAGTCTTGCTATTGGTCTTACTCTTTCGAATGGCGCTTATAATCCAAAAAGGTACTCCTATGGATAAAAGATAGTAGATAAGTGTCGCAAGTTCTTTGCCCATAAAATTACCCAAAAGTAAACTCACTGGACTAAACAAAAGCATTCCAAGAATCACGATTCCTGTAATCCCGAAGCTTTGTAAAATAGTCAGGTCATTTTTTTTCATAGAATTCGATTTTCAGCATTATCTAATAATTCCACATTTTTAGTCCAATAAAGCCAATGCTCCATAAATACCATGCTAGTGATAGCGCTCCTATAGAAGTAAGTATATACAAACCATTAAAGACCTTAGATCCGGTTAACTTAAAACACCTATAAATTGAAAATACCGACATGATAACAAAAGTGAATGAGCTCAAATACGTGAGTACGGAGGGGAAGTCTATGCCTGAAAAAGATTTTAAATTACTCGCAGTTGTACCAAAACCAACAAAAATTAAGATAAATGAGACGCCAACTCCAAAAATAGTAAGCTGATTGACTGGGCTTTTTTTGTTTTTTCTAAAGCCATTTCTGATTAGCCATATCAAACTAGACAATGTGAAGGCAAGTACTAAGACTACAGATAATAATATGCCAAAAAAAAGAAAAATTCTTTTTAACCATGATTGCCGCACTGTATAATTATCATTTATCCATAAGACCTTGTTTTCAGAATTTTTAGCTATCAACAGCACAGATGGCACACCATCATCGTTTAAATAGAATTGGTTCTTACCTGCATAATATAAAGTGTCTTTAGATTTTCCTAACAAGGTCCTTGTAATCACTTTCTCTTTTTGAAAATCTAATTTCAATCCGGCGAGCATATCATCCGGAAAGGTCGTTAGTTTACTTTTGGGGCTTTTGAATTCGTAAAATCCTGAAAATTCGTCTTTCATTGAATCTGGAATCGGCACTATTTTTCTATTCTCATTCATTTTATTTACAGTGCTTAAAACCTGCTCCAAGATTTCATCGACGATTTCGTTTGCGTTTCCGTTTCTATTTATTGCCACCGCCACTCCGATACCTGCATCTCTTGAGTAAACATATCGTGAGGTAAAACCATCTATTTGCCCTCCATGGCCATGAAAAAGAAAACCATTTTTCCATATGGAATAATTACCAAGTCCATATCCAACTATCAATCCATTCTTAGCTGCAATACTGGTCTTGGGACTTTCGATTCTCTCAAACTCTTCTTTTGAAAATACCGAGGTGTCACGCTTGATCATGTGCTGAAGGTATGCGGCCATATCAACGGCATTTGCACAAAAGTCTCCTGCCGGACTGCCATTTATTGTGGCGAATTCTATAGGATTTAAGATTTTACCGTTTCGTTGGTAGCCTTGAGCGAATAATTTATCCTCAGGTTTATTAAAAAAATAACCCGAAGACCTCATCCCTATTGGTTTTAGAATGTTTCTATCAACATATTCAGTAAAAGAATTATTTGATATCTTTTCAATTAAATGCCCAGCAAGAATATAATTCGGATTTGCATATGCTTTTTTTGTCCCTGGCATCCATCTAGAATGTAACGAATTTCTATGGTCATTAACCAAATTAATTATGTCCGGAAGAGTGTTGTATTTTGTATTGTACATAGCATGAAGATGAAAATCTTCAAAACCAGAAGTGTGTTCTAAAAGATGCGATACTCTAACTGGAGATTTGTCTTTCCATTTATTTGTAAATGGAATATTCTTATCGATTTCAATTATAGGCGTACTTAAATCATATGGTGAATCTCCAAGTAATTTATAGAGTCCCATCGCCGTAAATGATTTAGAAATTGACCCTTGACGAAATAAATGTTTCTCGGTAACTTTTTCTTTCTTTTGAATATCTGCATAACCTATACCACCCACAAAGATTGTACTGTCGGCAGTAACAATGCCAATCATTGCACCTGGGATAAGTTTCTTTTCAATATAACTTTCAAGACTATCAAGCAGTATTTCCGTTTTACCTTGACCAAAACTATTCGTTGAGCCTAATACTATGGCAATTAGTGTTATTATTATAGTGAACGATTTTTTCATAGAATTAAGTACTAATTTTCTGGTGGTATTAATTGGGGCTATATGATTATATCGCTCAAATAAATAATTAGTAAAACAAAACATATTTCATAACTGCATCAGTTCAATTAGTTGATTTTTTCAATTAAAACCGAGCAAACCAGGTCATTTCATGATTTTGCGGAACTCTTCGCACCACGGAATCTGATTTTCTATTATACCAAACAGCATCGAAATTTCCCGAAGTGGTTAAAACCACGCGCCATTCGACATACAGATTCTCATAATCTTCATACGAAGCAGATAGGTTCTTCCAATCCGTATCGGCAAAAATCTGTGGGTCAAGGTAAGCCACAACCTCTTTTTCATTTAAAATCGCTAACCATATTGGTGAACTTAAATGTTCAATTTTTCTTGTTTTTCCCACAGATTGCCAACCAATTTTAATATCCGCACCTTCTCTAATTGCCTTAATAACATTTTCCTTGGAACCTAAAAGGGTTTCTCCATTTTTAGCATTCTTATAAAGCAGCTGTACTTCAAGAGAGCGACTTTCTTTTTTACAAGAAGTACAGATTGAGAAGGCTATGCAAACCCAAAGCAAGCAAGTTTGAAAATTACTAGGTGACCGATTGGCTTTCATTTTCTTAAACTCAACTACTTGTAGGTTTTACTATAGTGTGTTTCAAATTATACAAATGGTCATCATATCTGGTAAAACCTGTTATTGTATTATTTTGATTCCTTTCAAAATGAATATATCCTGAATGTTCTGAGGTAAATATATCTTCCGCAATGCCCTGCAAACGGAAAATTTCCGCTCCTTTTACCAATACTTGTAATTCGTTCTCTACAGCAACAATTTGAAAAAATTCGTCCACATCTTCATTATAATAGTTGTTTTCAAACTGTTTCAAATCGGACTGTTTGTATGTATGCTCAATATATTTTTGATAGGGCATTGGTTCTTGGTCATTAATGGTCACTACAAATGAATTGAACGAATTCTTGTCGAATAAAAACTTCACCCGTGCTGTATGCTCATAGATTAACACATTCGGAGCTATAGCAACTAATGGAACTGGATTGGCCCCGGGGCGCTTATAAACCAAACGATTATCTTCTAATGAAATCTCCCTTAAATAACCATTTAAAGTACTATAATACTTACTAATGAACTTTTTCTTTTGATTGTTCGTGAGTGTTAATGGCTCCATTTCATGACCGCTGTTGGCACTTATGCCCTGCCTTGCCTGAGTAATCTCTTCATTTAAAAAAAGAGGCACTATTTGATCTAGTAATTGCCAGACATTGGTATTCGCATTATTACTAAGTAAGATTATAGAGGTGTCATGATTTAAAAATTTATAGAATAGTGACCGAAATCCCGCCCAACTTCCGCTATGAGCAACTCTTGGCAAACCGTCAATGTCATAATGATTTTCGTAAAACAGTCCGCCTGCATAACTTATCTCTTCTCCATTATTTAATTTGCCAGGAGTAATCATTCTTTTTATAAATTGTTCACCACCAACTTTTCCAGTTTTTAAATTATCGCTCCAACGCACAAAATCCTGCAAGTTGGTATGCAATCCCCCGTCGCCGACAACAGTAGCATTATAGTTATGATTTTCTGTAAAAGATTCTCCATTTAACTCATAGCCGATAGCAACATTTTTGATGATGGTATCTCTCTTTTCCTTAAAAAATGTATGCTCCATGCCTAAAGGCTTAAACAGATGATTTTTAGCATATTCTGCAAGCGATTGGCCGCTTACTTTTTCTACTATGCTGGCTAAAAGTGCATAGTTTGTATTGCTATAATAATAGCGTGTTCCAGTAGGAAAGTTTAATCCTTTATGTCTTGCCAATATTTTAATAGCATCTTCATTGTTAAAGCTATCGCCCCAGAAGGTATTTTTAGAATGTAAGGTTGCTAAATAACTGCGAACACCGCTGGTATGATGAATTAAATTTTTAATGGTGATATCCCCTTGAGGATAATTAGGGATTTCTGGTAAATACTTCTGAATTGGATCATTGATCTCTAACTTACCCTCTTGCTCAAGCAGAAAGATACATGCTGCCGTAAACTGTTTGGAGTTAGAAGCAACATCAAATATCGTTTCTGTAGTAACCGGAATGTTATACGACATATTTGCCAAGCCATATCCTTTTTGAAATAGTGTCTTGCCATTTTTTGCAACAGCTATCGCACAACCCGGTTGTTCTTTAAAAGTGCTAAAAATAGAATCGATTTGTTGCTCAAGTTCTTGACTAACTTTTGTTTGTCCATAAATCATCATCGGTGAAACCATAATGATTGCTATGATGCTGATGTATCTTTTAAAATTTTTTTTCATCATTTTATCAATTTCGAAGCGATTAATTTTTTACTGATTTCGATACTTTTTCTGGTAACCATCTCTGAAGAGAGTGAATTCTGCCCTGTTACCAAACGACCATCGACTTCCATATGCGGAGTGCCAATTTTTGAGTGATAAAAATTCCCTCCCCTTTCTTTTAAAAGTGTTTCTATAATAAAAGGGTATTGGGCGTAGTGCGGCAATTGTTTGCTCTCGTGGGAGTCGGGCACACCGTTTACCCTTTTGTTTTTAATAAGATATTGTCCATCTTTAGTTTTTAAGTTTACAATACCCGCCGTGCCATGGCAAACCGCAGCGATTACGCCGTTATTTTCATAGATTTTCATAGCGATATCTTGGAGTTCAATATTTTGGGGAATATCAAATATAGGGGCACTACCTCCGGTAAATTGAAGAACAACATAGTCATCAGGGCTTATTTCTTCTGGTTTTTGGGTATGTGAAATGGCATATATAAAATCAGTGTCATACAAATATTGTAGCTGCAGGCTATCTGCGGGATTTATATAAGCCAGTGGGATTTTTCCGCCTTTAGGGCTAACTACATCTACATGGTACCCTGCCTTTTTATATTCATCGTAAGCCACAACCACTTCTGAAAAACTATTACCTGCCGGCAGTTCAGAATCTCCTTGTTTTGATACGTTCGAAACAACTAAAAGCACCTTTTCACCATTCTTATCGGTATTTTCGCTGCCCGCGGTCTTGCTAATGATTTTCCAGCCGTCATCCAGTTTTTTTAATAATAAATAGTCGATAAATCTAAGGTTTGCTTCGGGTAGTAACACCTCCAATTTGGCTGTTGCAATGCCTCCAAATCGGTCAATATTTAAAATATTGGTTATCCTTCCGTTGAATTGACCCGCTTTTGACCCATCAATGCGATTCGCATATTCTTCAACTTTCATTATGAATAAAGGCTTGTCTTTATGGTCTAAAAACATGTTGGCCCCAGGTAAAAATGCAGATAAAACTTTTTCGGATTGGTTGTATGCAGTGCCTAGGACATAACTGTCAATTACGTTATGTATTGCTACTTCTTCGGTTTGAGAGAATATGCAACTAACGTATCCAAAAAACACAAGATAGCGTAGTTTCTTTGTAATCATATAATTTGATGATTTCAATTCATTAATTTCTGGTCAAAAAAAGAAAACAGCAAAGGATAATCCTACCAGAATCATGATTCTGGTAATCAATTAGCATTAATTTAAGGATTCACGGTATTCTTTGGCAGTAAGACCAACAAACGCTTTGAAGCTGGCATTAAAAGAAGACGTACTATTGAAACCGCTATCGTATGCAATGGCCGAAATTTTGTGGTGATTCTTATCTGTAGAAGCGAGCATGATTTTGGCCTCCTCAACCCTGAGACAGGCGATATACTTAGAATAATTATACCCTTTTATCTGATTGATGGACTGAGAAAGTGATTTTCTTTTAACCTCTAACCGTTCACTAAGTTTTGATAAGGTAAGTTTCGGGTCAAGATATAGCTTTTCGCTTTCCATAATGGTGTCGAGCTTTTCAATCAACCTTGAGGCCTCAGCTTCCGAAATGCTTGAATTTGCATATTTAATAGGTAAATCGGCAGCAATTGCTTTCTTATTTCGGCGAAACACCCAGAGTAAAATGGTAATATAAAAAACGAATGAAAAAGTTAATGCCCCAACAATATATGATGTATACTCTCCAAAGTCGTAAGCTAAATACACCAAGAAAACACCTACGGAAATATTCAATAACCAAATTTCTTCATCTGCGATTTCCCGGCTATTGTTAAAAAACTTTTTAACAATAGGAATCATATGAACACTTGCGGCGATAATACAGAAAAACCACAGTTTGTAAAAAAGATTTATAAAAGGGGCCCAAATATTATGATATTCATAGTACGGATAGCGAATGCCCAAGAATAGAATCAGCACAAGAAACGGCAATATATACCACCACCATGTTTTTTTCAGCCGATGCTCTTTTTTAGTCATCGAAACTACATAGAGATAATAAAAAGGACCAATAAAAATACATGCAGATAGACCAATTTGGACGAAAAGCTGAAAAAGATGGGGGTTAAAATATAGAAATACAGATTTTATGGTGCGTATACTAAGCATCAAAATCAGTGCTCCCAAAAAGTAATCGCTAAGTCGTTTTTCTTTTTTAAAATAAAGAAAGTATAAACTCAAAAGAAGTCCATTAAAAGCGCCAAGGGCACTAAAAATTAAAATACTTTGCTGTTCAAGATTCACGACTTAAATATAAACAATAATGACGTTGATGTATCTTTCAATTGTGTAGCTGACCATTAGCAGGTGTTTTTCCAAAATAGTTCAAAATACGCGCAATTCAATACAACCGTGCTGAAAGCGATGGCGATAAAGTTTCTATTGGAAGGAGGGATGGAGATTCGTTAAAAGAGAAATGTATTTTGGCATCTGTGTAACTGGACCAATAAAAATGAAAAAGCCTGAAAACGGTTTATTTTTAGGTATTTGTAAATCAATAAATTTGATTGCTCACCAAAATTACATTGGATTTTAAATGAACTTATTAGTAATTATAGATTATTGTAGCAACCATATTGCAAAATATCCTAATTGTATCTAAATATACATTTGAAATTAACTTTTTATTGAGTTTATCTACCTTTCGGCAAGGTTTAATAATTATAATTTTCGAAATTTAGAACGCCATTTGAACTTTTCAATTTCTCTGGACTATTCACTAATAGGTTTTATATACAATCATCTGAGGTATCGTATACTTCGCTATTTATTACTGTGACTTCAGCATCTGTAGTTATTTGCAAATGGAACCTATCAATTCTTAGCGGGTTGCAGGTGTTGATTAGCTTTGTAACTAAAAGCTCATAGCCAAATTGAGTTTCACGAATTCCACCGATTTCTACATTTTCAGTGCTAAATTTATACCCTTTTGAAAATGCTATAAGAATCGCATCGGCGTTTGAGTCTACCGACCCTAAGAATCTAATAATTTCATCAGTTTTTGTTGCTACTGTCGTAGTCTCTTCAAGAGTGTACTTCACAAAATAGAAACAAAAATCAGGTAAGCAATCAATGGCGAAGCCATCACTTGGGTTAGTAAATTTATCAAATCGAATAATACATTCTTCCTGTTCAAGAGCTCCTTGACATTTTACCCCTGAACTAAGTAAAACTTCTGCACGATTGTCAATAAAATATATCAGTTCCCAGTAATCTACAGAACTATCGGGCTTTAAATCTTCAAACGGAAAACGATTAGAGATTGCTTCAAAATCATCGAGATTTAAATCTATCCTGTTAATATTATTTTCTTTATCACAGAAAATAAATGACAAACCAACTATAATTGCAAACAATAAAGAATTCAATCTTTTCATATTAATCTGTGCCAAGAATTGAGTATAAGATTTATTGAACAACCCATCTTGTCCTAAGTTTCATTATCTCCATTTTTTTTAATTCTTCTTTCACTTGTTCGTCTGTAAATCCCGAGTTCTTTAAAGCTTCTACCATCTTTTCATTTTGAGTGAATTTTTGTCTCATTACACCAGTAGTACCAAGTATTGCTACCCACGAGTCGGGTTTGTCTGACGCCAAAAAGACAGAGGGAGGGTTTTCAAACCCAGGTCCTTGCTGAAAAATACCATGTATTTGGGCAAACACATGACCATTCAATACCGTTATAAAACCAGCATCTGTCCAATGCCACATATCGGTTCTCTCATTTGTTTTTGGGTTCATAATTGGGAGCATCCAACCAACTCTAACGGACCTCCCATTTTGTACATGTTCAAGTAATTTTTTCAAATTCCCTTTTAATACTTTGCCATTTTTATCAGCTTCATAAACAATTGATGAATTATGTTGCGCTAAACATAAAGTAGACACCAATAGCATTATTACAAATAATAGTTTCTTTGCTTTCATATGTTTTTGATTTTGCAAGTTTCTTTTTTAAGATTGCGATTCAGAACAATTATGATAGTCACCAGTATAAATAGGTTTAGTAATGTATATGGCAAAGTTTCTTCCAACCCAAAAATAGAGTAGACATTATCCCAGGAAATCATTTCAGGATTTCGGCTTAAGTACACTCGAGTAAGATATCCAAATAGGTTGCAGATAAAATGTACCAGAATTGATAATAGTAAATTCTTTGTTCTATAATACAGCCATCCTGAAAAAATTCCAATAAAAAATGCGCCTATAAATTGCCAAGGATTAAGGTGCGCCATACCAAATAGAATACTAGAAATTATAATTGCCAAAATTGGTTTCATTCTAAATAAAAGTCCTCTTAATATAACCCCTCGAAAAATATACTCTTCTAAGAAAGGAGCACATATGACCATTAATAGAAATGACCAGATACTATATTCGTCCATCATTTCTAGTATTTGATTTTTAACACTATCTGGCATTGGTACAACAGTGC
Source organism: Croceitalea marina (assembly GCF_042684265.1). Taxonomy (NCBI): domain Bacteria; kingdom Pseudomonadati; phylum Bacteroidota; class Flavobacteriia; order Flavobacteriales; family Flavobacteriaceae; genus Croceitalea; species Croceitalea marina. The sequence continues at coordinate 51,208 of NZ_JBHULB010000014.1, read as the reverse complement.
TAAGCTGAGAAGTGATTAGCATCGTTAAAAAAGCACCTATAGAAACCAATGGAACCGACCAAAAATTAAATTTTAGATTTTCAAAGTTCGAGACACCAATGTTTAATTTCTTCCAAATAATAAAACACAATAATGCAACAGGTATTAGTGCTATTATATAAGTTAAAAGTCTTAAAAGCTCTCTATCTATTTTTAAATATGGTTTTATCATTGTTTGCATGATTACCGCAATAATAACCAGCACACTCATAACTATTGTTATAATAATGGAATGCCATAGATTTGGAAATTTAACTTTCGTTTTCATAATCAATTTTTAATAGTGCTCTCAAATGCTTTCTTTAATTGTTCAATTGCGGTCAATGCGTTTTCATCACCCTTAAATCTTTGGTTTAGTTCGTCAAACACTTTTATTCCTCTTGAGTCGCCCAGAACCGATATCAATTGAGTGTTATAAAAAATATCGTTGATATTATTATTAGCTAATGCATCTTTGTAGTTTTTGTACACTAAATCATATCCCTGCTCAACTCTTTCCAAGGCGACTAAGGTATTTGCAGCTGCCAACCTATGGTCCCAAATCGGAGTGCCTAAATTCCAATGAGGTTTTTCGGAATCTACTAAAGTACTTAGTACAAAATCATAGGCACGGTGATCTTGTAGTTCTTTAAGACCATACATTGAGCTAATAAGACTTTGATTTTTCCAAGAGGGTTTTTGGGGCAATTGCATTAAGGCATCATATGCTCGAGCATCTTTGCTTTTTCCCAAGGCAATAGCAGACATAAACACTACTCTGTCGCTATAATCTGAAAGCCCCTTTAGATATATGGGCACATATTTCTTATCTCTGGTATTGCCAAGAAAATTAATAGTCCAGGCTTTTGCCCATGATTCTTCTCTTTCAACTAATTGTAATAAGACCTTTTCAGTTTCACTATCCAAAGAAATCATTCCATTAACATCTGATGGAAAAAGTCGTGCAAGTTGACCTGTAGTTATTACCCGCATTCTCCAATACTTTTCATTAACAGCCCTATCTAATAGTGCATTTTTGATTTTTGATTGGGTTTGTTGCCCGGTACTATCTTTTAATGCCATATTGGCCAACCTTCGCATGACCGTAACTCTATGTAATCCATCTTTGCTGTTTATGAGTTCAGCCAGAAGTTGATCCGTACTCTTTTTCAAGGGTTCAATTTCCTTTATCCAAGTATCTTCAAAATCAATATTGATAAGTTTTGGTGCTTGACTTAGTGAAAAGACATATGAGTTTTTTGATTTGGGCTCTATCAGAATATCTTTAATCCCATCATCAATTTCAACAAGCATTTTACCTTTAAAAAATGGTATTTTTCTACCATGAACAATAGAATCAACTTTTTGATTCTGGTGAATGTTAAGCGTAAATTCTTGGCTCGCCTCATCGTAATCATAGTCTATTTTAAATTTCGGATGACCTACTTCAAAAACCCATTGTTTGAAGAACCAATCCATAGGCTTATTGGAAACCTTGTTCACAGATTCAATTAGCTTTGCTGTTGTTACTAGTTTATTGCCATGGTCTTTGACATAGGTCTTGATGACCTCTTTCCATTTCTCCTCTCCCAGTTCTTTCCGCAACATGTGCAATACTCTTGCCCCTTTTGCATAAGGAGCATTGCTATTTACAAAACTGTCTAAATCTGGTATAGAATCCTGAACAACGCGAGTGTTGGTTCCAGAATTCCAATCACCTAAATAAGCAAACAAGTCAGGAGAAAGTAGATAGGTAAGAAATTCCGTTTCCCCATTAGCATGTTTGGTATAAAGGCCAGAGAAGTATCTTGAAAATCCTTTGCTCAACCAAATGTCATTCCAAGTTTTTGGTTTTAAGTAATTGCCGAACCATTGTGCTGCCAGAGCCTCACCTTGGGTCAAATCCCATCCATATAAAAAGTCTTCATGTGTCGTTTTATCATCTACCATGTTTTCGGTGATGATTGAAGTTGCCAAAGCTGGTTTCCAGCCCGCAAAATCCTGAACAAATATCTGAGAGTATGTTTCATAAGGGTATTTTGTGCCTGTATATTCAGAAAAGTATTTCATCATATCTGGCAGACTAATAACACTTTCTTTTGTACCAGTCTTTTCATCAGGATAACCATAATTGTTCAGTATTACATCTTCATAGGATTGTTGATAATTATGGTAATCACCAACTACAAAAAAAGTTTGATAAGCGGCATATGGTATATCCTCTTTGTAGGTTACTTCAACACCATCAGGATGTTTTATTGTGTTCACTAAACGCCCATTCGAAAGCACTCCAGAAAAGCCTTTTATGGTTATCTCGGTTGTTCTTAAATCTGAAGGGTCATTATTACAAGGAAACCAATATTTACTGGATTCTGCTTCACCAAAAGCCCAAGCCTGATTACGCCGTTCTTTCTCGGTCTTAGTTGGTTTAAAGTAACGAACTCCTTTGCCAAAACTTCCCCAAATATTGGCTGGGTCTGATTGATTTTTATGATAGGCTTTATAAGTAATTTTTACGACTGCTTCTTTACCTGCTTCTAATGGTCTATCTGGTTTTATTTGTAATTTGTACTCTTTTCTATCAAGTTCATGTTTAACTGTATTTTCATTTAACTCTACTGAGAGAATATCCATTTCTGCAGCGCTTAAACTAAATTCAGATAAATCAGAGTTAATAGAAAGAAATAAAGTAGTTTCTCCTGTTACATATTGTTCTGGATGAACTTCGATATTTAAAATCTGGTGTGTGACATCTATCTTTCCAGAATCATTATCTCCGTCATATGTTTGACCACAGGATAATAATAAAAGAAAGCTCAAAACAATAAATAACTGTTTCATAATAGTGAGAATTTTCGTTTTTACAGATTTAGATATCATATCTTCAAGAAAAATCGTTCTTTGGACTTGGAAGTCGCTCCAATTCTTCGGTAAAATTTTATGGCTCTTGTATTAAAATCTGGAGTTTGCCATTGTATCATTTCACAACCTGCTTTTGCTCCTTCCTGTTTTATTCTTTTAACCAGTTTTTCTCCGAATCTCAAACCCCTTGCAAGTTCCTTGATAAAAAGACAATCCATGTAGATGTATTCGCAAGCATCCCAAGTGGCATATTGTTTCATATAGGTGGCATACCCCAAGAGTTTCTTTTCATTTTCAACCACAAGGCAATACAGTTTGGGACTTGATCCAAACAAGTCTTTCTCTAGTTTCGCTGATTTTCCTTGTTTTTGATATTCCGAATTTTCAAAAATTGCGTGAAGGTTACAGAGCTCTACTAGTTGGGGCATATCTTGACTGCTTGCAAATCGTATTTTGCCTTTTATTTTCATGTTTTATCTTATAAATCTATAAGTGAGTTTTACTAAAAAAATATTGTTGACATCCCTTATGTTATTTCTCAAATTTGTTGTTAAGGCATTACTGAAATCCCCAAAATTCGATGCATCCTGGCTCCAGACCAAGTAGAGCTCAGAACCTGGAATATATTCCCAACGCAATACCATATTTGACCGCCATTGGATAAAAGCAAAGTCTGGTTGAAAAAAACTATAATCTGTAGTACCATCAGTATTTTCATCTATGAGGTAAGCACCGGAGTCAAATTCAATTTGCTCTTGGGTAAAAGCAGCTACCGTTTCATTTAAATTGTTGCCAAGTGGGTCATTGACAAACTTAAAATCATTATAGGTGCCCTGTGAGATGAACGGTTGCCCCCAATATTGTATACTTAAAGTAGGCGTTAATATATAATCTATACGTAAGGGAAAATTGAGCGTCTCCTGATTTACGGTTCCTAAAACATATCTGTTATCATCCGAAAAACTTGCTGTAATTACATACTGCAACTTATCCCTGGATTTTGTGTACGAGGGAAACAGCGAAACCGTTAAGGCATTGGTGGGCTGGTAAGTGATTGACCCTCCCAGTGAAAAACGGTTTAGGGCACTTTCATCCATTCGTCGAATAGAAAAATTAGCGCCAAAACGAAGCTTCTTCCGGCTATCCGACGCTAAACTTCCTCCCAAGGCAAATTCAAAAGGCAATCTGAATCGAGGGCCACCGCGTAACAAGAAATTATTGTAATTGACAGGCTTAAAATCCACAAAACCATTCAGCCAAGTGTTGTCCTTAAGATTCAACCAGGTATTGCTATTAAAAATCAATTCATTAAGATTACCTCCAAAATCAAATGCAGCAAAGTGACTGTAATTTGCCCTCCAAGAACGCATGGACTTCAGTGGTTTTGTGGTTCGATAACCCAACCAGCCATAATATCGAAAATCATCTGCTCTCAACTGAAACCCAATGTCATTGAGCTCCAATTCAGGAGAACGCCACGTAATACCTGTTTGAAAAAGCAGATTCCCTGCTCCTTTACCAATTTGAACATTTCCACCAGTTCCTATTAGTGAAGTGGCATCGGGATCTATATTTATGTGGTCAGTACCTTCTCGTTGAAACAAGTGGGTAATAGACCGTTGCGTTCGATTTATGGCATTTTCAGTTCCTAATACAGAGCTAAAGATTAAATTCCCTTTCATATAATACGTTCTGTTTTTCCAGTTATGCGTAATGTCAATGCCTCCGGTATAGGCTGACTTATGCAGAAAATCAAGGTTGTCGGTCAGACTGCGATTGGTTGCCGTGAAGATTCCTCCGATAAAGGTGTTGTTGTTATTAAAATCTTTCTGCACTCGGGTAACCAGATAGTTCGTAAATGGTTCAACAGTTTCTTCCCTTTCTGAAGTACCGTCTGTAATTATTGCGACTTCCTTGGTAGTGGCCGCTTCCAAAACTCCTAGAGACCATCCATCCCTAGTTTTACCACTGAATTTTGCCGCACCAAGTATTGTCGAAATATTGGGCTGTTTGCTAAACTCACCATCTTGTAAGCTGGGAAATCCTTGGGGTGCCCTCCCAATTCGCCTAGAATAAAAAAGATTATCAAAACCAAAAGTACGCCCTCCGTTTACAGAACTCGAAAACGCATAATCAAAGATATTTTTGTTCTCAATAAAGAATGGACGACGTTCTAGGAAGAAAATTTGGAAACCATCCAACGCTATGGCCGATGGGTCTGCCTCTACTTGTCCAAAATCGGGATTTATAGTAAAGTCCAAAGTCAAGTCGTTTGTCACCCCTAATTTACCGTCAAGACCAGCATTTAATTTTGTTTCGCTGTCTTTTATTAGTGGATTGTTACTTTTTCTTCCCAACTCATTTTGAGAAACCACAGCATAAGGCTGAATCTCTAACTGTCTCTGGGGTTTTAGATTTTTTAATCCATGGAGCTCTCCAAAACTACTGACCCATCCGGGTGCATTCTGAGGTGTTCGCTGCCAAACGGAACGCTCTTCTTTTCTGAAAAACCTTCTTGTAGATTGGATTCCCCAAATTTGTTCTTCGGCTTTTCCAAAACGTATTTGACTAAGGGGTATTCGAATCTCGGCTGTCCATCCCTCATCATCTATGTTTGTCTTTGCATACCAAATGGGGTTCCAGGTATTGTCCCAATTCTGACCATCGTTGGTTATATATTCATCTCCCTGGACACCAGAAACGGACAAAGTAAAAGAGTAGGCCGTTCGCAAGTCTCCTAAGCTTCCAACATTTATCTCAACCCAATCCCCATCAAAACCATCTCTCCTCGAAAGCCTACTAACTATTTTACCGGGTTCCTCATCATAGCATCGAAACGCAACGTAAAGGCTTTTGTCATCATATAGAATTTTTAGTTTGGTTGGGTGCGATGGGGGCGTGTTCTCATCTGGACTCCATTCTACATAATTCCCACTCCAATCTACCAGATTCCAGGCTAAATCATTGATGATACCATCAATTTTCGGTCTATCCTCTGAAACCAAATAAGTTGTATTGTATATGCGTTTTGGAATGGTGTCTTGTGCAGCCGATATTTTAAAAATAAGACTGAATATCCCCAGTGCAAAAAACATTTTTTTTTGCATATAATTGATTTTTAACGTTTTACGATTTTTTAATTAACCCTTACTATCTAATCTGTTTTAGTTTTTACTTTTCGATATGCATTTTTTTCAACGATATCTTCATTTCTAAACTTGAACACATCACAGCCTACAATACATTCATTTTTATTTGTGATATATTCCCACTCCCAAAATCCAAAGTCTCCAAAGATTTGAATATTACTCACTTTAGAAGACCTAGAATTGTCAAATTGTATCATATTTTTTATTGCCTTTTCGACTTCTTTTTTTCCTATAAACCGCTCAGTAAGTCCATTTGTTACCGATGGTCTGTAGACACAATCTTCGGTGAAAAAATGTAATACCTTGCCTACATCGCCATGAGACCAAGCTTTGGTGAAAGCCAGTAAACGTTCTTTTGTCATACTTTTTCGCATAATGTATCGGAGGTATAAGCCAAATAATCGGGATTGTTGGGTTTAGACAAAATATGCTCAATCCAGGATGATCTTTCGTGCGCAAAAACTTCCAACTCCCAGACACAGAGCAGGGAATTTGTATTGTAAGGCGAATCGGTAATAATCTCAGCAGAGTCAAAACTTGTAAAAAACACTTTTGTCTCTATCATTTCGCCTCCTGTCCACCAGTTCAGTAAAATCCAAACTCCTTCTCTTGCCTCATGCACTATAAGAAATGCATGTTTGTAAGTGGGCAGTGTAGAGTTTTCAATTCTCTTTAGCCATACCGGTAGATGGTTTTTACTATTTTTCAAAATTCCATTGCTTTCAAATTCACTCCTATTGGTTATAATATATACCTTAATCGTCCAGTCATTTATGTTCATACACGTATCAAACGTGATTTTTCTCGATTTATAGGTCTGGAATACAGCACTCATCGTTCTTCTGGTTTTAAGGTTAGGTATTTCTTTTTCATTTCATTTATTAATGAACTTTCCTTTTTGATTAGGACTTTTTCAGCAGACACAGGATAACGTTCCACCATTTTTTTCGGCCTGATTGGTCTGGGCTGAAAGTTACCCCCACAACTTGGGCATACATTTTCAAATAAAGTCACACAATCTGCACAATAGGTACATTCAAAAGAGCAAATCATTGCTTCTGTGCTTGTATTTGGCAACTTTCTGCCACACTGTTCACAATTTGGTCTAATTTCCAGCATAGTCTGTTTCTATTAATTCGCTTGCTTTTTTCATCACAACATCATGGTCATTTTTAAACTGTTCTATTGATTCCCTTATCACATAGTCTGGGATTATACCAGTATTTGGGAGCCTTTGCTTAGAAAAAGCTCCCATAATCGGAAAATCAATTTCAATTCCGCTGTTTGGTAGGGTCAAAAAGAGTATTGGCCCGCCATTAATTTCATTACGATTACCTCCAGTTTCTTCACCGATACTCCTTCCAATTTTATATTGTCGAAAATCTCGAGCCGTGTAAAATGCCAATGAACTATTTATTGAACCTGTAAGTAAAATCACATTTCCTTTAAAGACTGCCTCTTTAGATAAGAGCGGCAGTCGTTTTTTTATATCTTCATAGAAAACATAATAGATACCCTCTTTTGATTCTTCTTTTAAATTATAATACCAAGGATTTTCTTCCCAAGTTTTTACATAGGGCTTAAGTGAGTTCGGAAAATGTAAAAACCGGGTCCTTCCTTCCCTAGGAAATAACTTCACCGATGTACGGTCAAATGGCAGGTATGAAAACAACTCGTCTTTCATCTCATCTATACCTCCTTCGTTCTTTCGAATATCAATGATTAGGTTTTTTACATTTTTATTCTTAAGACTCAAAAAGGCATTGCTAAGAAATTTTTTATAGTCAATTGTCATTGATTTCCACCCCATCAAGTTGTAAGAATTAAGTGTAAGTATTCCGATATTATCTTTCACTTCAAACCTCCACATATCATCACTTGTTTGGGGAAAATTTGGATACTTATTTTTAAGTATTTCAGCACGTTCTTCACGATGAATCCCATTTACAACAACTTCCTTTTCGGTTCCGTTAACAATTATTCTCAGTTTATATTTGTTGTCATTAGTTATGTATTTAAGGGGGTAAAAAACATCAAATGCATTGTATCTAAAATCAAAGCCATCTATTTCTAGTTTGCGAATTCTATTCTTGTCGGTAGCTCCATCTGCAGCGACATACGGAAGTAAAGATGAAAGAATTTTCGAGACAGGAGCATCATTAATCCTTAGTACCTCAACACCTCTTTTTAAATCTTGCCCATTAGAGGCACTCATATCAATAATCATTCTCCCATCGAACCATTTAAAGGTAAACGGCAGTTTATCAGATTGTTCGTGAATTACCGTGTTGACATATTTGTTCTGATTGTAAAAAGATACCATGGTATGGTCGCATTGTATAGATGCAGTTACCTTTGACATTACCAAATAAGCTTCTCCGACAGACAACGAATCTTTAAACGCAAGCTTCAATTCTTCCAATAAACCCATTATCTCTGCTTCCGTACGGTATCGATACGTTCCAGGATGCACGTTCAACACCATTTCTTCCAAAAGTTTATAGTCTTCCAACAACTCTTTTGAGGAAATGTCTTTTATAGAAGTGATGTCAACAGGTGTTTCTTTGTTCCAAATATCTTTTACCGATAAACTGGCATTATTGAATTGCAGATCTCGATTTTGTATTCCTTCCCATTTTACATCTGTGCCACTATCAAGCACGTATTTATATTCTAATATTTCATCAGATTTTGAAAAGTCAATTTCAATACTGTTATTTTCAAGAAAAATAGTTTTGTCCCAAGAAAGAGGTTCTTGACTTCCTCTAATACCTAATCGGTAGCCTTTAACATCTGGGGCTTTTTTTAATAAGAAGCTCACTCGACTTTCTTGGGATGAACATTGTAATACTGCTCCACAGAGTAAAATGGCTATTAATAAACTATCTAATCGTAACAAAATTTTCATGATCATGAATATTTTTGAATGGGGAAATCATTATTCAATTGAATTACGTAAAGACAATATCCTAGCACGTTTCTTATCAAGATTTAAGATTCCCATGGTTTGATGAAAATTTGTTTTTAGTTTGTCCTTGTACGCCTCCCATTTTTTAAAGGCGCTTCCATCTCCCTTTAAATCTACCGTAGGTGTTTGGTCTATGACGAAGGGTTCGACACCCGAAATTTTCCAAAATTGGTACCCCATAGGAAAAAATGTACCCATAGAAATTTCAGCGGGATTCTTATTAAGGTGAGAGTTTCCACACCAAACAAGAAGCTTTTCATTTTTAGGTAACTTCTTAAAAATTTCAAAGAGATTTTGGGCCTGAATTTTCTCACGAGCATTAATTGCCTCGATGGTAGAAGCCCCCTTGTAATCAAAATCTTCATAGGGAACTAAATTCCACCCTAAATCAAGGGCTGTTTGCATCAATTGCATCATATCTGGCTGATGTAGGTATCCAAATTTTGTATCTATGAGAGGAACTTTTCTTGTTCTATTTGCTTCTTGGGCAAAAGGCAAGGTTAGTGCTTCCATTGCCAGAGTTCTTACGCCATGACTATGTGCTTTTGGCAGTGCAAGTTGTCCAACAATTCTAGTTCGCTTGTTTCTCTTTTGCCCAGCATGAACTTCATTTATCATTACGACCTTGGAATTCTCAAAAGCCGAGTCAACAATCTCATGAATTGTATGCAGTTTTTGGAGCTCTTGAGCAATTGCACCAAAATTATTTCCGCAAAGTGTCAAACAAAAGACTATAAGTATGCATCTGAAGTCAACCATTCTATTCATAAATATTTATTGGATACTATTTCCATATGCCAAATTTCGTGACCGGTTATGGTAAATGCTGCGGCTCTTGCAGACATCTTACCTCCATTGGCCATGCCAGTATTCTTAAAATCAGCGTCACTTAAACTGTTTAAAAGTGAAATAGAGCTGTCTCGAACTACGATAAATTCCGCAATGAGTTCTTCTATCGATTTTGAATTCGCCATCGAGGGTGCCATATATATATTTTGGTCGAAACCAGCTAATTCTGTTTTGTCATTACGAGCTATGCGAAAGCACCGATATTGGAATATGCGCTCAGTATCAATTAAATGTTGTAAGATTTCTTTACAGGTCCATTTACCTTCCTCATAGGCATGATTGTGCTTCTCTTTAGGCACGCTCCTAAAAAACCCTACAACACTATCTTTTCCAATTGCAAAACTTTCTCTTAGTTTAATGGTATTACTAAGCTTATTTATGTACCTCCAATAATATTGGTCAAACTCAGTTTTGCTTAAATCATTTTTAGTCATCTATGAAATTGTTTAATTCAAAAATATAGCCTTTTTATTTAAATACGTCTTATATTATTAGGCTTAAATCAAAAAAAAACTATTTTTGTAAATATTTTTTAATAAAAAATATTACTTATGAAAATAGATGAGGTCAATTGGAAGATTTTGAAGATGCTTCAAGAAAACGCCCGCATTGCATTGAAAGATTTGGCAAAAGAAGTTGGGTTATCATCTCCCACAGTGGCGGAGCGAATACAGAAACTAGAAGATGCTGATGTTATCAATTCTTATCAGACTAAAATAAACTTGGATAAGCTGGGTTATTCCCTTGGCGTTTATATTACCATTAAAATTAGATTTGGCCAAACCCAACGTTTTGAAGAATATATTACTACAGTTCCTGAAATAAGTGAATGCCATAAGCTAACAGGTAGAGATTGTATGTTGCTGCGAGGTGTTGTAAGAGACCCAAAGCATCTTGAAGAATTGAATATAAGGCTAGCTGTTTATGGAGAATTGACAACTTCACTAATATTGAATTCAATTATCGACGGCAAAATTTATTCAGGGCATTTTTAGGCGGACTTTTAAAATTTTAAAGACTAACCGCAAATATCTTATTAAGTACTGTTTACATCTTTTTCTTTCTCATGTTTTCCAATTGGATCACTTCTTAAAAAGTAAAATGGGCTGTAATCTTATTTTGAATTCTACTAGTCACCTACAAATGAAAATTATTTACTAGGATAAGTCAGCATTACTATTTGAACTGATATTGGTTTTATGAAAGCTAATCTAAAGGGTTTGGGATAAAACCATGACTAATATATTCCTGCTACCAGTTCCATATCCGTGCTCAACTTATGGTCAAGCACCTTAGCATAAATCTGAGTAGTCCGTATGGATTGATATCCTGCATTTTGCCTATATATTCGATAAGTACTCCATTGGATAAAGTGACCGTGGCAGGAAATGTGTAACAGGACAAATGGAATGTCATTCGCTTATTGAAATGACATAGTTCTGATATCTCCTTTAGATGCTGGCTCATCTTTTGATTGCTTAGAACGGGAAGCAATCGTTTCCCTATCTGCTTCGTTTCCGACATTCCGTATATATCAAGTATTTCTCCCACTATAGGTAAGAAGGGTTGAGGGGCATTTTTGCGAATTAAAAAGTACTCACCGAATCACTCGCCAGAACGGTTGATTTTATATGAAATCAATAAAAATGAAAAAGCCTGAAAACGAATTGTTTTCAGGCTTTTAGGGAATATTTAAAATTTCCCAGTGGTCCCACCTGGGCTCGAACCAGGGACCAACTGATTATGAGTCAGCTACTCTAACCAACTGAGCTATAGGACCTATTTTCTAGGGCAGCAAAATTAGGATATATTTTTCTATACACCAACATTTTCTTAGCCTTCATTTTCATTGATTTCTTGGCAAAGTTCTACCAAGACACCATTTGTGGTTTTAGGATGCAAGAAAGCCACCCATTTATTGTCTGCACCTTTTTTAGGTTCTTCGTTTAAAACGGTAAACCCCTCATTTTTCAATCGTGCTATTTCTTGCTTGATGTTTTCTACCGCAAAAGCGATATGGTGTACACCTTCTCCTTTTCGGTCTATAAATTTCGCTATTGGGCTATCTTCATTAGTAGCTTCCAACAATTCAATCTTATTTGGTCCGGTTTTAAAAAAAGAAGTGCGCACCCCTTCTGTAGCCACCTCCTCAATTTTATAATGTGGCGTTCCAAAAAGCTTTTCAAATAATTGGTTAGAAGCTTCCAAGTCTTTAACCGCTATGCCTATATGTTCTATCTTATCCATTTCACCACTAAGATAGCATTATTACCTTATTTTTGCAGGTATGGAAACACAACGCCAGAAAAAAATAGCAGGTATCATTCAAAAAGATATGGCCGAAGTTCTGCAGAGAGCAGCAACTGATGGCGGACTTAAAGGAACTTTGATTTCGGTTTCAAAGGTTTATATCACTTCTGATCTATCTATTGCCAAAGTTTATGTAAGCATATTTCCTAATAATAAAGCTTCTGAGCTATTGGAGGGCATGAAATCTAACGAGCCTCTTATAAAGCATGAACTGGCACAACGAACCAAAAACCAACTTCGTCGTGTACCAAATTTGACCTTTTATTTAGATGATTCCCTTGATTATATCGATGGTATTGAAAAATCATTAAAAGGAGAAGAGAATCCTATTGAAAATCGAGACCTGCTTGCCAAACGAAAGAAATCTTAAAAATTGGGTTTTCCGTTCTACATCGCCAAGCGGTATTTACGTTCTAAAAGCAGCCAAAATGCGGTAAACATTATCAATTTTATTACTTTTTTGGTCATTGTTATCGGCTCCGCAGCCCTATTTATAGTGCTTTCCGCTTTCGCGGGATTAAAAACATTTAGCCTTCAATTTACAAACGTATTCGACCCTGATATAAAAGCTATACCAACTACTGGTAAATTCTTTTCTATTTCACCTGAAGAGGAAGATGCCTTGTCTAACTTAAACGGTGTAGCAAGTTATTCTAAAGAGCTAGAAGAGCGCGTTTATCTAACCTTTAGAGAAAAGGGCGACTTAGCTTATATTAAAGGGGTCGATGAAAATTATCGTTCCGTAACCGGTATCGACAGCACCCTTTATTTTGGCAATTGGGGCGTAACGGAATACAATGCGGTTATGGGAATTGGCATATACCATTCTCTTGGGGTGCCCATAGACAATTACAGAACCCCCATGCAGGTTCTGGCCCCAAAACCTGGAAAAGGCTCTTTTTCTCCACAATCATTAAACACCAAATTATACAATAGCTTGCCGCTTGTAGTAAGCGGAGTTTACACTATTGAAGAGGGTTTAGACAAAAAATATGTAATTACACAATTACATTTGGTACAAGAGCTCTTGGAAAAAGACAGTACACAGGTGTCGGCACTAAATTTTAAGTTAAGCAGTGGTATGGCATTAGAAGATGCCCGTTCATCTATAAAAAAAGTCCTGGGCGAAAAAGCAATCGTCTTAAGTCGTCGTGAGCTTAACGGTACGCTTTATAAAATGCTCAATACCGAAAACCTTGCTACCTACCTCATCTTCACATTAGTTTTGATTATAGCCTTGTTCAATGTGGTTGGCGCTATTATTATGATGATTTTAGACAAACAACAAAACTCTAAGACCTTATATGCGCTAGGCACTACCATCAAAGAATTGCGGCGCATTTACTTTTTACAAGGTGTCTTGGTGACATCTTTAGGAGGCCTTATCGGAGTTGTGATCGGCGCTGTTCTAATTGGCTCTCAGCTCGCTTTTGAATGGTTGAAGATAACCCCCTCTTTGGCATATCCTGTAGAATTTGATTTGCTAAACGTCTTTGTGGTTTTAGCTACCATTATAGTTTTGGGCTTGATTTCTTCAAAGATCGCATGTAGTAGAATTACTAAAAAGTTAGTCGCGCAATAAAATTCATTGTTTATTTAATCTTTGAACAACACCCCTAATGTCCCTTCAAGGCGACAATTCTATAAATAAACTTAAGTAGTAACAAATTGGTGGTCGCCAAATTTTTCCAACACTTCGTCAAAAGCGGCAAATACATCCGCCGATTCATCACTGGTCACCATTTTCATTCGATACTCTTTGAAATTGGGAATTCCCTTAAAGTAATTCGTATAATGGCGACGAGTTTCAAAAACACCTAGCTTTTCCCCTTTCCAATCAATAGACATTTGTAGGTGTCTTCTAGCCGCTTCTACACGTTCTGCCAATGTTGGGGGCGCTAAGTGCTCACCTGTCTTAAAAAAGTGTTTTACTTGCTTAAAAAACCATGGGTTTCCAATTGTTGCACGGCCGATCATCGCACCATCCAACCCATAACTATCGCGCATTTCTACAGCCCGTTCTGGCGTATTGACATCGCCATTACCAAATACGGGTATATGCATTCTAGGGTTATTTTTTACTGCTGCTATAGGTTTCCAATCTGCGTCGCCTTTATACATTTGTGCTCTGGTACGCCCATGAATAGCAATAGCGGCGCAGCCTACGTCTTGCAGTCGTTCAGCTACCTCGACAATTTTTATAGAATCGTGGTCCCAACCTAATCTTGTTTTTACGGTGACTGGCAGTTTAGTACGTTTTACCATTTCTGCCGTTAGCTGCTCCATTAGGCAGATATCCTTTAAAATTCCGGCACCGGCACCTTTAGAAACTACTTTTTTTACGGGGCACCCAAAATTAATATCAATAATATCAGGATTAGAACGCTCTACAATATCTATGGTTTGCAACATACTATCCATATTGGCGCCAAAAATCTGTATACCAACAGGGCGTTCTTTTTCATAGATATCCAATTTCATCACACTTTTAGCGGCATCACGAATCAAACCTTCGGAAGAGATAAATTCCGTGTAGACCACATCGGCGCCCTGCTCTTTGCACAAAGCGCGAAAAGGAGGGTCGCTCACGTCTTCCATAGGGGCTAGAAGCAATGGAAAATCCGGTAGTTGTATGTTGTCTATCTTGGGCATTTTAGATTCTGATTTTTAAGGGGTTGCAAAAATAAGGAAATTTAAAATTTTACTTCCGCCTCAACTTTTTCCCCATTACGGTTTACCACCACTTTGGCAGTACTTCCTTTGTCAAAAGCAGAAAGCGCTCTCATATAACTCATCATGTCGCTAACTGTGCTGTCACCTAATTGTACTACGATATCCCCTTTTAAAAGCCCAGCCTTAAAAGCTGGTCTATCCTCTGTTATACCATCAATTCGCATCCCTTTTCCATCAAAAAGATAGTCGGGCATCACCCCAAGGCCTACTTTAAAACGGGGTACTTCCTCACTTTCATTTTTAGTAGTTCTGAAAGCCAAATTTTTCTTGTCATCCAGCTCGGCAACGATGCTCAGAATATAATTGCCGATTAGCTCCATACCTTCATAGTTCAACTTTTCAAAATCATCAGAAGGTTTGTGATAGTCTTCGTGTTGCCCAGTGAAGAAATGCAAAGCAGGAATGTTCTGTAAGTAGAACGAGGTATGGTCGCTGGGGCCGACCCCTGATTCGCTCAACACCAATTTGAAGCCTGGATTGGTGGAATTCAAAACTTGGTTCCAAATGGGCGCCGTACCCGTTCCGCTTATGGAAAGGGTCTTTTCTTCGCGCAAGCGACCGACCATATCCATATTGATCATGTAGTTGGCCATAGCTAAATCGATTGTCGGGTTTTTCGAAAAGTAATTACTGCCCAATAATCCCATTTCCTCACCTGAAAATGCGATGAACAAATAATTGCTGCCTACTAAGGTATCTTTCAATTTTTCTGCAAGCTGAAGCATCAAGGCTACACCACTTGCATTGTCATCAGCACCATTATGAATTGCCTCCCCATCCGCATAGAGCGAACCCTGTCCTCCCATTCCCAAATGGTCGTAATGTGCTCCGATAATTACCGTTTTCCCAGCTTGATTATCTATGTGGCCAATGACATTAGTGCCCGTAATGGTGCTATCGCCAGAAATATACTGCACTTCGGAATGCGGATCTGTTTTGGGCTTAAAGGAATAGGTCTGAAAATAAGTGCTAGCGTTTCCTTTTGGTTGCAGTCCTATTTTTTCCATTCGCTTTTGCAGATAACCTGCGGCCATAAGTTCTTGAGCAGTTCCTGTTTCACGACCCAACAGACTATCGGCCGCTAAAAATGAGACATCATCTTTCAAAGAGACCTTTTTAGGCGGTTCCTGTTTACAGGATATAAAAAGGATTAATAGCAGGTAAAAAACAGTTCTATTCATGATATTTGTAAAATAAACAGCCTAAAGATAAAATATAAAAAGACCCTGAAAGTTTTCAGGATTGGTTCAACTTCCTAATTTTAATTCGTTTTAAACTCTTAAAATTGGGGTTTCACTAATAATTATGTATGCAATGAGAATTCCTTTTGTTTTAATACTCCTATTTCTAATCGGAAGCTGCAAGTCAAAGCCCAAGAAAACAGAAGCTGCTCCGGAAAAAGAAAATACAAACTCTTTAATGGCCGGAAGTGATACGCTCATCTATCCTGAGGAAAAATATTTTAAATCTATTCGTCAAATTACGTTCGGAGGTGATAATGCGGAAGCCTATTGGAGTTGGGACGATAAACAAATTATCTTTCAATCGAACAATGAAGATTGGGGAATGGAATGCGACCAGATGTTTTTGATGAATATCGACGAGAATTTCAAGGATAAAAAGCCACCTATGATCAGTACCGGGTTTGGGCGTACCACCTGCGCTTATTTTCTGCCCGATAACAAACATTATGTCTACGGCTCTACGCATTTAGTTGACAAGGAGTGTCCAGAGGTTCCTCTTCGTAAAAACGGGAATTACGTTTGGCCTGTTTATGATTCGTTCGACATATTTGTGGCCGATTTAGAAGGAAATATCACCGCGCAACTTACAGACGAAGTGGGCTATGACGCAGAGGCTACAGTGTCTCCAAAGGGTGATAAAATTGTTTTTACTTCAGATAGAAGTGGCGACTTAGAACTATACACTATGAATTTAGATGGTTCAGATGTAAAACAAATTACAGATGAATTGGGGTATGATGGTGGCGCTTTTTTCTCCCCCGATGGCACTAAATTGATATTTAGGGCTTCCCGACCAAAAACCCCTGAAGAAATCAAAAAATACAAAGATTTATTAGCTGACGGACTTGTAGAGCCCACTGAAATGGAACTATTCATTTGCAATGCCGATGGGTCGGATTTAAAGCAATTAACCTTTTTGGGTAGCGCGAATTGGAGTCCGTTTTTTCATCCTTCAGGAGAAAAAATATTGTTCTCTAGTAACTTTGAGGCCGAAAAGGGATTCCCGTTTAATCTGTACTTTATTGATATTGACGGGAAGAACCTTGAACGTGTCACCCATGGGGAAACCTTTGATGCTTTCCCTGTTTTCTCTAATGATGGCAAATACTTGGCCTTTTCAAGTAACCGCAATAATGGCGGTACCCGCGATACGAATTTGTTCATTGCCGAATGGCAGGAATAGACCTCCCATTTGAACCTATACTATTCGGTGTTAAATTGAACATGCACCTAATATTGGAGTATCTGGCATTCTTCGTAGCATTTCGGTATTATGTAATCCTTAGAAAGAACAGTGCTGATTCCATTTCATCGAACAATAGATTGTCAATTATTATCGGTGCTATTTTCGGTGCACTTTTCTTTTCTAGATTTGTTGCCTTTTTAGAAAATCCGGCCTTACATCTTGAACAGGGTTGGTTAGCCATTCTTAACAACAAAACCATCATGGGTGGACTTTTCGGTGGTTTGTTGGGAGTCGAACTTGCCAAAAAAATTATAGGGGAAAAACAATCTTCAGGTGATTTGTTTACCCTTCCCATTATTTTGGGTATTATCATAGGTCGCGTGGGTTGTTTTTTGGCTGGGGTAAAAGAATTCACTTATGGTACTGTCACTTCTTCCTTTATGGGTATGAATTTAGGAGATGACTTGTACAGGCATCCGATTGCACTTTATGAAATCGTATTTTTGCTCTTCCTTTTTATTGGGATTCGAAGATTTCAAAAGCAAGCCGATTCCTTTAAAAGTGGCACTTCTTTCAAGATTTTTATGCTCTTTTATTTTGGATTCCGGTTTTGTATTGAATTTCTAAAACCAAATACCTTTTTCTTTCTAGGCCTGAGCAGCATTCAACAATTATGCTTAATTTGTTGGTTATACTACTATAAAACCATCATTCAAGCAATCAAATATGCCGGAAAGAAATTACACTTATTATGATTTTACTTTAAGCCTTTGTCCCGATTGTCTTCGAAGGGTTGATGCCAAAATCATTTTCGAAAACGATAAGGTGTATATGTTGAAAAACTGCAAAGAGCACGGTAGATCAAAGGTTTTGATTGCAGATGATATCGATTACTATAAAAACATTCGAGACTATAACAAAGTCTCTGAATACCCCAAAACCTTCAATACAAAGACCCATTATGGCTGCCCTTACGATTGTGGGTTGTGCCCCGACCACGAGCAGCATTCATGTCTTACCGTGGTAGAGGTAACGGACCATTGTAATTTAACATGCCCGACTTGTT
Source organism: Croceitalea marina (assembly GCF_042684265.1). NCBI lineage: Bacteria > Pseudomonadati > Bacteroidota > Flavobacteriia > Flavobacteriales > Flavobacteriaceae > Croceitalea > Croceitalea marina. The sequence continues at coordinate 32,823 of NZ_JBHULB010000014.1, read as the reverse complement.
ATGCGGGCTCTTCACCGACCTATGGAAGGCATCGTACCCTGGACGAAATCAAAAAAATGCTCGATGTCATCGTAAAAAATGAGGGTGAACCCGATGTTGTGCAAATTAGTGGGGGCGAGCCGACAATACACCCACAGTTTTTTGAAATCATGGACTATGCCAAATCCCTACCGATTCGGCATTTAATGGTCAATACCAACGGCATTAAAATCGCCAATGATTTTGCCTTTGCGCAACGATTGGCGACCTACGCTCCTGATTTTGAAATTTACTTACAGTTCGATTCTTTAGATAATCAGGTTTTGCGAACACTACGTGGCGCGGATCTTGCCGATGCTCGCTTAAAAGCCATAGAAAACCTCAACAAACTAAACCTTTCTACCACCTTGGTAGTTACCCTTCAAAAGGGTTTGAATGACCATGAGATGGGAGAAACCATAGATTTTGCTCTGAAGCAAAAGTGTATTCGTGGTGTGACTTTTCAGCCCACTCAAATTGCCGGTCGTTTAGAAAATTTTGAGGTTGATGAAAATCGAATTACACTGACCGAAGTACGAAGAAAAATTTTAGAGCAATCCCCTATTTTCGAATCCGATGATTTAATTCCTGTGCCTTGTAACCCAGATGCCTTGGTCATGGCTTACGCACTGAAATTAGGTGATGAGGTGAGTCCGTTAACGCGGTATATCAATCCAGATGATTTGTTGAACGAAGGTAAGAACACCATAATCTATGAACAAGATGAGCAATTACATGGCAAAATGATTGAATTGTTCAGTACGGGAAATTCCGTTGAGAAAGCTTCGGAAAATCTAAAAAGCATTATGTGCTGCCTACCTGAAATAGATGCGCCGGAATTAGGATACGACAATCTCTTTCGTATTATCATTATGCAATTTATCGATGCCCACAACTTCGATGTCAGGGCGATTAAAAAGAGTTGCGTACATATTGTGAACAAAGACTATAAAATCATTCCTTTTGAGACGATGAATTTGTTTTATCGGGATGATAAGATTGAACGGTTAAAGGAATTGCAAAATGAATCTATATGAGTATATTCTTTTTAGAGCTGTATTTTAATGATTTTTCGGCTATTGGCTTCTTTATGTTTGGGCCTACTATTTTATTTTTATTGATAGGTATAATACTGTTCATTGCAAAACAAAAAAAGCCTGGAAAGATATTCTTAATCATCTCTGGCTGCTGTTTGCTTATAGCAGCCGGATTGTGTGGAATAGGTGAACTAATTTAAACTGTATTACAATGTTTTCGATTTTTTCTTTAGAGGTGGGCAATTTAGACGGTTTGGTCGTCCTCATTTTTTTGGTCATGTTCGGACCCGCCCTTTTATTCCTCATTATAGGCCTTATTTTATTTGCAAAGCAGAAGAAAAAAGCAGGTAAAATATTTTTTATACTTACCGGAGTCTATCTTTTAATCAGCATCGGCGTTTGTGGAATTCTAATGAGCGGGTATTAAGAAATGCCTGTTATTCTTCATTTAAACGATCCCGTTCTTTTTTATCGATACCTCGCTTATTGTCTTGAAGTCTAAAATTCCCAAAATTATAGGTGAAGCCAACTCTGATAAATTGGGTTTCTGGTCTTCTTCGGTAAAAATTGTTCTGATTTAGATATTGTGATGTGTATGTAGGCACATATCTTTCCAAAATATCTTCTGCCGCAATTGATATTACCGCTTTGTTATCCCAAAGACTTTTTCTTAAACCTAAAGTAAGGTTCAACTGTTCATCAGAAATATAAGATCCGAATATGAAGTTGGAGAAATAGGTCAAGGCTAATTCGCCCGAAAAAGACCCGTCTTTAGATAGCGTCAAATAGTTTGCTAAATAAACATATATGCCATCAACGTCAACGGTAAATTCTTGATTACCGCTTTCTTCGGCCAAAAAGGTGTTGTCTTCATAAAAAAGTGATGTATACGCATATATATACCAAGGATTCAAGATTCCTTTACTGAAAGTTAAATCCAAGCCATATGAAACACTTTCAATTGCATTCTGCTTCAACTCCCGCAGTGTTAAATTTGTATTATCTTGAAAAACATAGTCGCCTATGATTCTTCCATTATTTCTATAGTAGACATCAATAAAAAACTCGCTATTGTAAGTATAATTTAGGTTGAAATTGTTTGAAAAACTTGGTATAAGCCCTTGGTTTCCTTCCTCAAAATCATTTTCGTTGATAAAATTTCGAAACGGGTTCAAATCATTGTATCGAGGTCTGTCCACTTTTCTGCCATAATCAAATGCAAAGCTGTTTTTTTCTGAAGCCGTATACAAAACATACAAAGAAGGAAAAGCCTCAAAAAAATCTTGATTATTAGTACGATTTAATGTTTGAGATGTGCCTTCAGCTTCTGTTAACTCTCCTCGAAGACCTAGTTTCATCGACCATTTTTCCCAATTCTTTACAAAGCTTACATATCCCGCATATACCTTTTCATCATACATAAAGTTATCGGATAATGAAGCATCTACTACATCACTATTTCCCGATAAATTGAAATAATCAATTGTATTTTCAGAGTTTATTGAAGAATATTTTAGTCCTGACTCAAAAGAAGCACTACCGATTGGCGTAGCATAATCTACCTGACCTGTATAAATTTGAATGTTCTGGTCAGAATCTGTGGTAAAACCAAAATCTCTTATAAAATTCTGATTGTTGTCGAAATAGCGCGAATCTATCCTTTGTAAAAACTGCCCATCATAATTTGTAAAATGGCTATTAAATGATAACTGTGAGCCCTCTTTATTCAGTTTCTTTACATAAGAAAGGTCAAAGGCCAAATTGGTGTTGTCTGCTCCAACAATATTGTCGGTTACAAAAGTAGAATCTATTTGATTTTGGTTGTTTCTTATTGCTGTATTAAGCGTGCTTTGCCAATCTTGATTTGGATTAAAAGAAATATTAGAGGTAAAGTTTAGACTGTTTTTATCATTAAAATCATAATCTAAAATAAAGGTTCCATTATGCGCTGTTGTTCTTTTAATCTCTTCATTATTAGTATCCCAAACTGAAAAAATTGAATTTGTATCATCAATAAAATTTATTCCTTTTGTTGTCTTTCGCAATTCCTTTTTTGGATTGATAGAATAATTAGCAAACAGATTAAGCTTATCTGTTTTATAGTAGTGGCTTGTGCCCAAACTGAATTTTGGGAATACCGCCTGCGTTAACGAGCCATTTACACTGCCTTTGTAGCCAGGAACAATACTTTTACTGGTTACAATATTTAAAATGGGGCCTCCTTCTGCATCATACCGAGCGGGAGGGTTCGCAATTACTTCGATTGACTTTATTGCGGTTCCCGTTAATCCTTCTAATAAATCCTGGACCTCTTGGCCTGATAACTGTACCTTTCTATCGTTTAAATAAACAGTTGCGTTCTGACCCCTAATCTGAAGGTCGTTTTGATTAACGATTACCCCTGGAGTACTCTTTAAAATGTCCCATGAGTTTCCTTGAGAAACTACTGTGTTTTCTACATTAAATACCAACCTATCCGATAACCTTTGAACTGTTGGTCTGCGGGCAGTTACCACTACTTCATCTAAATTTTCACTTACAGTTGGTACTACTAAAGCCCCTAAAGCAATATCTTTTCTTATATCTAACGCTAAAGGTTTAGAGCCCTTTCCGATATAACTTGCCTGAAGTAAATACAGATCAGGTTGAATTTCGGTAAGCTCAAAAAATCCGTTTTCAAAAGCAGATGTCCCCTTTACGAAAGTGGAGTCAACAGCATTTAAAAGAAGAATGTTGGCAAAAGGAAGTACTTCGTTCTCTGTATTTATAACCTTTCCTGTAATCTTAAAAGTTTGGGAGAAACAACTTCCAATTGCAAAGCATGCCAATAAAATGGGAAGTAACGGGTTCTTCATTTGAGGTTCGGGTCGAGTATCAAATCTAAGAAAATATTTCCGACTAGAAATCGATAATTCGCTATCCTGCTAGGCAAAAGAACTATATTTGCATTTGGTATGAAAAAGATTAGAAATTTTTGCATTATTGCACATATAGACCATGGTAAAAGCACTTTAGCAGATAGATTGCTGGACTTTACAGGCTCTGTTACCGAACGCGAAAAACAGGACCAACTGCTAGATAGTATGGATTTGGAACGTGAACGTGGTATTACCATAAAAAGTCACGCTATTCAAATGGAATACACCTACAAAGGGGAAGACTATATTCTAAATCTTATCGATACTCCAGGTCATGTTGATTTCTCTTATGAGGTTTCAAGGTCGATTGCCGCATGCGAAGGAGCACTATTGGTCGTTGACGCGGCACAAAGCATTCAAGCACAAACCATTAGCAATTTATATTTGGCTTTAGAGAATGATTTGGAAATTATTCCTGTCCTCAATAAAGTAGACTTACCAAGTGCAAACCCCGAGGAGGTTACTGATGATATTGTAGATCTTTTAGGTTGTGATGCCGAAGAGATCATTCCGGCCAGTGCTAAAACAGGTATTGGAATCGAGGAAATTTTAAGTGCTATTATAGAACGAGTTCCTGCTCCGACCGGAAACCTTGATGAATCATTACAGGCCTTGGTTTTTGATTCAGTCTACAATCCTTTTAGGGGTGTTGAAACTTATTTTAGGGTTATTAACGGAGAAATCACCAAGGGTCAAAAAATAAAGTTTGTTGCAACCGATAAAGACTACTTTGCCGACGAGGTCGGAACCCTAAAACTGGAACAACATCCGAAGAAAAGTATAAAAGCTGGTGATGTTGGCTACTTGATTACGGGTATTAAAGATGCCCGTGAAGTAAAGGTAGGCGATACCATTACAGATGCAGCAAGCCCAACAAAAAATGCCATTGCGGGCTTTGAAGACGTAAAACCAATGGTTTTTGCGGGCATTTATCCCGTAGACACTGATGAATTTGAAGAACTAAGAGCTTCAATGGAGAAGCTCCAATTAAATGACGCCTCTTTGGTTTTCGCCCCAGAAAGTAGCGCAGCTTTAGGCTTTGGTTTTCGCTGTGGCTTTTTAGGGATGTTGCACATGGAAATTATTCAGGAACGTTTGGAGCGTGAGTTTAACATGACCGTTATTACCACGGTGCCAAACGTAAGTTATCATGCGTTTACCCGAAAAAATCCAGATGAAATTATCATCGTTAATAATCCTACGGACTTACCGGATCCTTCTGGCATAGACCGGGTAGAAGAGCCTTATATAAAGGCCACGATTATCACAAAATCTGATTTTGTAGGTAATGTAATGTCACTTTGTATCGAAAAGAGAGGACAGATAACCAATCAGACTTATCTGACTACACAAAGGGTCGAGCTAACGTTTGACATGCCTTTGGCTGAAATTGTTTTTGACTTCTATGATAGGTTAAAAACAGTTTCTAAGGGTTATGCTTCATTTGATTACGCCCCCATTGGTATGCGGGTATCTAAATTGGTTCGTGTTGATATTCTATTAAATGCCCAGCCAGTTGATGCGCTTTCAGCATTAATTCACGCAGATAGCGCCGTTACGATTGGCAAAAAAATGTGTGCGAAATTAAAAGAGCTGATTCCAAGGCAGCAATTTGATATTCCGATACAAGCTGCTATTGGGGCCAAAATTATTTCAAGGGAAACTACCAAGGCACTTCGAAAAGACGTTACCGCAAAGTGTTATGGTGGTGATATCTCTAGAAAGCGTAAGCTACTTGAAAAGCAGAAAAAAGGTAAAAAACGTATGCGCCAAGTGGGTAATGTAGAAGTGCCTCAAGAAGCGTTTATGGCGGTGCTGAAGTTGAACGACTAGCATTTATTAGTTTTCTTCCTCAAAATCAAAGACCTTGCCTAGGTATACCAATTTGTAACCTTCTTTAATATCCGTAAACTCTTTGCTGAACGCAGATATAATCTTAAGGTCGTTTTGTGGTGTTTTAAGAAATAGGGGGATAATATCATTATCGGCTTTCGTGATTTCTATTAGGCCATTATAATGCTCTTGATCTTTTAGCTCTATTTCGTTTATTGACGGATATTTTCTTGCTGCATCCGTTAGTTTTATAAAATCGTCGGTATGCGAGAACAAGCCCTCTTCCGGATTGTTTTCAGGGTCATTCATCTCGTCCGTATTCACTATTCTAAAAGCTCCATTTTCACCGAATTGCTTTTTAAACTTATCAATGGCAAATTTGTTGATATCAGAATTTCCCGTTAATGCCATGAGATATCCCATATCGTTCAACTCGATATTATCGGTCAACGAATCAGAAAAAATATTGGCGGCCATTGCCTCTATACCCAATTTTTTTGCCTTTTCGACATTGGTCTGGTTATTATCGATAAGTACTACATGGCGTTTGTTCTTCTTTAAATAATTGGCAATCAAGCGAGATACTTTAGACGCTCCTATAATTAAGATACCTTCAGATTTGGTCAAGAACACGCCAACCAATTTAGCAAAAAGACGCGCAGTCGTCGCATTGAGCAATACGGTGCCCAATACAATCATAAATACCAATGGCGTAATATACTCTGCTCCCGGCTCACCTTTAGCTAGAAGTTTGGAGCCAAAAAGTGATGCGATTCCTGCTGCAACAATACCCCTAGGCCCTACCCAGCCAATAAATAATTTTTCGTTCAGTTTTAAATTGGAACCTTGGGTACTAAGAAATACTCCTATGGGTCTAATTAGAAAAACAACGAGAACAAATAAGGCCGCCGTTCTCCAATTCATCAACAGTTCTAAATCACTGATATTGATGTTCGCTGCTAGTAAAATAAATAAGATAGAAATCAATAAGACACTCAAAGATTCTTTAAAGTATAACAACTCTTTAAGGTTAGGTAGGTTCATATTACCAAGGACCATCCCCATTACCACTACGGCTAAAAGCCCAGATTCATGCGCAAACAAGTCAGACTCCACAAAAACCAACAATACAACAGATAGCGACACCACATTCATTAGATAATGTGGAATTAAGTTCTTTTTTATAGCAAAAGCCAAAGCATGCGCAAAAGTGAAACCAAAGGTTGTGCCGAACAATAAGATTTTACCAAATTCTATCAACGCGGTCTGGGTATAACCACTTCCTTCGCCCACACTGATAAACTCAAAGACCAATACAGCTACCAGTGCCCCTATGGGGTCGATTAAAATACCCTCCCACTTTAGTACCGTTGACACGTCTTTTTTAAGCGGAATATTTCTTAAAATAGGGGTAATTACAGTAGGGCCCGTAACTATTATAAGCGCAGAAAAAAGAAAAGATATTTGCCAAGAAAGATCAAAAATATAGTGGGCAGCGACGCCAGCGCCAAAAAATGTAACCACCGAACCAACAGTAATCAATTTGGTGATTACCGGGCCAACGTTGGCTATTTCAGCACGTTTTAGGGTGAGTCCGCCTTCGAAAAGAATAATGCTTATTGCCAAGGATACAAAATAATAGAGGCCTTCCCCGGGAAACAATCCTTTCTCACCGTTCCAAATAGGCTCTATAAGCTTTGCTCCATTTTCAGTATATAATGTGGCAATAGGCCCAACTAATAATCCAATTAAGATTAATGGCAAAATAGCAGGCAATTTTAGTCGCCAAGCTACCCATTGAGCAATGATGCCTAAAATAATAATTCCTGCAAGCTCTATCATTGGTTTTGAATTTTAGTAAAAATAAGGATTATACATTTGCTTTGAGGGCTAATTATCCCTCATGGTAAGTCTTAAGACAGAACATGCCGATTTTTCGGTATATTTATCCTTGCCAGTTCCGAACAAAATATCTACCCAATTATCTTTTTGAGGGGTACCGAGAATAAGTAGGTCAAAACTCGCTGATGCTTTTGAAATGGCGTTAATAGGATCATCGTCTTTTTGAATAACAACCATACTCTGCCGCTCTACTTTTTGAAGCAGTTTTTTGGAGTTTTCTTCCATATTTTCAATGGCTTCTTTGTCCGTTTTTTCTGAAACAACATGTAACAAAGTTAAAGACGCATTGTAAAAAGAACATATTCTATCGGCCACTGCAATAAAATTTTTGTCTCTCCTGCCTGGTCTCAATGCAAGCAACACTTTACCTATATAACGAACACCGTCATCCTTAAAAAGTGCAAAATCAGAATTAATATGTGTCAAAAGCCACCCGATGGGATTGCTCACCAAAATACCGCTATGCGCTCGTCCGTTCCAGCCCATAACAAGCCAGTCGCAATGTGTTTGATTGCTAAGCTCGTGTATGGTGTCTGAAATTTCATGGGTAACCGCAGCTTCAAAATCTACATCGATGTTTTGTGATGTTGCCAGTCTGGTCACCCGCCGTTCTAAAGAGGCTATCCTTGGGTTTTCTTCGACCATGGCGTCCAAAAAAGTTTGGTTGGGGACTTCAGTTACATTTACGACCTGTATTTTTTCGCGCTTGTTGATGGCAGCGGCAATTTCTACAAGCATTTCCGGTGAACGTTCATTTCCTAAAAGCGGAACGACAACACCGGCATTTGAAGCTAGTTTTCCATCTAAATTCTGAAGACTTACCGATTGATTATTTCTATAGGTGATTTTAGCGTCTCTTTTTTTCTTGTAGAGCAGATACAAGGCTGGGCGATGTCCATATTTTCTAAGGATCCCTGTTCTTGTTGCGTTTTTTCCGAAAAAGAAATAGATGATAAACCCTAAAATAAAAATTCCTAGAATGGCAAGCATCGGGCCTATACCTAAAAAAACAAGTAGGGCTATCCCGCTAAAAATTCCAAATAGCTGAACAAAGGGGTAAAAAGGCGAACGGTAAGGCGGTTTGTACCATTGTGCCGAGGTTTCCCTAAGAACGATTACACAGGCATTTACCAAAATAAACATCATAACCATAAAAGCACTTGCCAATTTGGCTATCTTTTCTACATCTAAAAATAAGATGACCATTGCCATTAAAAAACAGGTCATGATAATGGTCACAACAGGAGTTAAATACTTACTGTGAATCTTGGCCATAAAGTCTGGCAATAGTTTATCTATAGCCATTGCAAATGGAAATCTTGATGCTGCCAAAACGCCTGAGTTTGCCATTGAAATTAGGGTAATGACTCCTATTAGCGCTGCAGTATACCCTATAACATTGCCCCCTAAAAGTTTTGATATTGTGTAGATGGGCTTTATATCAGATTTAAGTTCGTTTAAAGGCAGGTTTCCCACCAAAGCAAAAGCTACTGATACATAAATAATGGTCATAATGAACAATGAAAGAATCATCGCCCTGGGCAGATTTGTGCCGGGATTCTTTATCTCACCTGCTATGGCGGCAACCTTTGTGACGCCTGCGTAAGAGATATATACAAAAGCTACTGTTGAAAACAAGCCCATTTTTCCTTTTAATAAAAAGGGGTCTAATAATTCAGAAGAAGTTCGAGGAAGTCCGAATAAAAGAATAAGCCCCAAAGCAGTAAGACTAATGCTAACAATAAAAACCTGAACCTTACCCACTTTTTTTACCCCTAGAATGTTCAAGAACAAAATGAGCACTAAAAAAAGAACAGCAATGTATTTTGTAAGTCCCGGGTCAATATTAATTAGTATGGAAAGATATGCGCCGAAGCCTACCAAAGCGAATGCACTCTTAAAAAGTAATGACAGCCAAAGACCAAAGCCGGCAATAGTGCCAAATAAAGGGCCGAAAGCTCTTTCTATATAAACATAGGTGCCGCCCGAAGAAGGCATCGCCGTGGCCAATTCTGATTTTGATAAAGCGGCAGGAAGAATACAGATTGCGGCTATTAGATAAGCTACCCAAACTGAAGACCCTGTTTTTGCCGCCGCTAAGCCCGGCAAAACAAAAATACCACTGCCCAACATGCCTCCTATACTAATGGCAATTACAGAAGTTAGGGATAAGCTGCGTTCTAATTTTTTCAAATAGGTTTGGTCTAGGGCCTAAAAATAGCTTTTTTGAATTAAAAATCATTTCTGTTAAAATACATCCAATAATTGGGTGTTTTAAAGGCAATTACACCTCGTTTTCTTATTTTGTCCGTCATTTTGTTTTTTGATGACTATATATCCCGTTGAAACCGGAAATTTTAAGCTTGATGGCGGTGCCATGTTCGGTGTGGTGCCAAAATCTATTTGGTCGAGAACCAATCCTGCCGATAGCAATAATATGATCGATATTGCCGCCCGTAGTCTTCTTATCGAAGATGGTGATAGATTGATTCTTATTGATACCGGAATGGGAGATAAGCAATCGGAAAAGTTTTTTGGCTATTATTATCAATGGGGTGATCATTCCATAGACAGTTCGCTTGAAAAAATAGGTTTTCATAGAGACGATATTACTGATGTTTTTATGACCCATTTGCATTTTGACCACTGTGGCGGAAGCATTCAATGGAATAAAGACAGAACTGGATACGAACCTGCCTTTAAAAATGCGGTGTTTTGGACAAATGAAAATCATTGGAAATGGGCGATCGAACCAAATGCTAGGGAAAAGGCTTCATTTTTAAAAGAGAATCTTCTCCCCATGCAAGAAAGTGGGCAGCTTCAGTTTGTAAAGAGGGGCGCAAATGCTTTTTTAGAAAAATCGGAATTAGGTTTTGATATTCTCTTTATTGACGGGCATACAGAAAAACAAATGATACCTCATATCAATTACAAAGGAAAAACTGTTGTATTTATGGCAGATTTAATGCCTACTGTTGGTCATATTCCACTTCCGTACGTAACTGGTTATGACACCCGCCCGCTATTAAGTATGGATGAAAAAGGCCTGTTTCTTGAGCAAGCAGTAAAAAATAAATTTGTTCTATTTTTTGAACATGATGCTCACAATGAGCTCTGTACACTAAAAAACACCGAAAAAGGAGCACGGCTAAACGAGTTATTTTTATTTAAAGACCTGTTAGGTTAATATTACAATTCAAAATACATTTTATGATGACTACATATTCAAAATCACTTTTTGCACTTGTTTCAGGAAGTCTTTTTCTTGCAGGTTGCGGAGCAACTTCTTTGGTTTCGACCCCTGTCGAAAATATCGATACGGTTCCCTTAAAGATTGCAGATCTATCTGACGCTCAGAAAAAAAATTGGGGCCACACAGACTTGATTACAGATACCATTCCTGGTATGAGTGTTGATAAAGCTTACAATGAATTGATAGGCAATAAGAGGGGGCAAACTGTAATTGTTGCTGTTTTAGATTCTGGAATCGACCTTGACCACGAGGATTTGGATGATGTGCTTTGGACAAATAAGGGGGAGAAGCCAGGCAATGGAAAGGACGATGACAATAATGGATATGTAGACGATATACACGGGTATAATTTTCTCGGTGAGGCTTATAATGAGCAATTGGAATATGTAAGAATGCTGCGCTTAGGAGTAGGAGATGCCTCAGAAAGGGCAAAAGCGCAAATAAAGTTGGATAAAGAATATCCGAAGGCGCTTCAAAACAAACAACAATATGAGCAGATTCTTCAAGCCGTTAAAAATGCAGATAAAGAGGTTAAATCTGCATTGGGAAAGGATTCTTACACAAAAAAAGAGCTCTTGGCCATGAAGCCTTCAACTGAACAAATGCAACAAAATGTGGGCATACTTTCTCAAATGTATCAGTATGCAGATAGCATCGATGAAGTACTAAAAGAATTGACAGAGGGTGTAACTTACTTTACAGAACAAGCCAATTACAACCTCAACAAAGAATTTAATGGGAGGGAAATTGTTGGTGATGATCCTTATGATTTTAACGATAGAAATTATGGTAACGGTAATCCAGACAACCGTGTTGAAGATGAAAGTCACGGAACCCATGTAGCGGGTATTATCGCAGCAGAGCGCAATAATGGAAAAGGCGTTAACGGTGTCGCCAAGAATGTAAAATTAATGAGTATTCGTGCAGTACCAAACGGGGATGAGTATGATAAAGATATTGCCTTAGGTATTCGTTATGCGGTTGACAATGGTGCAAAAATTATCAACTGTAGTTTTGGAAAGTCATTTTCGCCTAACGCAGAGTGGGTATATGATGCTATTAAATATGCTGCTTCAAAAGATGTATTAATTGTACATGCTGCAGGTAACGATGGTGCAAATTTAGATGATTCGAACAATCCTAATTTTCCGAATGATCACAAGTATGCCGGTGTAGAAATAAGCGATAACGTTATTACCGTTGGGGCGCTTGCGCCGGCCTATGGTTCTAAAATGGTGGCCTCGTTTTCCAATTATGGTAATGCCAATGTAGATGTATTCGCTCCTGGTGATGATATCTATTCTACTATGCCAAATAATAAATATGACTTTCAAGGCGGAACCTCAATGGCCGCACCTGCGGTTGCTGGCATCGCTGCCCTTATCCGCTCATATTATCCAAACTTATCGGCTTCTCAGGTAAAAAATGTATTAATGCAATCTGGTCTGCGGTCAAAGGCTTCCGTAATTGTTGCCGGAGACCCGTCAAAAAGTAAATCGTTCTCGGAAATTTCAAAATCCGGAAAAATGGTCAATGCATACAATGCACTGCTTTTAGCTGAAAACATTTCAAAAGGAAAACTAACTTTAGATTCTAACGCAGAATAATATGGTCAAACTAGCTAAGAAAATTGTCTTTATCCTTTTATGTGGATTAACATCGCTTATTGCCCAAAACAATACCGGGTATTGGCAGCAACATGTTGATTATACCATGGATGTTGAGATGGACGTTGAAAATTATCAATATACTGGAACTCAAAAATTAGTTTACACAAATAACTCGCCTGATGAATTAAGCCGTGTATACTTTCACCTGTACTTTAACGCTTTTCAGCCTGGTAGCGAGATGGACATGCGCTTGCAAAATATTGCCGACCCTGATGGCAGAATGGTCACCGCGGACAAAAAGAGTAGAATTGCTGCTTTATCTCCTTCGGAAATAGGGTATTTGCATGCTACCTCTTTGCTGCAAGATGGCGAAGTTGTAGATTTTAGCGAAGAAGGTACTGTGCTAGTTGTTGATTTGGCAAAACCTATTCCTTCCGGAGGTAAAACTACTTTTGACATGGAGTTCAAAGGCCAAGTGCCCGTTCAAATACGTAGGTCTGGTCGCAACAACAGAGATGGTGTTGCGCTTTCTATGAGTCAATGGTATCCAAAATTGGCAGAATATGATTTCGAAGGTTGGCATGCAGATGCTTACATTGCCCGAGAATTTCATGGGGTATGGGGTGATTTCGATGTGAAACTTACAATTGATAAAAGTTATACTGTTGGTGGTACGGGCTATTTGCAAAACCCAAATGAAATCGGTCACGGCTACGAAACCCCGGGAACTAAAGTAAAAACAAAAGGGAAAAACCTGACTTGGCACTTTAAAGCACCTATGGTGCATGATTTTATGTGGGCTGCTGACCCAGAATATGTGCATGACACCTTGCAAATGGAAAACGGTCCAACACTGCATTTTTTATATAAAAACAATGAAAAGTTCAAGGAAACGTGGGAAAAAGTACAACCGCTTACGGCCAAGGCCATGAACTTCTTTAATAAAAACATTGGAGAATATCCATATAAGCAATACTCTGTAATACAAGGTGGTGATGGCGGCATGGAATATGCCATGTCAACACTTATTACCGGTGGAGACAAACCCGGCAGTGTCGTTGGTACCATGATTCATGAATTGGCCCACTCTTGGTTCCAGCATGTTTTGGCTACCAACGAAGCCAAGCATGAATGGATGGATGAAGGTTTTACCTCTTTTATCTCTGCCCTTTGTAGCAATGAAATATTGGGAAAAAACAAAGAAAATCCTTTTGAAGGATCTTATAAAGGATATTATTATTTAGTAAATTCTGGCAAAGAACAACCACAAAGCACCCATGCAGACAGGTACAACGAAAATACGCCTTACGGAATAGCGGCATATAGTAAAGGGGCTATCTTTTTATCTCAACTTGGTTACGTTATTGGTCAAGATAAATTAATGGAAACAGTTCGTAAATATTATGAGGATTTTAAGTTCAAGCATCCTGTTCCTAATGATATTAAAAGAACTGCTGAAAAAGTATCCGGAATAGAGCTTGATTGGTATTTAACAGATTGGACGCAAACCACAAATACCATCGATTATGGAATAAAAGAGGTGGTGGCTGACGAAGGAAAAACCAAAATCGTTCTTGAGCGTATCGGACTAATGCCAATGCCCTTGGATATTTTAGTGGTAGATTCTAACGGAAATCAAGAAACCTATTATGTTCCTTTGCGTATGATGCGTGGTGAAAAAGAAAATCCGTATCCCTCTTTAAAAAGAACCGTTCTTGACGATTGGGCATGGGCCAGTAATACATACGAAATGATTATTGATAAGCCCATTGAAAATATTGTAGGCGTAGTCGTAGACCCATCAAAACTGATGGCCGATGTAGATCAAAATAATAATATCTTTCAGGCTAACTAATCAAGATATAATTTTAATATGGAATCCGTTTGGGTGCTTGTTCTCAAACGGATTTTCTAATTTTAGACTATTTTCCAAAGTTATTGTTTGTCCCCTTGAGGGGGCCTTAGGGGTGTTAAAATGAGAAATGACATAATACCTTTTAATCCTAAACTAAAAGAATACGCGAGGGTATTGCGAAAAAATAGCACCCTTTCGGAGGTTTTGCTTTGGGAAAAAATAAAGAACCGTAATTTTAAGGTTCAATTCCATAGACAAGTTCCTCTATTAGAATATATTGTTGACTTTTACTGTCATGAACTTAGGCTAGCTATTGAAATTGATGGTAGTTCGCACCAATACCAATATGAGTATGATTCGAAAAGACAGGGCGAATTAGAAAAAAGAGGTGTCGTGTTCATCCGGTTTTCTGATTTTGATGTCAAAAAAAATATGTTTAATGTATTATTGTCATTAGAAGAAATTATTAATCAGCATTCAAAAGAAAACATTCAAAAGACATCTCTAAAGTCCCCTCAAGGGGACAATCTTATTGACTCTTCCTTTTCAAAAAAAGAAAAACTTAAAAGCAAAAAGCTGATTGAACAACTTTTTGTCGAAGGAAAAAGTATAAACAACTTCCCCCTAAAGCTCATCTACCTTAAAACTGACTTTGAAGATAACAGCCATATAAAAACAGGCGTTATCGCCCCAAAAAAAAGCTTTAAAAAAGCAGTACAAAGAAATCGCATTAAGCGATTGCTGCGAGAGGCATATCGCTTAAACAAGCATCTCGTTTTTAACAACATTGAGGGAGATTTTGCGTTCATGATTTTATATCTTGGAAAAGAAACGCCCACGTATGACTTTGTCGATACGAAAATGAAAGGGCTTTTGAAAAAATTTAAAGAAACCGTACTTCATGAAAAATCTTTATAAAAAACAATTGTTGATTCCGGTTTTTGCCGTTGTTTTTTTAGTTGTAGGAACTAGTTTTAAAA
The DNA here is from genome assembly GCF_042684265.1 of Croceitalea marina. Classification (NCBI taxonomy): domain Bacteria; kingdom Pseudomonadati; phylum Bacteroidota; class Flavobacteriia; order Flavobacteriales; family Flavobacteriaceae; genus Croceitalea; species Croceitalea marina. The sequence continues at coordinate 17,417 of NZ_JBHULB010000014.1, read as the reverse complement.
GCGACTTTTTTGAAATAGCTAAACAAATTGAAATTTTCACCACGCTGTTCAAAGAATTGAACATGAATTATGTAGATGAAACCAACCCCGGTGAATTAATGGATTCTGCCATTAAGAATATGCTGGAAGAGCTTGATCCCTACACCAAATTCTTAAATGAACAAGATGTTGAAGAATACAAAATTAATAATGCCGGTGAATATTCAGGTATCGGTGCCCTTGTTCGTTCCTATAAGGACAAATTAGTCGTTGTAGAGCCTTATAAAGATTACCCTGCAGATAAGGCCGGACTTAAAGCTGGAGACGAGATTATCAAAATTGGAGAAATTGCCGTGGCCGATTTTGAAGATAATGCAAGCGAGTTATTAAAAGGGGCCAACAATAGCAGTGTAGCTATCACTTTTAAAAGACAAGGTGCAACTCAAACAACAACTATTACCCGTGAGGGTGTAGAGGTCGACGCTGTACCCTACTACAATATGGTAGATGATAAAACCGGTTACATCGTTTTGGCCAAATTCAATAGAAAAGCCTCTAGCCAAACCAAATCGGCTCTACAAGATTTAAAAGGCCAGGGAGCGACTCGACTAATTTTAGATTTAAGAGGTAATCCTGGTGGCTTGTTATCTGAAGCTATAAATGTTACCAATCTATTTGTGCCTAAAGGAGAATTGATTGTGACCACCAAGTCAAAGGTCAAAAAATTCAATCAAACCTATAAAACCAAAAATAAGGCTGAAGACTTAGATATTCCGTTAGTAGTATTGGTAAATGGAAGAAGCGCTTCAGCTAGTGAAATTGTATCTGGCAGTTTACAAGACTTAGATAGGGCTGTTGTTATGGGGGCTCGTAGTTTTGGTAAAGGCCTTGTTCAAAGGCCACTAAGACTTACATATGGAACACAGTTAAAAGTTACCATTTCTCGCTATTACACCCCTTCGGGAAGGTGTATTCAGTCTTTGGATTATTGGAATAGGGATGAAGAAGGCAAAGCGGTGAGAACAACAGAATTCAATCAATTTAAAACAAGAAATGGAAGAGTGGTTGAAGACGGTGGTGGCGTAATGCCCGATGTTGAAATAGCATCATCAAAATCAAATGCCTTAACAGATGCCTTGTTAGGAAATAATATCATTTTTGATTTTGCTACGGATTTCTACTATAAAAATGAGTTCAACAGCGTAGCTGATTTTAAGTTCTCGGAAAGCCATTATAACGAGTTCAAGAGCTTCGCAAATAGCAAAGATTTTTCATTTAAGACCAAGACAGAAAAGCTTTTGGAAGAAAGTCTGAATTCTGATGATTCCCTTTTGGGCTCAGATGTTCAAGAGAAATATAAAGACTTACTACTTGCTGTAAACCGAGGGAAAATTTCAGCTCTGGACACCTATAAAAAAGAAATCACCAAAAAATTAGAAGACGAAATTATTAAGCGTTATTTCTATAGAGATGGTCTTTATGATTACAATCTAAAAAATGATGATGCTATTCTTTCTGCAGCAGCACTTTTAGAGTCTTCTAAAAAGTACAGTTCCTTCCTTGAAAGGTAGTTTTAATTCTCGAATTGCAAGTCGTCCTTTATTTGAAAAATTATTTGTAGGGTTTTACTCAGCTTTTTTTATAATACTATCTATCACAAGCAGGCTCTCTTCTTCTAGAGCCCGCTTTTTTTGTAGTATTTCAAATCCTTATTTTTGACAGATGCAGAAACTAAAAGTTTGCGAACTTTTTGCCGGTGTTGGGGGTTTTCGATTAGGCCTAGAAAAAACCGGTGGTTTTGAGGTAGTTTGGAGCAATCAATGGGAGCCTTCAACCAAAACCCAACATGCTTCGTTGGTCTACGAAGCCAGGTTTGGTTCAAAAAACCATTCTAATCAAAATATCGAAAAAGTACTTTCTAAAGATATTCCTGATCACGATGTTTTAGTGGGTGGATTTCCTTGTCAAGACTATTCCGTTGCTACCACCTTAAAAAACTCAAAAGGCTTGCTTGGTAAAAAAGGGGTTTTATGGTGGTCTATTCATCGTATACTTTCAGAGAAAAAAAATAAACCAAAATACCTGATTCTCGAAAATGTAGATCGTTTACTAAAATCACCATCTTCTCAACGGGGCAGGGATTTTGCCATTATGTTAAAAAGTCTGTCCGACTTAGGTTATGCCGTTGAATGGCGTGTAATCAATGCCGCCGAATACGGTATGCCGCAGCGCAGAAGGCGTGTTTTTATTGTGGGCATTCATAAATCTTCGTCTTTACTTTCAAAATATAATACTTTAAGTTCAGCAAGTGTCCTATTGGAAAAAGGCATTTTTGCCAACGTTTTTCCTGTATCCCAAAGCACCACAGAACTTAACCATCTAAGTCTTGAAGGTGATATTCTAAACATTTCTGAAAACTTCAATAAAGGTGAAAAATTATCTCCTTTTTTTAATAGCGGTGTTTGTATAGATGGTAAAGTTTCTACTATAAAAACCATTCCGAGCTATGATGGTAATTTTACCCTGCTTTCAGATATTTTACAAAATGGTGAAGTATCAAAAGACTATTTTATTTCTGAAACAGAACTACCTAAATGGAAATATTTAAAAGGAGGGAAAAAAGAATTAAGAACAACTAAAGAAGGTTTTTCCTATAATTACTCAGAAGGGTCAATGGTTTTTCCTGATGCGTTGGATAAAGCCTCTAGAACAATAATTACAGGAGAGGGCGGCAAGTCGCCTTCGCGGTTTAAACATGTAATACAAACAAATAAAGGCCTGCGCAGGCTTACTCCTTTAGAACTGGAGCGACTTAACACGTTTCCTGACAATCACACCAAGCTTGAAGGTGTTTCAGATACCAAAAGAGCATTTTTTATGGGTAATGCCTTAGTAGTCGGTGTCGTTGAGCGTATTGCAAATTCGCTCATTGAAAAAATCGATGCCTAAATGGGTTTGAAGAGTAATTTTAAAGAGGACCTTAAGAAAGAAAAGCTTTTGTCCGTTTTTTTAGACTCTTGTTACAACTCTAAATTACGAAATTACTCATTTGAACGAGTGACCAATTTAAGTGAGCAGTTTAAAGGTGTTGACGTATTGTTTAAACACCATAAAAAAGAAATCACTTACTACATAGATGAAAAAGCTCAATTAGACTATATAAATGATGATTTACCAACATTCGCCTTTGAGATTTCATACTTAAAAAATGGAAAAGCTAAAGAAGGGTGGTTATTTGATGAGAATAAAAAAACAGACTTTTATTCCTTGATCACCGCAATTTATTTTGATGAACCTGATTCTTATACATCTTGTAAAATAACTTTAGTAAACAGAAAAAAGCTCATATCCTTTTTACAGACAAAAGGTGTTAATCAAATTTCTATTCTTCAACAATTAAATAGCGTGCGAAGTCGGCATGGAAAGCATAGCATGAAAGAATTAGATGAGCGAAAAGAAGGTTATCTTTTTGTTTCAAAAGAGAATAAGTCAGAACAACCTATTAATCTAATTCTTCGGTTAGAATTTTTAATACAACACAAACTAGCGCGCAGACTAGTATAAAGTGTTTATTGTTTAATCATTTTTATATGCGGAATTCCATCCTCTAAGTATTCTTCTCCTATTATTAGAAAACCTAAATCATTATAAAACTTTTTCAGATAAACTTGCGCGGAAAGTTCAACCTTATCGGTATGTAATTTTTCTTTTATAGCTTTGATTGAAGTTAACATGATTTCTTTTCCAAAACCATATTTACGTTCTTCTTTTTTTACTGCAACCCGCCCGATACTCGCATTTTCAAAATAATCGCCTGGTTTAAATATTCTTGTATAGGCAACTATTTTATTGTTTTTAATTCCTAAAACATGCAAGGCTTTTTGGTCTTTATCATCTATGTCTTGATAAATACAGTCTTGTTCAACCACAAAAATTTCACTTCGTAATTGTAAAAATTCATAAAGTTGATTTAGATTTAATTCATTGAAAGATTTGATAAATACCTTCATCTCTATCTTCAACTATTTACGAACAAGGTATTTTCTCAACTCTACGCTCATGACGACCGCCTTCGAAAGTTGTTTCTAGAAAAGTATTTACCATCTCCAATGCTTGCGGTAGGGCTATAAAACGTGCAGGGAGACTTAGAATGTTAGCATCGTTATGTTCTCTAGCCAACTTGGTAATTTCTTTTGACCAACAAAGAGCGCTACGTATTGCTTGATGCTTATTCGCAGTCATGTTTGCCCCATTTCCGCTTCCGCATACAACAATACCGAAATCGACATTGCCTTTTTCAACATCCTCTGCAACTGGGTGAACAAAATCTGGGTAATCTACACTATCTGTTCCATCCGTTCCATAATTGGCGACGGCTATACCTTTAGATTTTAGCATTCCTACTATAGCAAGCTTATATTCCGTACCGGCGTGATCATTTCCTATCGCTATTTTCATGGTTTGTTCTTTAAGATATTTAGGTCTAGCACAAAGGTACAATACTTTTAAATTTGCATTGTTTATAAAGTTTATGAAATAAATACAATACGCTTTAAATCAAACTTTTATCAAAATCATGGTTTTGTTGACAAACAGAAGAGAACTATTTATTAATAGTTTTTCTTTCTAAAGGGATTTTTACCAATGCAATCTTAATTTAAATTTCCAACTAAAATTCAATTAGAAAATAATCAACTATTGTTCAACATAAAACTAAACTAATCAACATTAAAATTAAATTTAGTTATTAGTATTTCTATGTTAAAAACAGTTGTTAACTAATGTTATTAAACTATTCAACTAATTGATTTTTAAATCAATTGAACAACTACAACTTGTCAATAAACTTTAATACTTGTTAAGAGCAAGTAAAATTTGTTTTTTTTATTACACCTTTTAACAAGCAATCATAACAATCATATTTATTTAAATTTTAAGAAAAAGAAAATAATGATATTATAATATGTTTATAACGTCTAAATGAAACGATTCTCTGCGTAATTTAAGATTCACGAATTATAATTTGTAATTTTCACCAAATAACAAAATTGAATGTCAAAGAAGAGAAAGAGAGCTAAAAGCCAGCGAAAGAACGAGATTACAAAAGGCATTTTTACAATACTTGAAAAAGAACCTTCAAAAAGTTTTAATTATAAACAAATAGCGGCAAAACTAAGCATAGACGATACCGAAGGAAGAAACGACCTTATAAAAAGACTTGGTCAATTAAAGCAGAAAGAACGTATTGTTGAGGTAGAGCGTGGCAGGTATCAGAAAAAACCATCTGTACATACTTTAATACAAGGTAAGGTCGATTTAACATCTAGCGGTAACGCCTATATTTTGGTTGAGGAAATGGATGATGACATCTTTGTTCCGAAGCATAAGTTGAATAGAGCACTACATGGTGATACAGTTGAGGTATTCTTAAAAAAGAAGGGTAGCGGTAAAAAATTGGAAGGTGAAATTTCAAATGTTTTAGAACGAAAAAAGGCCACTTATGTTGGCATATTGGACAAACAAAAAACCTTTGCTTTTGTTCGACCTACAGATTCTAAAATGTATACCGATATTTTTGTTCCCCTTGAAGATATAAAGAAAGCAAATGATGGTGATAAAGTTTTGGTAGCCATAGGAAATTGGCCTAAAGATGCGGACTCACCTTACGGCAAAGTAATAGAAATTCTTGGAAAACCTGGGGAACATAATACCGAGATACATTCAATCTTAGCTGAATATGGCCTGCCTTATGAGTTTCCATACGAAGTGGAGCAGTTTGCTAAAACATTAGATACGAGTATAAAACCAGAGGAAATAGCTAAAAGAAGAGATATGAGAGATATCTTAACTTTTACCATTGATCCAAAAGATGCTAAAGATTTTGACGACGCTCTGTCTTTTAGCAAACTAGAGAACGGCAACTTTGAAATCGGTGTTCATATAGCGGATGTTTCGCATTATGTGCAACCTGATACCATACTAGAGGAAGAAGCTTATAATCGTGCAACTTCGGTTTATTTGGTAGATAGGGTGGTGCCCATGTTGCCAGAAATTTTGTCTAATAATGCGTGTTCGTTGCGACCAAACGAAGAAAAATATACATTTTCTGCGATTTTTGAACTAGATGATAAGGCAGTTTTAAAAAATCAGTGGTTTGGTAGAACGGTCATCAATTCTAATGAGCGTTTTGCATATGAAGAAGCGCAACACATTATAGAAACATCGGCAAATAGAATACCCGATGAAATATCAATTCGTGAAACGGGCTATATTGTTGGTGAAGATGTAGTTGAGGCAGTTTTAATTTTTGATAAACTTGCTAAAATTATGCGTTCGAAACGCATGGATTCTGGGGCGATTTCTTTTGACAAAATAGAAGTGCGTTTTAATTTGGATGAAAATAGTAATCCTGAGGGGGTCTATTTTAAAGAGTCTAAAGATGCAAATAAACTAATAGAAGAGTTTATGTTGCTCGCGAATAGAAAGGTAGCGGAGCATATTGGAAAACAAAATCCAAAGAAAACATTTGTTTATAGAATTCATGATGAGCCTAATGAAGAAAAATTAATGGCTTTAAATGGGGTCATTTCAAGATTCGGTCATAGTGTTAATTTAAGGGATAAAAAGAGCATAAGCAGTTCTTTAAATCAATTACTTCACGATGTAAAGGGTAAAAAAGAGCAGAATTTAGTAGATACCTTGACTATAAGAAGTATGAGCAAGGCGGTTTACACCACTGATAACATTGGCCATTATGGTCTTGCCTTTGACTATTACAGTCACTTTACATCACCAATACGAAGGTACCCCGATGTAATGGTACATCGACTATTACAACATTATTTAGATGGCGGAAAATCTGCGAACGAGGCAGTTTATGAAGAAAAGTGCAAACATTCTTCTAGTATGGAAATTTTAGCTTCAAGCGCAGAAAGAGATTCTATTAAATATATGCAGATTAAGTTTATGCAAGACCACAGCGACAAAGAGTTTCTTGGGGTAATTTCTGGGGTTACCGAATGGGGTATTTATGTAGAAATTATTGAGAATAAATGTGAAGGAATGGTTCGTATTCGTGACATTAAAGATGATTACTATAATTTTGATAAAAAGCAGTACGCAATAGTTGGCGAGCGTTCAAAAAAAGTATACCAATTAGGCGATGAAGTGTTTGTAATGGTAAAGAATTCAGACCTTATTAAAAGACATCTAGATTTTTCGTTAATCGGTAAGAAAAACTAATACTTTTTTGTAAAAAAATTTGTTTATGTTATTGAATACCAATCAGAAACATATATGAAAACTATTAGATTCATCTTATTTTTTTCTTTCTTTTCTTTTTGCTCCTTGTTGTTCGCTCAAGAAGAGAAAATCACCCAAGAACTCACAGCTTTTAAACAACTCAAGGCTTTTGACGGTATTTCTATAAAACTTATTAAGTCAGATGTAAATCGAGCGGTTATATCAGGCGTAAATACTAAGAAAGTTGCTATTGTCAATAAGAGCGGAGTTTTAAAAATACGAATGGAAATAGATAAAATTTTCAGTGGTTTTAGAACTTTTATAGATCTTTATTATACAGAAGAACTTTTAGTTATAGATGTCAACGAAGATGCCTTAATTACTTCAGAAGAAACGATTACACAAGAAGTACTTGAATTAAAGGCACAAGAAGGTGGAGAAATAAATCTTAATTGTCAAACAGAACAATTATTGATTAAATCGGTAACAGGCGGAGATATTATTACCACAGGTTTTTCAGATAACCAAGATGTTAAGATAAACACCGGCGGCACCTATGACGGAAAAGCCTTTAAAACAAGTTTTACGACCATAACCGTAAGCGCAGGGGGTAACGCCGAAATATATGCAACAAAATATGTGAAAGCAGACGTTAAAGGTGGTGGAAAAGTAAAAGTTTATGGTGATCCAGAAAAAATGGATGAGAAAACTGTTTTTGGAGGCACTATAGAGCGACTGGAATAAAAAAGTAAATGATAGAAGATATACAGGCGGCGATTCCTTTAGGCTTTTTATTAAGCTTTATGATTGGTCCTGTGTTTTTCGTACTCTTAGAAACTAGTGCAACTAAGGGTTTTAGAGCAGGATTGGCTCTGGATATTGGTGTTATTCTAGCTGATATTCTTTTTCTTTTCATCGCTTATTTTAGTAGCTTTCAATTACTTGAAAACCTTAGCAACCAGCCAGGACTTTATGTTTTTGGTGGTATGATATTATTGGTTTACGGAATAGTGATTTTTGTCAAGAAACCCCCAAAGGAAGAAAAGGCAAAAAGTACGAAGGGAACGTATCTAAACTTAATGGTTAAGGGTTTTCTGCTAAACTTTATCAATATAGGCGTATTGGTTTTTTGGCTTGGGGTTTTAATAATCGTAGGACCGAGCCTAGATAATGAGCCGAATAGAATTTTTATCTTTTTTGGAACGATGCTTGCAGCTTATTTTATTTCGGATTTATTTAAGATAGTACTTGCTAAACAACTGCGCAAAAAGCTGACCAAAGACAGAATTAAATTGATTAAAAAAGGCCTTGGGGCAGTGCTGGCCATATGTGGCTTGGTATTGATAATAAAGGGATTTCTACCCAAAGAGCAATTTAATATCCACGACGGTATTGAACGTATTAAAGAACAAAAAACCCAGTAAACTTTTACTGGGTTTTTTTGAGGCATCGAGCGGATTCGAACCGCTGTACAAGCTTTTGCAGAGCTGTGCCTAGCCACTCGGCCACGATGCCGTAAGGCGCAAAATTATAAAATAAAATGGAGTTAAATGATTATTAAACGAATCATTTTCTACAAAGTAATAACTAATATTAAACTGAGGGAATTTTTCTACTTTGAGGCATCGAGTGGACTCGAACCACTATAAAGACCCTTGCGGGGTCCCGCCTATCCATTTCGACCACAATGCCATTTGTGAACTACAAATCTAGAAATTTAAATGCACGACTCGAAACAATAGCGATACCGTTTATCTAGAATATTTCATTTTTATCGAAACACTTTCGACATCACCACCAATAGGGGGGTTTATTTTAGATACCGAAACCTCTGCATGTGAAATGGTTTCGATTTCAGAAAAAATACGATTTAAAATGCGTTTGGCAACGTGTTCAAGAAGTTTTGACTTAATCGCCATCTCTTCTTTCACAATATTATTTAGATGAACATAATCAACGGTATCGCCTAAACTATCGGATATTGAGGGCTTTGAAAGGCCAGCAGAAACGCTTAAATCTACACGGTAATCACTACCGATAATACTTTCTTCTTTTAAACATCCATGCCACGCATGAACCCTGATATTGTTTAATTTAATTTCACCCATTGGTTGTAGTAAAAGGGCAAATTTAAGGCAATATTATTTTAGTAGGTACAACGGCAGTTACTAATTCCTTGAAAGAGATCTAGCCCTACGGTTACTACATGGGTACCAGAACTATAACCTATAATCTCGTTAGTTATTAGCTGATATGAATAACCAAAATAAAAATTATTCTTCTTTAATCCTGCAAGCGGTGCAAGATACAGTGGCGTTAAGGGCTGATCAACATCATTTAAAAAACGATACGTTAAACCCAGGTAGTAATAATCTTCATAATTATGAAAACGAACCTTTGTATTTAAATCGGTGACCGAACGACCATCACTTTCGAACCATTGAAAAAATATGGATGGCTCAACCTCTACTTTACTGTTTTTATTCTTAGAAAAACTATAACCAACGTAGGAATAATAATTACGCAAGGTATTTGGTTCAAAAGTCTCATTAGGATTGAGTGAAAAACCCTCAAGATCTTTAGGTAAAATATTGGAGGCATTTAAACTTAAGAAAAATTTATCTTTTCGATACAGCACACCAATGTCAAAGTTGTGATTGACAGTAGCCCTATCATCTGTAAGTGTTTGTCCATTAACTGGAGGTAAATTTTGAATATCCAGCCTAAACTGATTAAAATTATAGGAAATACCGAGCGATAAAAACTCGTCATCATAACGGTCTAGGGTTAAGTGATGGGCAAAAGATATTCTGGCACCACGTTGTATGGTATTACCATTACTATCGTTATACATGAGCATTCCAACACCAGAGCGATTACCTATTCTGGCGTCGGCCGCTAAAGTCTGTGTGTCAGGCGCGTTTTCTATACCTACCCATTGAGTTAACCCATTTAACCGAATTTTGATATGGTCACCAACACCCGCATAGGTCGGAGACATTAAAAATGGATTGTCAGCAATATATTGTGAGAGCTGAGGAATAGTCAGCTCCTGTGCTTTTGCGCCGAAGGCTACCAGCATTAATAGAATTAAGATTTGGGTCTTTTTCATGGCTTTGGGTTAATACATTATCTGTATAGGGTAAAATGGCCAACAAACTCTCTTTCGTCATTTGCTCCATTAAGTTTAATCACATACCAATAATCACCTGTTGGTAATTCATGGCCCTGGTATTTTCCGTCCCAACCTGTATGGTCTTGGCCCATTTCACCGAGCTTTCTACCATAACGATCGTAAAGTATAATTAGTATCTCCGGAAAGCCTTCTAAGTTGTCCGGCATCCAAGTATCATTAGTGCCATCACCATCTGGGGTAAAGAAATTTGGTATCTCAATATCAATAAACTCCATTTCTATTTGAGCAATGGCCTCACAACCATTGGCATCAACAACCCGCACCGTATAGGTGTCGGTTCTATTAATGTAATAGACATTATTGTTTCCATTATCATTACCATCAAAATAGTAGGTATAATCTTCTAAACCTCCTGTGACGACGGCAGTAATTTCGTTAACATTGTTTTGTTCTAAAACCAAGGTCAAAGGCTCAAAGTTTTGAATTTCAAACTCAACTATATTGATACACCCATTAGCATGCGCTATAGTTAGCGTATGTAGGCCAGGCGCCATGTTTGTAAAATTGGGCTCCAATTGCATTGGATTGGAATCCAATCCATATAACACATCTGAGCCTATGGATGGGTCTTCTAATACTACATTGATATAATTATCGGGAGTATCGCCCGTACATTCATAAATAGGAGTTACCGTGGCATTTAAGTTCACACCAGACTCGATTTCTATTATGATGTTTTGTTCGCATCCTTGAGCATCTCTTACGAAAATTACATACGTTCCAGCCGCCAAATCAGTAAACAAAGTTTGATCTTGAACAAAATCTGTATCTGCGTTTGAATTAAAGGCCGCACTATATGGCGCCGTTCCACCAGAAATTTCTATTTCTATGGACCCATCTTCATCACCCTCACAGATTTCATTCATTATCGATACTGTATCGATAACTAGAGGCTGGGGCTCTTCAATAGTGAATTGGAAGGCTATAAAACAACCGTTTCTATCTTGGGCAATAACATCATATACACCTGCAGCCAAATCATCGAATGTATTTACATCATCAAACTGATTTAAGTTTGGAGTAATGGCGTAGAGTATTTCACCGGTTCCTCCAGAAACTTCAACCGTAATGGTACCGTCTTCAAGACCAGAACAAGTAACATCTGTTGACTCTTCCCTATCTATTTGAAGGGGAGCAGGGTCAATAATTAGTATTTCTGGAGAGGTTTCTTCACAATCTTGACTAACAACCCTAACAAAATAACTGTTAGCAGGTAGACCACTGAAAGTGTTTGACGCCTGAGGACCTGCAATTAAATTGCTTAGTCCGGCATCGGCGTAGAGTTCATAGCTATAATTTCCTAGTCCTCCGGTTACATTTGCAATTATAGTTGCTGAGGCTTCACCGGTACAGTTAATAAATGCCGCACTATCATCAATCTCTATTGTTAAAGGCGGAATAGGATCAACTGTTATTTGATTTGATAAAGGCACCTCACAATCGTTCACATCTCGAACAACGAATTGGTATGAACCGGGCATGATGTTTGAAAAAACATGTGAATTTCCATTGTTGAAGGCTTCCCATGAACTAGTCGTTTCATCATAATAGAAATACGGGGCCGTTCCTTCAGTTGCCGTTAAAATCAGCTCTGCATCATTGGTACAAGTTAGTTCTGCAGATTGAACAAGGTTAGGCTGTATTTCAGTAGGCTGTTGTATTTCAACTTGGTTTGTTGTAACATCACAATTCCAACCATCGACAACGGTTATGCTATAAACACCAGCTCCAAGTCCGTTAAAATCAGCACTAGTTTGAGCTCCAGAACTAAATATAGGTGTGGTGTCGCCGAAAGCCGCATACTGATTTAGTCGATATTCGTAAGAACCGCTACCATCTGTTACAGAAATTGCAGAAACCGTGGCATTGGTATCACCATAGCAAGCCAGCATTAGCGGCGTTGCCGTAATGTCGGCCGAAACCGGCGTTGCAGGAACCAATGTTTCATTATAAGTTCTTATACAATTGTTGTTATCCGTTACAGTAATGTCAAATGTTCCTGCAGATAGCCCTGTAAAAGTATGTACAAGAATATCGTTGATAGCATAGGTTTGACCAGTAGTTGTATTGGTCATTGCAACATCGTAAGGTTCATAGCCCCCAACAATATTTATCGCAATTGCGCCTTGATCATTGGTACAGGTTACTGGCGCTAGAACACTAGGTGTTGCCAATAGTTCTGCATCAGGCGAAACAATGGTAACAATATTCGAATCGTCTGAACAGAAAGTGCTCGTGGCATCGGTTTCTCTTACATTTACGTAATAGTTACCGCCATTAAGACCTCCTATTAAAAGGGTTGGTGTATTATCGCTACCGGTTTGAATACTATTTCCTGCTTGATCAAAAACCTCATAATCATATCCTCCAGAATAACCGGTAATTGTAATTGTCAAGGCTCCCGAGTTATCATTATAACAGGTTACAGGTGTTGTTGCTACTGCGCTTACCTCAATTAAGTCATAAGGGGCTATGGTATGTATAGTGTCTACATAGCAACCTGTGGTATTGTTTGTTGTTCTGAATGTATAACTGCCTGGTGCACTTATTTCAAACGTAGCTGTTGTAGCCGTATTTGTTATAAGGTTACCCGTTGGGTTTCCTATTGGCAACAATTCAAAGGTATAGTTATGCCCTGTTGGATTGCTTTCATTTACCGTCAAGACCACATTTTCATCAGAAATACATGTAATTGGGGTAGACGTAACTCCCACGGTAAATGTATTCAATGGTTGAATGTTTTGTGTGGGTACAACGAATAAACATCCTCTAGCATCTCTTATGACAATGTCATAATTACCAGAAGAGGTCGTAGTATATGTAAATACATTTCCCCCAGTTGGAACAAAAGACCCGCCATTGACACTATAAAAGTAATCAGCGGTACCGGTACCAGCAGTTATTGTCACTTCAATAGAAGCAGCCGAAATGCCATTGTTCGGATTACAAGAAAGCTCAACAATATCAGTAACTGCGGCATCCAATGCCAAAGGCACATTTATTGTAATGCGATCTGTGGCAACGCAATTTCTGTTTGAAGTCACTGTAATATCATAAGTTCCACCAGGCAAACCAGTAAACAGACCATTGTTCTGGGTAAAGGTGTTTGTACCATCAGTTATTTCAAAAACATATGGTGGATTGTCATTCACGCCCGAAGAAGCAGGAACAAGATTTACCGATATGGTACCGTCAGTCGAACCAAAACAACTCACATCTGTTTTAGTTGTTGTCAATAAAGTTACTGGTGTAGGCTCTTCCAACGAAACTGGCGCATCGGCAAAACAGTTCGGAGTGCCAAGGGTGTTGTCGGTTACCCGCACAATATAGTCGCCAAAGGCAACACCTGTGAATTGATTACCAACAGGAACTAAACCGGTGTCACTGAAATCTGTTCTCAACAATTGAACATTTGACGAACCAGAACCTCCTAAAATGGTAAAATCTATTATTCCGTCGTTAACACCACATGTAGGCTGGGTGTTAGGTGTAGCGGTTAACTGCAATTCAGGTTCAATGGTAATATTTTCTATTTCCCCGCATCCGTTGGCATCGAGTACCTGTACGGTATGGTTTCCGGAGCTAAGGTTGTTGAATGTGTGTACGAACCCTGATATTGACTGGAACGCTCCACCGTCGACGCTCAAGGCGTACGGTGTTATACCGGTATTTGTTGCATCGAGGGACACGTTTATGGCGAAGCTTCCTTGGTCGGCACATTCATCTACTATTGCCAGGGAGATGTCGGGAGTTGTATCGGTACCGATGGTTACGGCCAATGGCACGCTTATGATACAACTGTTTGCATCCCTTACATAAATGTCCCAGGCGGTTGCGGTCAGCGGATCCAGTTCTATGGTGTTGTCGAAGGGGAACGATGCTGGTACGCCGGTTCCGCTCTGTGACGCTCCATAGGTATATGGTGCCGTTCCGCCCGATGCCTGTACGGTAACGATGGCATTGGCCTGGTTACAGTTGGCGTTTACGTTGTCGATAAGTTGCAGTGCCAATGGCTGTGGCGCCATGATGGTCACCGGATTGGTCTCGGTAATACATAATGGGTCTGCGGTTTCCGTGATGCTTACGGTATATGTTCCCGCACCAAGTGTGGTGGACACGGTAAAGGTATAGGGGTCGCTTGTCGCGTTATCGGAATCGTTGGTCCCCGCGATATCGTTTCCTGCGCTGTCGAGTACGACATAATCAAAAGTTCCCGTATAGCCCGTTATTGTCACGTCTATGGTTCCGTCCGTTCCGTCGCTACAGGTAGCATTGGAGGTTACGGTGGCCACGGCATCGATAAGGTCGTACGGTGCCACTACATGTTCTACGATAACGGAACAATTGGTCGTTGTGTCGGTCACTTGATAGACATAGGTACCGGGAGCCGTAATGATGATATTGGTCGGATCTGCGACGATGTTTCCGCTAGGCAATTGTGTAAACACATAGTTGCCCGAACCGTTCGAGGCATTGATCTGTATGATTTCCTCCCCGTTGTCACAATCGATATCCTGTAGCTCGGCGATAACCGCGGTCACTTCCTCTTCCACAGGTATGGCGACACTTTCGGTATCTGTACATCCGTTATCGTCACGCACGGTCACGGTGACGTTGGGGCTTCCGTAGGTGATTGTAAATGTGTTGTCGCTACTGAACGCACCTCCGTTAAAACTGTATTGGTATGGTCCGGTACCTGAAGGGTTGCCCAGGCCATCGTTGTTTATGGTCACGGTCACGGTACTTACCGCATCGTCACATGTAAACGGCGACGCACTTGCCGCGATATCGAGTGCCGAAGGCTCATCGACGGTTATGGGCAGGGTGGCCTGGCAACCTTTATCGGAGATAACGGTGACGTTATAGGTTCCTTGTACAAGACCTGTAAAGATGTTCGATGTCTGAGTGGTCGTACCGCCGTCCAAGCTGTATAGATATGGTGTATCAATATTGCCCGCATTAAGGTTAACGGTAATGGTACCGTCATTTCCTCCGAAACAGTTCACATCGGTTTTGGCAAGGGTAAATATTGGGTCCATCGGTGCCGGCAATGTAATGGTCACGGGCACGGTACAGTTTGTATTGTCGTCCTCTACCTCGAAGGTATAGGCGATGCTATGGGTAAGCCCGTTGAAGACCCCGGTGGTGTTCGAGGCGCCTGCAGGGCTGATCTGTGTAAAGGTATACACGCCCGACCCGCCATTGGCGGTAACGGTCACTACCCCCGAGTTCGCGGGATTACAGTTATCGTCGGCCGTTACGTTGGCGATAATCTCCAAAGGAGGGAATATGGTAATATTTTCTATTTCCCCGCATCCGTTGGCATCGAGTACCTGTACGGTATGGTTTCCGGAGCTTAAACCTGAAACTGTTACAATATCGCCAATATTTGTCCACGATGTTGCTTGCGGCGCACCCCCATCAACGCTAATTCTATAAGGTGAAATACCAAGAGCATCTAATCTTACATCAAGACTAAAATTACCATCGGTAGTAGCACATGTATTTGCGATACTGGTTGTAATTTCAGGAGAAGCATCTACGCTTATGGTTACATCTAACGGAGTGGACACACAACCGTTCGAATCTTGTGCATAAATATCCCAGTTTAAACTTATAGCTGGGTCTAAGGTAAAGGTTTGTCCTTCTGGAAAAACTGTAGGAATAGGATCGCCATCTATCACATAAGCATAAGAGTATGAAGGTGTTCCCCCTGAAGCTCTAACAGAGACTTCGGCATCTGAAAAACAATTTCCGGCAATTTGACTTATTAGTGAAACCGTAGTTGCCGAAGGTTCGGTAATTCTAAATGTAGCGGTCGTTGTACATGAAGGCGCAGATGCTTCCCTAACGACCAACACATAATCTCCTGGCGGTATTTGGTTTACGGTTGCTGTCTGTGGTCCGCCAGCGGGCCCAGGACCAACAACACCAGTATACGTTCCAGGGCCTGTAACAGGTGTATTTGTAAGTGAATTTAAAATTTCCCAATTAATGGAAGTGACAGAAGTGTCATAATTGTCCACAGTAAATGTCATTATACCATCATCTTCGGCCACACAAGTGATATCAGTTGTTGTATCAACAACTAGTGAGATTGAGGATACAGGAGGGATGGCTACCTCAAGGAAACTGACACATCCGTTTGTAGTATCTTCAGCTTTTATAATATAGGTTTGTCCAGGGTTGAGACCGGTGAAAGTTGCCACTTCGGTATCTGGGGGAGTAGCTACCTCGGTTGTAGGACCAGCCCCGCCGTCATAAACCTCAAAGTCATAGTTTCCAGAACCGCCCGACGCCGTAATTTCTACTGTACCGCCCGTCACACAATCTGATGGCGCAGGGCTTGCCGTTAAAGTCAAGAATGGATTAGAACTTACTCTTACAGAACCTAAGTCACTTTCACAACCATTGGCATCAATTATTCTTACATAGTAATCGCCGAAATCAAGGTTACTAAAAGTATGTGTTGTACTTGCCGATACAGCGGTATCAACTATAGCATTTGTGCTATCATAAAGCGTATAAGTAAAGTTTGGCACACCTCCTTGGGTAATTGTGACGTCAACACTACCTAAAACTGAAGCCCCCGTTGCAGGATTACAGGTTACATCCGTTGCAGTCATATTAGATAATATCTGCAAAGGTTCACCTACAGTAGCGTTGGCCGTAAATTCGCAGCCTCTGCTATCCCTAACAATATAGGTATATGTACCAGCAGCGAGCCCTGAATAAGTTCTTGTAGCTGTAAAAGCGCTCCCATCAAAGCTTACAGTATATGGTGCAACACCAAAATTCTCATCAACATCAATAAATACAGAACCGTCAGCGAAACCAAAACAAGCTGCGTCGGTTACGACTGCGGTCGCTTGAGGATTAACGGTTGGTGAGACGATGATTTCGTTTGTTTCGACGTTACAGTTGTTGTTGTCGGTTATAAGGAACTGGTAAGTACCTGCGGTTGCGGCCCCGTTGTAGGTAAAGCTGTTTCCTGTTATTG
>NZ_JBHULB010000013.1:0-118249 GCF_042684265.1 Croceitalea marina | reverse complement strand
TGCCGAGTTTGAAATAAAAAAGCAGCAAAAGCATGAAGCCCTTGCTGCGCGGGATAACAAATTGATTACTCAACTTGTTTCCTAATATTTTAAAGAAAAAACTTGTTTTTTGACACAGTACCTATGATTCCGTTGCGGATAATTCCGCAGGAATTGTCCGCAACGGAATCATGCATTTAAAAGTAATGTTTTTTGTTTAGAAAGAAGCAACAATGGATTATAGCCAATGTTGGCGGTAGTTTTTTATTTTATAAATTCCTTATTAAAATAATCCTGCTCTTTTATTCCTATTTGGTATTCCCAATTCAGGCTATCCAATATTTTATTATCTCGACCATAAAATCTACTCTGAGTATTATTTGAAAAAACTATCAAGCGATAAAAGAAAGAATGATAAGCTGGGTTGCTAGAAAAAGCCGAATCAAAAGGATGGCTAGAATAACCTATTACGCGCTTTTCATTCCAATCTTTTATAAACCTTTTCCTCTGTTCATAAGACAGCATTCCTATTCTACCAAGTGAGTCTGATTCTATTTGGATTGAATCAATGTCAGATAAGCTCATAATAATTATTGGAGGATTCAATTCCGTGATTGATTCAGAACAAAGATTGAACTTTAATATAAGGTCATTCCTTTTTTGAAAATTAACGGTACATGAATCGGTCATTGAAACATATTCTTCAATGATTTCTTCATTTTCAAACAGGTTAAATTTTCTAAAATGAGGTCCAACCAAACCTATACATTCATTTTCCTGTATTTTGTAATTTCCGATTGTCCAATTCCGTTTTTTTTCACAATCCGTTCCAATTGCGCTGCTTATCGATTTGCTAGCTGAGCTTAGAGATTCTGAAATTCCAATGGCTATGGCCTTAAAAGAAAAAATAATCCCAATTATTATTACAACTGTAATTAATATGTTTTTTAAGGTTTTATTCATTTCTCAAATTAACGCCAACAATTGTATATAGTCACTAGTAAGTATATTTCTACTATAGGCTTAATTTAGTAAAAACACTTTAAATAGTGCTGGTTACAGTAAATAACCGTTTAATAATCGAATAGTATGCATTTACAAACGCTTAATCAAATACTGTCAAACCCACAATAGGGTACTAAAACCTCGGGTATTTTAATACCATCTTTTGTTTGGTAGTTTTCTAGAATACCGGCAAGCACACGTGGTAATGCCAATGAACTTCCGTTTAGCGTATGTGCCAACTGGTTTTTACCATTTTCATCCTTAAAACGCAGTTTTAAGCGATTAGCTTGGTAGGTCTCAAAATTAGAGACCGAGCTAATTTCTAACCAACGGTCTTGTGCCGTAGAAAATACTTCAAAATCATAGGTTAGGGCAGAAGTAAACCCTAAATCACCGCCACATAACCGAAGTATGCGATAAGGTAATTCTAATTCACGTAATATGTTTTTAACATGCTCTATCATGCCGTCTAAAGCGGCATTAGAATTTTCTGGGTGTTCCACGCGAACAATTTCTACTTTATCAAACTGGTGCAATCTGTTAAGTCCCCTAACATGGGCGCCATAACTACCAGCTTCGCGCCTAAAGCATGGCGTGTAACCGGTGTAGGTGATGGGTAAATCTTCTTTTTTTACAATATCATCTCTAAAGATATTGGTCACCGGTACTTCGGCGGTAGGTATAAGATACAGGTCATCGGCCTGTATATGATACATTTGCCCTTCTTTGTCCGGTAATTGCCCTGTGCCATAACCTGATGCTTCGTTTACTAAATGGGGTACTTGAATTTCGGTATAACCGGCTTCGGTATTTTTATCTAAAAAATAGGAGATTAAAGCGCGTTGTAACCGGGCCCCTTTTCCTTTATAAACGGGGAAACCTGCTCCTGTTACTTTTACCCCCAATTCAAAATCTATGATGTCATGTTTTTTGGCCAACTCCCAATGGGGTAAGGAGCCCTCAATCAATTCTGGAATTTCGCCTTCTCGAAAAATCTCTTCGTTATCTTCATCGGTACTACCGGCTGGCACAGATTCATGAGGCACATTTGGTATTTGGTATAACAGATTCTGAAGCTCTTCGGCTGTGTTGTTTAAATCTTCCCCTAATTTTTTAGAAGTTTCTTTTAAAGTGGTGGTTTTTGCTTTAAGTTCATTTGCTTCTGCTCCTTTTCCACTTTTAAATAGATTTCCTATTTCTTTAGAAAGTGAATTCGATTCTGCCAGGGTATTATCCAATTCGGTTTGTAATGCCCGTCTTTTTTCATCTAAATGAAGCACACCATTTAACATGGCATCGGCATCGATATTCCGTTTTTTTAAGGCTTCAATAATGGCATCCTTATTATCTCTTATACGTTGAAGCTGAAGCATGAAATTTATTTTAGTGAAGCAAATTTAAAGTAATAGCCAAGATTAGAAAGAAAATTATTCTTCTTTAGCCGGTAAAATCCATTCGTTATGCGAAAAATGTTTCCATGGCATATTGGCTAAGTCAACATCGGGGTCTATGAATTCATAATACTTACTCTTATTGACTCTGACTTTGTTTATCACAAAAACACCAACTTCTTTGCCTTGTTTGGCGTTTTCCTTTTTAAGATGTTGCGCAAATTGCCAAGCGAAATCGGGGTAACAAGCGACTTTACGTTTTTGCTTCTTGGTCAAATAATCATCTAACTTTATCTGTTCTCGTTTGCCAGTAGTCTTGTCTTCTACAAAAACACGAATGCTACCGACCCTGCTTCGTAACATCATCCGCCAGCTTAGGCGATGTCCTTCTTCGGTCCACAGCACATTATCCTTAAAAAAATAATGGCGTAGGGGTAATGCAAGTTGTACTACAAAATAGATGGCTAAAGCCCCAAGAATCCATTTATGATTTCTCGGTGTTTTATTGTTTTGGGTTATTTCTATATTTTTTCTTGTCAAAAACAGGTTTCTAATGGTTTGAGTATCAAAAAAGAAAACACAAAAGGCTAAGGAGAGGTAGGGGAAAATACCTATTCTAAAAACAAAGCTATTGAACAAGTGAAAAAAGATAGACAGACCAAAAGCTATTTTTCTGGTAGGTTTAAAGAGTAGCGCAGGAATTATGAGCATGTCAAAGAGAATACCA
This sequence comes from Croceitalea marina, assembly GCF_042684265.1. Lineage (NCBI taxonomy): Bacteria > Pseudomonadati > Bacteroidota > Flavobacteriia > Flavobacteriales > Flavobacteriaceae > Croceitalea > Croceitalea marina. Next base: position 115,147 of record NZ_JBHULB010000013.1, on the reverse strand, counting down.
AAAACGGCAATCGACCTATGCACCCATCTTTGTTGTAAAAACTCACCAATAAACAGGTAATCTTTTTTACTTGCCATGAGTATCTCTATAATGCTAAGGTCGAACCAATCGCCATAAAGTTTGGCCAAAGAAGCATAGGTGTAGACTATAAATAGTTGTAAAATAATTAGCCATCGCACATAATTGAACATGCTCTGAGACTCGAGGGCTGGTTTTAATTTAACATCGAGAGAAAAGCTACGATTTGCCGGTAAAAACGCCATGATAAAGGCCAGCAACATGAGTAAGTAGTAATGATTATTGTATGACGTTTTCTGCATTAAGTAAACACCGGCCCACATAAAGGCAAAAGTTAACGCGCTATAGCGGTATTTATACCCTACGGTGATGAGAATGCCGCAAATACCCATGATAATAAAGTAAACATACATGCCATTACCGGGTAAGGGTTGTAACCATTCAAAACCTATAAATGAAAAGTTGAATTGCGGTTCTATAAAAGTCTTTCGAACCCAACCTGTAATAATGGCCCCAAAACACTCTGCGCAAACCAACAGCCCATAAAAAACCCTAAAAACAATAAGCTGCGCATTATCAATCCGTTTAAAAAGAAATCGCTGGATCATCTTAATTCGTAATTATGGCTAATGAGGCTTGCTTATCTTTTAATAGTTGCAGTTTGAGTTCCTCTACAGAATCAAACTTATGTTCGTCACGCAAATGGTGTAAAAGTTCGACCTTTATTTTTTTATCATAAAGGTCTTGATCGAGGTCGAAAAAGTGTACTTCAATACTTTTTTCAGTGCCTTCGACTGTTGGGTTAAAACCAATGTTCATCATGCCATGATAAACTTTCTCATCAATTCTGCTTCGCACAACATAAACCCCGTTCTTAGGGATAAGCTTATAAGATTCGGCAATTTTTAGATTGGCGGTAGGGAAAGCGATTTGCCTACCCAAACCTTTGCCTTTTTGAACCGTTCCTGTAAGCATAAAGGCGTAGCCTAAATAAGAATTGGCAGTAGTAATATCGGCTTCTTCAAGAGCCGTACGAATTTTGGTAGAGCTCACCGAAACTTCATCTACTTCTTGAGCTGAAATTTCTTCAACCTCGAAGTCCAACGTATTTCCGAAAGTTATAAGGTCGTTGATATTAGCGTTTCGGTTTCTCCCGAAGCGATGGTCATACCCTATAATTATTTTTTTCGCCTTTAGTTGGTTTACCAAAATATCCCTGACGAATTCTATCGCCGATAAACGCGAAAACTCTTTTGTGAAGGGATGTACGATGATATAATCTAGACCTAAATCGCGCAGTATTTCTATTTTTTCATCCAAAGTATTTAAGAGCTTTATATTGCTCTCTTTTTGCAGCACCATTCTAGGATGGGGAAAAAATGTAACCAAGACCGAGTTTAAATTGGCTTCTTTGGCATTATTTATGAGGCGTTGGAGTATTTGGCGATGACCAATGTGCACTCCGTCGAAAGTGCCAATAGTAATCGCTGTGGGAAGTTTATTTTTGAATTTAGAAATTCCTTGGACTGTTACCACTTGGATGCTAAAAATAAAAAGGCTTAAATTTATGAACTGCTTATGCCCCTAGAATGAAAGCTAAATTACATTTTGTTTTATCAATATCCATATTTTTTGTTGCCTTTTCCGGATGGTCACAAGATACCTATTGGAAACCTCTTGCGGCTAGTGAAGAAAATCAAACAAATTCAATAATAGGTAAAGTTTCTGAATTTGATTTAAAGGAAGCAATTTTTAAAAGTGCACTTGACAAAGGTGCAAAAACAAGCACCCAAGAATTGATTTATTTTCCTGAAGCTACGGGAAAGCTAATTGGTTTTATGGTTGAGGAAACCCCGATTTTTCACCCTGTTCTGGCAGCAAAATACCCTCAAATTAAATCATACACGGGGTGGAGTGAAGATAAAAAGCATAAAATCCGCTTTAGTTCTTCCCCAAAAGGAGTGCAGGGAATGTTAGTTTCTTTATCGGATGATGAAAAAGCCACTTTTATCGAAAAGAAAAAGAATTCTGAAAAGTATATTGCTTTTAGGGGCAATAGCAGGGCAACGGCTAAAGATGGTTTTAGTTGTGATACCGAGGGGTTTCAAAAATTATCGGCATCTACAATTTCAAAGGCTATCGTCGACGACCAGACCTTACGTACATATCGGATTGCGGTTTCGGCTACTGGAGAATACACACAATATCATGGCGGAACGGTTGCCGATGCCTTAGCGGCCATAAACGCAACGCTGACGAGAGTGAACGAAGTTTTTGAAACGGACTTAGGGGTACGTTTGCAATTGGTCGCGAATAACGACCAAGTCATTTTTACGGATGCTAATACAGACCCCTACACAGGAAATTTAAATGCACAGGCGCAAAGCACTTTGACCGCTACCATTGGTGAGGAAAATTATGATGTCGGGCACGTTTTTCAACGTGGGTCCAACAACGGAAATGCAGGCTTTGTTGGCTCTGTATGTTCAGATAATAGAAAAGGAAGTGCTTTTTCATCTGGTACGGACCCTGAAGGAGATTTATTTGATATCGACTTTGTAGCCCACGAACTTGGACACCAGTTCGGAGCTAACCACACTTGGTCATTTGAGACGGAGGATACAGGAGTACAAGCCGAACCTGCCAGTGGAACCACTATTATGGGATATGCAGGTATTGTTGAAGGTAATAATGTAGCGCCTAATGGCGATGATTATTTTCATCACAACAGCATTGTTCAAATCACCAATTATTTACAGACTACAAGTTGTGGTCAGACCGCAGCTTTAACGAATTCACCACCGACGATAGATCCGGTTCCAGATTATACCATTCCTAAGGGTACGGCCTTTGTGTTAACGGCGAATGCCACCGACGTAGATGCGGGTGATGTTTTAACCTATACTTGGGAGCAGATTGATGATGGGGTAGTGGTAACCAGTACTTTTGGTCCTGAAAACGCAAGTGGAGCAAACTTTAGGTCTCAAAAACCAACAACAAATCCTGAAAGGTATTTTCCGAAGCTATCACGAATAATTCAAGGAAATCTTACTCAAACTAATCCCGCAGAGAGTTCGGCTTGGGAGACGGTCGCAACAATAGAACGTGATTTTAATTTCGCATTTACCGCCAGGGATAATGCTACTGGAGGGGGGCAGGTAACAGCAGAATTGGCTAAAGTTACTACCGTAAATGCTGCTGGTCCTTTTTTGGTCACTTCGCAAACCACAAATGAAGTTTATGATGCTGGTAGCATTCAGCAAATTACATGGGATGTTGCGAATACCGATAAAACGCCAATAAATACACAGGCCGTCGACATTTTACTCTCTACAGATGGTGGGGTCACCTTTCCTTTTCTTATTGGTGATGATGTGCCAAACACTGGTAATGCAGTTGTACAATTGCCCGGAGAAGCGAGCACAACTACGCGGATTATGGTAAGAGCCTCAGATAATATTTTCTTGGCCGTAAATTCCACAAACTTCACCATTCAAGAATCTCAGGTAGTTTTGAACTTTCAAGAGCTGAGTTTTGAAACGTGCCAACCGAATGATGTACTAGTTCCTTTTACCTTTGAAACTTATAGCGGCTTTAATGAAGAAGTTACTTTTAGTGCGCTAAATACACCTGCAGGATTAACGGTTAATTTCTCAGCAATTAGTGCGTCTATAAATGGTACCAATGTAATACTGACCTTGTCAAATACAGGAAGTGTTGCCGTTGGCGATTATCCAATAACAATACGGGGAGCGGCTGCAGGTTTAACGGTTGAAAATAGTATCAATCTTAAGGTGTACAATACAAGTTTCACCCCTGTAACCTTGCTTTCGCCAGGTGATTTAGAGACCAATACCCGAATTAGTCCACAATTGCAATGGCAGGCCGATTTGAACAATACTGCTTACGATATTGAAATTGCCACAGAAGCTTCTTTTGCAACACTTATTGAAAGTGCTACGGTAAGTTTTGAATCGTATCAGCCCGGCAATTTGCTCCCCGAAACTAGCTACTTTTGGAGGGTAAGACCTAAGAATGACTGTGGAACGGGAACTTTTGGAACGCCTTTTAGTTTTACTACATCTCCAGTGACCTGCACAGCTCTAGATGGTAGAGGTTTTCCAGTAGAAATTTCAGCTGGTAATGCATCTACTATTACGAGTACAATAAGTGTTTTGCAAGATTTACCCATTGCCGATTTAGATGTCAATTTAGATATTTCACATACATTTTTAGAAGACCTGATAATTACACTTACATCACCTTCGGGCACAACGATTACCTTATTATCTAAAAATTGTGGAAACCTTAATAATATTAGTGCAGTTTTTGATGATGAAGGGGTTGAACTTAGTTGTTCAACTAATACTCCTGCAATAAATGGTACAATACAGCCTTTGGGCTCTTTAAGTTCATTTAATGGAGAATCTTCTCTTGGAGATTGGGTACTTGAAATTCAAGATACCGCTAATGGTGATGGAGGTTCTTTAGATTCGTTTTCATTGGCGTTTTGTGTTGAAGGTATCTTAAGGCCAGACGATGACGAAGATGGTGTTTTCGATGATGGAGACGATTTGTGTTTAGGAACGCCAAAAGGAGTTGAAGTTGACGTTACCGGCTGCGCCGTGCATAGATTTGCGGCGGATAATTTTAGTGTAAAAGTACAGAGCGAATCTTGCCGTAATAATAATGATGGTTCTATTGAAATCGAAGCAGTTGACGATGCCATTTCATACACTGCTACTCTGGTTGGTGATAACGGAAATTTTAATGGAAGCTTCACCGATATATTTTTGTTCGACAACCTACTAGGGGGTAATTATAGATTATGCATTACGGGCACAAATGCAGGAATCACGTACGAAGAACGATGTTTTGATATCGTGATTGACGAACCCGAAATTTTAGCGGTTTCGGCAGAACTTATAGAAGGTGCTTTGCAAGCCGTAGTTCGTCTTCAGGGGGCTAGCTTGTTCAATGTTGAGGTAAACGGTGTGGTTACGCAAACCGAGAACTCTGAACTAACCGTCGATCTTCAACCTGGTATAAATGAACTTCGAGTATTCACGAATCTTCCCTGTCAAGGTAGTTTTAAAGAGTCGTTGTTCGTTGCAACAATACCAATAGTATATCCGAACCCAGTTCAAGAAACATTGAATGTGTTTTTAAATCAAGAAATGGGGAATGTAACCATACAACTATTTGATGGTAACGGTCGTTTGATAAAAGAAAGTGATGAAGTGTTGAATGGAACAAATCTTGAGATGGAATTTGGCCCCTATGTGGCAGGTATTTATTTTTTAAGAGTTTCTGGAGTTAATTTTAAAGAAGAATTTAAGGTATTGAAAAAATGAGAATAAGGTATTTTTCTTTTATATTGATACTGCTGCTTGTGGCGTGTAAAAAAGACAGAGCTCCTAGGTCTCCAGAAGCTGCGCTACTCGTTTTTCCTTTAGAAAATTCTGAGTGCAATACAGGTATAAGCATTAATGAAACCTTAAGTCAAGTGACTTTTGAGTGGCAGCCTTCGGCAAATACGCAGACTTATACTTTAAGTGTTGTAAACCTGAATACAAATACGCCGCAAACAATTACTACAGCCTCAACATCGGCGAGTTTGTCAATTCAAAAAGGAGCACCTTATTCTTGGACGGTGACCTCATCAAACAATGACTCCGATATTACGGCAGCTAGTGAAAATTGGTTGTTCTACAATGCGGGTCCACAAATAAGTTATCCGCCATTTCCGGCGCAGATTGTATCTCCCGTATCCGGAAGTACAGTACAAGCTAATCAAGGAAATCAAGTTGTACTTCAATGGATAGGAGCCGATGTAGAAGACGATATTTCAGGTTTTGAGGTCTATTTTTCTGAAGAAAATCCGCCTACGAGCTTATTGGAAAGTACTGATGCTACTGAAATGGAAGTGACAACAACAGTGAGCTCGGGGACTACTTATTATTGGAGAGTAGTTACAACCGATAGCGCAGGAAGCACATCAGATTCCGGAGTTTACGATTTTAAGGTTTTGTAGTAGTCTTAAGAACCGTTAAACTGGTTCATCGTATTCTGAATACCACCAAAAACAAAAGACTTGATTACATCGCATGATTTTTCAAGCCTTTCTTGAAGAGCTTTAGATTCACCTTCATTCCATTCGCCAAGTACATAATCTACCTGTCTGCCTGTACCAAAATCTGCACCTACCCCGAATCGAAAACGATTGTATTTTGTGGTCTGCAACATATTTTGTGTGTCTTTTAAACCATTATGCCCACCATCGCTGCCTTTGGTCTTCACCCTTATCGTACCGAAGGGTAAGTTGATGTCATCGGTGATTACCAGAAGGTTTTGAAGTGGAATTTTTTCTTTATCCAACCAATATCTAATGGCTTTACCGCTCAAATTCATAAATGTTGATGGTTTCAGGCATAATATGCTTCTGCCCTTATATTTAAAAGTTGCGATTGCTCCAAGTTTTGCATCCTCAAAGACAAAGTATTCCTTTTGTGCTAGTGTGTCCAAAATTTTAAAGCCAATATTATGTCGTGTATTTTCATACTTATCGCCAATATTTCCTAATCCAACCACTAAAAACTTTTTCATAATATCGGTTTCGCTTAGAATTTGATTTTCGGTTTTAAAAATGGATAATAACCACTTGAACATATTTGTTGTATTTGCCCAAAAATACAAAAGCATCCAAAAATCAAGCTTTTAACTCGATTATGGATGCTTTAGCTTTTATAAAAATTAGTTTATTCTGCACCTTCTGCTGCAGGAGCTTCAGCTGGGGTATCACCACCATCTGCTGCGCCTTCGGCACCTTCTTCTCCTTCTTCTTCATCCTCATCATCTTCAACAGCATTACGAGATGCTTTTACTTGAACGACAGCAGTACTGTCTGGGTGAAGAATAGTGAAATCGTCACTTAATAAAGTTTCAACGGCAATTGTACCTCCAATTTTAAGTTTAGAAATATCAATAGTGATGAAATCTGGTAATAAGTCTGGTAAGGCCTTGATAGAAAGTTTTCTTTTTCTAAATAATAAACGACCACCGTTTCTTACACCTGGCGAATTACCTTCTAAACGAACAGGAATATTCATAGTAACGGCTTTGTCAGCAAACAATTGGTAAAAATCGATATGCAAAATTTTATCCGTTACAGGATGAAATTGAATATCCTGTAAAACTGCTTTAAAAGTTTCGCCACCTTCTAACTCAATTACAGCGGTATATGCGTTAGGGGTGTACACTAATTTTTTGAATGATAATTCATCAGCTGAAAAGTGTAATGGTTTATCCCCTCCGTACAGTACGCAAGGAACCTTTCCAGCATTACGTAAAGCTTTGGTAGAAACCTTGCCCACGCTTTCTCTTTGAGATCCTTTGATAGTAATTGACTTCATTATATATATTAAAAATGTTTAAAATTCAATTTCGAATTATAAGGCTTAAGGTCTTAAGGTAGTCGAAGGCTACATTAAAAATTTTGAAGATATCGAGGTGTTATGGTGAACACGGTGCATCACATCTGCGAAGAGGCCTGCACAACTCAATACCTTTACTTTATCACTCTTTATTTCAATCGGAATGGAATCGGTGATAATCAATTCCTTCAACTGTGATTTTTCTATTTTTTCATAAGCATTGCCCGAAAGCAGGCCATGAGTTGTAATTGCCCTAACACTTAGTGCACCCCTTTCCATCATCAAATCTGCAGCTTTGGTAAGCGTACCTGCCGTATCCACCATATCATCAACAAGCACAACATTTTTTCCTTGAACATCACCAATGAGTTCCATGTGGGAGATTACATTGGCCTTAGCGCGTTGCTTGTAGCAGATAACAACATCACACTCTAAAGCTTTTGAATAAGAGTAAGCTCTTTTTGAACCGCCCATATCAGGTGATGCAATACAGAGATTATCTAATTTTAATTCTTTTAAATAAGGAAAAAATAAAGTGGAAGCGAACAAGTGGTCAACAGGTTTTTCAAAGAAGCCCTGAATTTGATCCGCGTGCAAATCCATAGTTATAATTCGGGTTGCACCTGCTGTTTCCAACATTTTAGCTATTAGTTTTGCGGCAATAGGAACCCTGGGCTTATCTTTTCTATCTTGTCTTGCCCACCCGAAATATGGAATAACAGCTGTAATATGTCTTGCAGATGCACGTTTGGCAGCATCGATCATCAACAACATTTCCATTAGATTATCTGAGCTTGGGTTGGTAGAGCCGATTAAAAAAATTCTGGCTCCTCTGATAGATTCCTCAAATGATGGCTGGTATTCCCCATCGCTATATCTCGAAAATAATATATTACCTAATTTCGCTCCATAAGAGGTGGCAATTTTCTCACCTAGGGCAGTACTCTGGGTACAGGCAAAAATTTTAGGTTCCGGAACTTGATAAGACATTATAATTAATTAGCGTTGCGCTTTTTAAAGCCTATTTCTTTTAAGGAGGTGCAAATTTAAAAATTAATCTGGGTTGCTAAAGGATAATTGTATGAATTTTAGGGTCGAACGGAAATTATTTTTTAGCTTTGCAGTCCGATTAAAAATAATTGCTCGAGTGGCGGAACTGGTAGACGCGCTGGATTCAAAATCCAGTTCCTTTGGAGTGTGGGTTCGATTCCCACCTCGAGTACTTTAAAACCCTGTTAATAATTTGATTAACAGGGTTTTGTGTTTTTTGAAGTGACGGTTGAGTGACGGTTTTTTAAATATAAACCTAATTTTCACCTTTTATTTTCCTGAAAGGAAGATATGAAAATCGCCGCTAATTACGGATGTTTTATTTGTTTCAACTTGAATATGGTTCGGATATTTACACCATATCAAAGCATTTTAGGCATTACTAAATGTGAAAAACCTTCATCTATTCCAAGGTTATCGATAGAGAAATGAATAAAGCGACTAATTTGATTTTTGAATTGAATCTAAATATTAGTTAAAGCCTTTACAAGTTTTTTTGTGTCAATAATTGTCCCATAAAAGGTGAATTAACGGGAACACTAAAAAAGACCACATTTGGGACACCCTCTCATAAGTAATCAAGTTTTTGCTAGACGGTTCCCTAAAAAGGCCAATTTAAAAACTATATAAATAAAATAGAGACCGAGAACATAATAGCTCTATCCCTACATCTTCGGTTTAGTGAGAGCTGACAATATTATCCCTAGCTTTCCTAACCGAGGGTTGACAAGACTATCAACCCCATTATTTAATCCATTAACTTCATAAAGTCATATCTTTAGAGTGACCAACCATGCATTTATGATTAAATTCTTCCGCCATATCCGGCAAAAACTGCTTGAAGAAAATCGTTTCTCAAAGTACCTGCTCTATGCCATTGGCGAAATCGTTTTGGTGGTCATCGGGATTCTCATAGCATTACAGATTAACAATTGGAATGAGAACAAGAAAGATTTGGCCAAGGAGCAATTAATTTTAAAACAATTGTTCAGTGAATATCAAAATAACCTCAAGCAACTTGATGAAAAAATACTGATGCGCAACCAGGCACTGGAAGCCTGCAATAATTTACTAAATCAAATAGACAATCCCACCTCGGCAATTAATCAAGACGGATTTTATCAATCATTGTGGATCATATTTAGGGACCCGACTTTTGACCCCATAAAAAACGATATCGTTGGTTCAGAAAACCTTCGCCTTATACAAAATGACACCTTGGTGAGGTTTTTATCAAATTGGTCTTCTGAGGTTTTTCAGGTTCAAGAAATGGAGTTGGAGTACCAAAAATTTCGAACGGAGATTTTAATGCCGTGTTACCTTCGATTGGGTGTTGCGAGGAACGTAAATAATAACTTATGGAAAGATGGCTACACGCCCACAGAAGCATTGGACAAAAAATCAATCTCTAAATTCACCATTAAGCCAACAAGAAAAAGTGTGGATTTGACAAAGGTTCTTGCAGATGTAGAATTTGAGGGCATTGTGAGCCAGGTAATCACAACGCATCAAGTTACAAACATTCAATCGCAGACCTTGCGTAATAGAATCTTAAACATACTGGACATCATAGCGCAAGAAATTGAAGAATAAAAACGAAAACGTACTGCTAATCAATGATTAAATTCTTTCGAAAGATTCGTCAAAAACTACTCTCTGAAAACAGGTTTTCAAAATACCTGCTCTATGCCATAGGCGAAATCATTTTGGTGGTCATCGGTATTTTAATCGCACTACAGATTAACAACTGGAATGAGAATAGAAAATCGCGAGACCAAGAACAAAAGTATTATTGCTTATTGTTAGAAAATGTAGAACAAGACAAAGAACAAGTTTTACAACTAAAGGCCTTAAATGAAGAGCGTAAAAATGGTAGTTATGAAGCTATACTAGAAATTCAAAAAGAGAAACCAAAGGCAAAAGTATTTGGCAAAAGCTGGATTAATGCACTTCAAAGAGTCACAACTACTTTTAGGCCTAATAACGCTACTTATTCTGATATAAAATCTAGCGGAAATTTAAGTATTATTCAAGATAAAGCGATTACAGAAGCGCTTAATACATACTATACTAACGTAGCTGGTTATGCCGAAACCATAATTATAAATTCGGACTTTACTGTGGATCGCATAAAGTCCCTCGACAGTTGGTTTGAGGCGGGTGTTCATCACGTTAACATATTTTCGAGATACAATAACGATGTTTTTACGGATGCTATAAGAGAAAAGATTAAAGAAGATCTACCAGAGTATATTTCTGAAGATTATAAGCCTATTTTATACGACGCTATCTTAATCACAGGTACAGATAACGGAAGACGCCATCAACTATTAGAACTTATTGAAAGTGAAGTAGACCAAATAAAGCAATTGTTGCAAGATAAATGCAATAACAATGATTAAATTCTTCAGACATATTCGTCGCTCACTAATTAACCAAAACCAAATGGGGAAGTACTTTAAATATGCCACTGGCGAAATCATTCTTGTGGTAATAGGAATACTGATTGCCTTGCAAATTAATAACTGGAATGAGAATAAAAAAGTTAGTGGTTCGGTGGACAAGCACCTAGAAATTCTTAAACAGAACCTGAATGAAGATAAGGCTCAATTGAACGTTTTGGTGCAAAATATTACGGACAATTATAATTATTCAGACTCTCTGATGATGCAGATGAAAACTATTCTCCCAATCAATAAACACACCACCAAATACCTAACAAATCTTTTGTTGGAACATCAATTTAGGCCAAATACCAATGCTATAGAGACAATGACCCAATCCAATGAAATTCCATTTTTAGAAACCAAACTTCAAACCGCAATTTTAGACTATTATGCTTTGATAGAAAGCACAGGCGAACGTGAGCTTATAAGCAATACGCAATTACAAACTAAATATGAGCCTCATATCAATGATAATTATGCAGGGGTGTATCAGAAAAACAATGAGTGGAACTTTATCAAAAATTACTATAGTGACGACCCAAGACCAATACGGAAATTTGATAAGGAAAAGTTTTTGGATGACAAAAAATTGGAGGGCCTCATCGTATCGCGTTATTACCAAAATGTGGAGCTTAAAAGATTTTATAGCGACTTATTAACCTCAGCAAATGCTATTTTACAATTGTTGTAAAATCAAAAATCCAAATGATTAAATTCTTCCGTAAAATCCGTCAAAAACTGCTTTCCGAGAACAAATTCTCTAAGTATCTTCTGTATGCCGTAGGCGAAATCATTTTGGTGGTCATCGGTATTCTCATTGCACTTCAAATCAATAATTGGAACCAAAAACGAATCCAGCAACTTGAAGAACAATCCATTGTAAAGAACATTCATATTGAATATTTGCAAAACAAAACCAGTGCAAAAATAAGAATTAAAGAAGCTGAACAATGTGAGGCAGCCCTTAGACAATTAATGAAAATGATAGGCAAAGACGAAGCTTATATTAAAAGGCAAAATGTCGACAGTTTACTTTTTTATGCCTTTGATCCTCCTATATTCAGACCCTCAGAAAATACTATTTCTGGTCTCATACAGTCGGGACGTTTGGAATTGCTCCAGAATAAGGAATTGGTTAATTCAATATATAATTGGGGACGAACGATGAAGGCATTGACAGATAGAACAACAAGGTTTACCGCAAAATTAGATAACGAGATTTGGCCCTATTTATCAGAAAGATATCCCTTTAAAGATATGGATGCCTATAGCCCATTAAATTGGCAAGAAAAATCAACCCTGAAGGTGGATAAATTTCAAATTTTTAAAGAAATTGAATTCGAAAACAATACTGACGAATTTTTATACTGGATTGTAGATAATAAAAACCTAATGATCGAATTAGACCTATTGATTGATAAAATACTTATTGAAACTCAGTATGATTAAATTTTTTAGAAAAATCAGGCAAAAATTACTTTCTGAGAATAAGTTCAGCAAGTACCTGATATATGCATTTGGCGAAATTATTCTTGTTGTTATTGGGATTTTAATTGCGCTGGGAATTAACAACTGGAACACCCATACTCAGAATCTTAAAAAGGAACAACAATTGTTATTAAAATTATCTTCTGAAATAGACGATAATATTGATCGCTTGGAAGAAACTATCGCAAGTCACCTAAAAACCACCGAAAGCCTAGAACGTATACTTCCGTATATTCATATTGACAGTAGTATCATTTCAACTATAGGAGCCCCATTTCCAAATACCATATTAGAGCTATTGAACGGCGAATTTTTTAGACCAAAAAGAACGGTAAGAAATACACTAATCAGCACGGGAAACATTGCCTTAATTCAAAGTTCAGAATTACAGTTTATGATTTCAGAATTGTTGGCAACTGAAAATCGATATAGTTGGGCAACTGACCAAACCATGAAATTTATTGATAATAATTCGCTTCCCTTCTTAATGGATAAAACACAGATATTAAACAACTTATTTATTGTGCCGGGCATTACAGAGAATCTTGAGCAAAAGAAAAGTAATTTTCAATCGAACAACGGCAAGATGCTTTCAAATGCTTACTTTGAAAATTTAGTGGCCACAAAAATAATCCTGACCAATCAAACCGAAAGAGAAGCAAAAAGGTTACTCAAAGATTACGAAAAGATTCGTGTTAAAATAAAAAGTGAACTACAATAATGATAAAATTCTTTAGAAAAATCCGTCAAAAACTACTCGCTGAAAACCGTTTCAGTAAATACCTCCTTTACGGCATTGGTGAAATTTTTTTAGTGGTTATTGGTATTCTAATTGCCCTTCAAATCAATACTTGGAGTGAAAATCAGAAAATAAAAAAAGAAGAAAAAATACTTATTACGGGTTTAATACAAAATATTGAAGATGACATTGAGAGTTTAACAACCGTGACGAAACAAGATAGCATTAACATAGATGCCAATCGAATACTATTGAGCGCCTTGAAGAATGATTCCATACGAAGAAACAAACCCTTGCTAAAACAAAAAATTTACCAGGCTGCATTCGTATCTAGTTTAAAACCTAATCAAATCATTTTTAATCAAATACAATTTTCAGGCAAGTTGACGTATATCTTAAACGATTCCATTAAAACTAGAATTCTATCCTATTATGATAATGTTTCAAATGTACTCGACTATCAGGAATCCAATCTTAATACAATATACGGTTTAGGCGTTGGCATGAGTGATATTTTGGATTATAATTCAGTGTTTCAAAACGTTTTGCCAGATTTCGCAAAAATGGAAGTAGATGCTTTTGACAATTCATTTTTTTATGAATCTATAGCGTCTAATCGGGTAAAAGAATTTGTAAATAAAACTACCGCCAGACAAGCGCTATTGCTACCATTATATTCTACTCACAGTGAATTGCTTCAAGAAGGCATAGCATTAAGGGAAAGTTTGATTCAGTATTTAGATGAAAAATAACGAACCCAAAACAATCTATCCTGTATTATATCAAACCATTAACCAATGATCAAATTCTTTAGAAAAATCCGTCAAAAACTTCTTTCTGAAAACAAATTCAGTAAATACCTGCTCTACGCCATTGGCGAAATCATTTTAGTAGTTATTGGAATTTTGATTGCCTTACAAATAAATACTTGGAACGAGCAACGGAAAGACAAGGTCAAAGAGCAGGAGATTTTAAAAAGGTTAAGAAAAGAGTTTACATCAAACCGGGCACAACTTCTAGAAAAGACCGGAAGCAAAAGGGACATAAATAAAAAATGTAGTCGTTTGCTCACTTTCTATAACGAACCAGAAAAGGCGGAATTAGATAGTATATTCGCCTATCTTGGAAGTATTATTCCAACAACATTTGACCCGATTCAAAATGATTTGGTGCGTTCGGGAAATATTGAAATCATTAAAAGTGAAGAGTTAAAGGAGCTACTTATCAATTGGAGTACCGATGTGATCCAGCTACAAGAGGTGGAGCAAATTTTTTTAAGATATTGGGAATTGCAATTTTCGAATTACATCAATGAAATAGGCATTACACGCAATTACGGTCATAGTTTTTGGCAAAAAGCAGGCTCAAACCTGTTAGAGACTACAGAAACCCTTAATCCAATACCTGGAAAATCAAAAATCAGCAAAGTAAGTAAAGAAGAACTGCTTTTGGACGCAAAACTTGAAGGTGTAATTACATGGAGCTTGAACTTAAATACCTTTACCCATCAAGAAAGTCAAACATTGCTAAAGCGAATCGATTATATTCTTGAAGTTTTAGCTTCCGAGATTAAAGAATAACCTGGGTTGGGCTCTGTCGGAAATCAAAAACCAAATAGATAGATTAAAACCCACCCCTTAATCCCCTCCCAAGAGGGGAAAACTTTGAATGATGATAAAATTCTTTAGAAAAATCCGCCAAAAACAACTTTCTGAAAATAAGTTTTCGAAGTACCTGCTCTACGCCTTAGGCGAAATCATTTTAGTGGTCATCGGTATTTTGATTGCACTTCAAATCAATAATTGGAACGAAAATCGAAAAAATAAAATCGCAGAAGCTGATTACTACTGTAGAATTTTAGACGACTTTGAGTTAAATGAAAAATTAATTGATGAAACTTCTGCACGTATAACGAATAAGATAAAGCTCAGCAAAGAGCTGATGTCAGATTTAAATAACATACCAAATGATAGAAGTCTTATACTGAATAAACATGTAGTTGCAATAAGACAAGATGTTTTTGTTCCCAGCAATATTGCTTTTGAAGATATAACCTCTTCAGGTCAGTTAAAACTGTTAACTGATTTAAGGCTTAAAAACAGACTTATTCAGCATAGTACGTTTTTGAACAATATTTTAAATCTACTTCAAGAAAACAGGAATGTCATTATTGACAGAATGAGTGATTTTGAGTTTATGAGTGAATTTGGGTTGCAAGACATTGATTATCTGGAGCGAGAGCTCGATAGAGAACATATTGAACTTTTACCAAAAAATAACTGGACGAATGACCCTAATCATCCCATATTCTTAAAGTTTCAGGATAACCTTGTTATTTATATAGGAATGCTGATTCGACAGAAACAGCACTTGTCTAATTTAAAGAAGGAAATGCAAGAACCTATTGAATTGTTAAAAAATAAAGAATGTAAAAACAAAGAAGGCTAAAATTTCACTTTGTCCTGTGGAAAAAATAAAAACCTATATCTTTAAACTGGCTGGATTTCGAAGCCAAATAATCTTGTTGGGATTTCCCAAGCAGAAAACCTAACTGCTGTCTTTTTGAGCTATCGGTGAAAACACAAAAAAATAATCGAGACAACCTATAACCCGCTAAAGTAGGCACTAAATAATCTAAATTATGAAAACAAAGACCAACCGACTGGCTTTACTGGCAACCCTTTGCACATTAACTTTTGGACTGCAAAGTTGTGAGGAAAAACAAAAGGAAGAAACGAAAGAAATTGAAAAAGAAGTAATCGTGGAATCTGAAAAACCTGAATATTTTCTGTTACGGCCAGAAGTGGAAAAGGCTTTCGGATATTCCCATGCCGTGAAAATTGGAAATAGCATTAAAATTTCAGGAGCAGTAAGTATGGACGATGAAGGCAACCCAACCGCGGTTGGCGATATCGAACAGCAGATGAAAAACTGTTATGCTGATTTGGAGAAAATATTAAAACACTTTGGTTGCTCATTTGACGATGTGGTAAAAGAAGATATTTTCACAACTGATATGGCACAGATGTTGGAAAAATCGGCATATCGAGCTGAAATTTATAAAAATGGATTTCCAACTGGTTCATGGCTTGAAGTAAAAGGATTGGCATTACCAGAATTTATGGTTGAAATTGAACTTGAAGTACATAAATCTGATAAGTCGGAATTGGATAAAATGGTCGAATTCGGACAAAAATATACCGATGCTTGGAACAGTAAAGTGCCAGAAAAAATGGCTTCATTTTATGCAGAGGACGGAACTTTAACTGTGAATAAAGGAACACCAGCAGTCGGAAGAAAACAATTGGCAGAAACGGCGAACTCATATATGGAGGCATTTCCTGATTTGGAATTAACTATGGACAGCCTAACCAAGGGAAATGAGACTTATAGATATTATTGGACTTTTAAAGGAACTAATTCTGGACCAAACGGAACTGGAAATAAAGTGGATTTCAGCGGATTTGAAGAATGGACTATGAATGACCAAGGACTCGTCCAAAAATCAATCGGGAAGTACGATGCGGAGGAATATGAAAAACAGTTGAATGGGAATTAAAAATAAAAGCCGATGTGCTTCATCATAACCAACACAAAACACAATTAAAATGAAATATTATAGAAATCTCTTGCTTACACTATTGACCATTATTAGTGTTTTCTCCTGTGATTCTCCTCAAAAAACTATTGAATATGGTGAAGCAACAAAAGAACTAATCACTCTTTTAGACAATAATCCAGAACTTAAGTTAATGCTTGAATCTTCTCTGCAGAAAGCAAAAGAGATAAATCCCGACAGAAATACGAACCCAGCTCAGAACCTTGCAGAATATTACGAGTTTGTTACATGGACGGAAACAACAATGCCTTGGGCAATTGTTAAAAAGGAAGAATATCCTGAAATATTTGATAATATATTCCAGGGACTCTGTGCCTTCTATTTTTTAATCGATCAACCACTTCCAGAATTGGAGGGTAAAGGATTAGTGAATAACTCATTGCAGTATTATGAACCATTTGCCAAATGGTTGGTCACTTTCAGCAAATCATGGGGTGTTTACTTGGACACTGAAGATTCCTGGAATGAAGAATATTATCAAATGGCTTTAAACGACCCTAATTTCGGTCTACAAAATGGTTGGTATGAAAATCCCTCAAACTGGAAGACTTTCAATCAATTCTTTGCCAGACACTTGAAATCTCCTGATATGCGGCCCGTTGCAAGTCCAGGTTTAGATTCTGTGGTGGTATCATTTGCAGACTCAGAACCACAGGGTGTATGGGCAATAGATAGTACCTCCAACTTGATAGAAAAAGAGGGGGTTCCTGTAAAGTCTGCTACTCTCAAATCTATATCAAAACTCATCGGCGATGACAGCCAGTATAAAGACGCATTTGCAAACGGCACATTTACGCATTCCTTTTTAAATGTAAACGACTATCACAGATATCACTTTCCATTAGGTGGAACAATAAAAGAAGCCCGAATAATTCAAGGTGCCAATCCAACAGGGGGTCAACTGTGGTGGGATAAGGAAAACAATAGGTATGCATTTAATCCAAGTGCTAAAACGGGATGGCAATCTGTTGAGACAAGAGGATGTGTTATATTGGAAACTGCGGAATATGGACTGGTCGCTTTAATCCCTATCGGTATGGGAGTTGTCGGTTCAGTCAATTTTGAAGAAAATATTACTCTTGGAACAATTGTAAAAAAAGGTGATTTGCTTGGGCATTTTGCATTCGGTGGTTCTGATTTTATAATGATTTTTCAAGATGGTGTTTCATTCACTTTGGACGCTCCAATGCAAGAAGATGGGAACTCTTATATTCATATGTTAATGGGTGAACAATTAGGGGTTTTGTCTAAACAGAAATAACGAAAAGCCAACAATATGCAAGGTGTATAGCACACTATGAGAAGCTGCGACACCATTCACGGGGAGTTACCTGTGTTTTGACGAGTGCTGTAAAAAGAACCTTTTATATGACAGCATTCAACATTATAATGTAAAGTTTCTTCAAAAAATAATTATGTAATTGACTTCTACTAAAAGAAGATATTTGACCTTTTTTAAACTGAAACTTTAGTAATTAGCTGTCTTAAATTGTTAATAACTCAAAAAGCGCCCATTTTTGACAAAAATCAAATGAAACCATTTGATTCCATTTGAAACCAAATCTAAAATACCATATTTCATATGGTTTCATTTAAACTCATTTAATATAAGTAACTGTATATCAGATTTTTGTGAATAAATAAATTTTAGATATCAAGGGTTGCACCTTCCTTTATTTTACCTTTATCCCAAGAATTCTTCAAAAGAAAACAAAAGCGCTTTTGTTCATTTCGTAACCTAAAAAAGGAAACCAATGGACAATTTTTTAATCCTTGAACGACTTGATCGTTTGGAACGGCTTTTAATAGCCAATAAGGAAGTACTCACTTTCGAGGAAACTTGTGACTACACAGGAATATCTAGAAGCTATCTGTACAAATTGACGGCTTCTGGAAATATCCCACACTCCAAACCTAATGGCAAGATGCTGTTCTTTGAAAAGGCCAAACTCAATGCGTGGCTTCTTCAGAATAGCAGGAAGTCAAATTCGGAAATCGAGACCGAAGCTCTCAACTATACCTTTAAAAACAAGCGCAGATGAAAGGAGAAGAAATAAGCTGGCAAAAAGCCCGTGCCATCTGCATCGTGAAAACGATGGCAAAGGCAGGGCACTTTCCCCGCAGGGAAACGAAGAAAGATGCTTGGTTTCTAAGCCCGTTCCGGCCAGAGACCCATGCCTCTTTCAAGGTTTCGAAAATCAAGAACCTTTGGTTCGACCACGGGTCGGGCTTTGGTGGGAACACCCTCGATTTGGTCATCCGGCTTTACGATTGCCGTTTGCTGGATGCGCTTGACTTTCTTTCTGACATACCGCCCTCTTTTTCTTTTCACCCGCAACCTTTTGAGCCACCTAAGAATGATGATCTCATTATCAAAAGTGCCCGCCCTATTTGGCACTACGGCCTGAAAGTTTATATAAAGGAACGGAACATAACGCTGGAAACTGCCAATAAATATTGTAAAGAAGTCCATTACTCTCGTAAAGGAAACCATTACTTCGGTATTGGACTACTAAACGATTCCGGTGGTTGGGAACTTCGTAATAGGTACTATAAGAGTTCCTCCTCCTCAAAGGACATTACATATGTGTCAAACAGAGGTAATCAATTGGTGGTAACGGAGGGAATGTTCGATTTTTTAACGGTCACGAACTTCTATCACGATAAGATGTCCTTTCTCATTTTTAACTCGCTTTCCTTTCTTAAAAAGGCAATTAGACATATAGAATTTTTCAAGGATGTTAAGCTTTATTTGGATAATGATAAAGCAGGAAATGAAGCTACGGAATGGTTGATGCAAAACCATAAAGGATGCATCGATAAATCCAATTTATATGAAGATTACAAAGATATAAATGAGATGTGGATACGGAGAAATAAAGAAAACGGAAGATAGCTGTAAAAATGCGTCTGAGTGAGAATTCAAGATGTGTCATTGTCATGACAAATCTTGCTTTTGCTCCCGTTGGTCGCAAAAGGGTAGGAACTGTTAATTGAGTTTTCGATATATGATTTAGCAAAGGATAATTTGATTTAAAAAATTAAATAAAACCACAGGTGAAAAAGGAATTTGTACAATTTCGATGTTCCATTTATGAGAAGAAACTGCTCAAAATCAAGGCTAAAAAGAGCGGACTTTCCATAAGTGAATATTGTCGGCGTGCCGCCTTCGACCATAGAATTGTCGAACGGTTTTCCGATGAACAAATCGATGTCTACAAATTGTTGGTTCAGTATCAGGTCAACTTTAAGCGTATCGGGAATATGTACCGAAAACGCAATCCGAAATTGGCCGATGAAGTCGTGCATTTGGCAAATGAAATTCGAAAACATCTTTACAATTTCAAGAAATGATAGGCATGGGAAAATCCATATCACATACAGGAGCTTCCATGGGTTACGGATGGAACGAGGAGAAAGATGCCAAGGTGGTCTATCGCGAACATCTGGCAGGGGACAATCCCATAGAGCTAACACAGGAATTCAAAATCATACAAACACAAAACCACCGATGCAAAAAGAACACCTTGAGTTTCGTGCTTAGTCCTACTATTAAAGATGGACAGGAATTAAAAGAAAAAGAACTGAAAGAAATCACAGAAGGATTCATAAAGGAAATGAAACTACAAGAACGACAGGCAATCGCTTTTGTACATCAGGATAAAAGTCATCGGCATATCCATTTATATGTTAACCGCATCGGTTTTGATGGTAAGGCTTACAAGGACAACTATATCGGAAAACGGAGCCAACAGGCCGCCGAAAAGGTTGCCAAACAAATGGGATTGACCACGGTCAGGGAAGTGCAACAAGAAAAACTAAATGAAGTGAAGAATATACGCCAAGAAATAAAGCAAATGCATGAAAAGGTTGTTGCCGAAATGAAGCCCAAGGATTTTGACCAGTACATCAAATACATGAAACAAAATAATGTAAAGGTTATTCCAAGCATCAACAAATCGAATCAGTTACGAGGCTTCCGCTTTGAATATCAAGGTCAAAATCTAAAGGGAAGTGAAGTACACCGTTCCATGTCAATGGGACGCATAGCAGAGCGAATCGGGTTTGATAAAAATATGGCTCAAAAAATAGCAAAGGAGAACACCCTTTCAATGCTAGGAAACACTGTTGGCTTATCGCCCAACTTGGCAGCGAGCATCGCGCAAAAAGCAATCAAGATAGCCGTTAAAAAAACAATAGGATTAGGAATGGAAATATAAAATTATGGCAAAATTAGAAGAGATAGCAGAATTGATAACCGAAGAAATCAAAGAATTTGAAAACTCGGTCAGTCGCTTGGAAGAGATGCAAGCTTTTTTGATGAACTACAAAATCAAGCCCGACACGAAAGACATTGACTTTATCTTAAGGCGGTACAATGACGACCAGAAGAGAACAATTCAAGACCAACACAAACTGATGGCGAACGTGGTCTACTACATTAAAAAGTCAATGACCACTCCGAAATGGGTGATAAAGCTATTTTGTGGGCTATTTACCTGTATTATTCTGGTATTGGGCTTTTCCGTTTATAAGGTTTCTCGAATTTCTAAAATTGAGCAAGAAGCTTATGGACAGGGAGAAGAAAAAGCGGTCGGGCATTTCAGGGCTTTCTTCAAGGCCAGCCCGGAGGCCAGCGCACTCTATCAAGAATGGCGAGAACCCCAAAGCAAAAAGTAAGGTGCGCCCTATCCGGTTTTTGCTTTACGCTAATCTGCTGGAATCACTACAAAAACCGGACAGGATCCATGCGCAAAGTTTTGAGGTAAGATTTGGGGGTCAAAATTCCGTTGCCCTACCAAATAACTTAATAAATTAAAGCGGAGTCTATTTATTTTATTATTCTAAAAGTATTCGGTTCTAGAAATTTTTCGACAATATCGACTGGCAAATTAAAAGCAGTTGCTAATTCTTCCTTAGAGTAACCCAAAGATTTTTTATGAATATTATATGCTTCTGCAAACAAGTTTGGCTCATCTATAAACACACTTAACTTATCATCACTTCTACCTCCTCGACTTAGTTCTATATTAAAATAAACATATCGGTCATTATTGATAAAGCCCAATTCTTTTGCACTTCTAACAATTGATGACATTGAAGTAAGCCAATATCTTTTTAGTTCTGCTAAATCACCAATACGCAAATTTCTTATCATAGGACCAATATGTTTTTCAGGCATAAGAAATTCAGAGGTAAATTCTTCAACCTCTTGTTCTCTTACCTTTTCAGTTCTATGTGAAGGTATTGCGAAATAGCAATGCATTAATATATGCCCATATTCATGAGCCAGCGTCCTACGTTTTCGGTCATTACTAAAACCTTTGTTGATTATTATAACAGGAGTTCCCCCGTCCGTTATAAACGAAACACCATCAAATTTAACATGGGCGTTTATTTCGACCACCACAATACCTTTCGATTCTAATAAAGAAAAGATATTTGTCACGGGAACACCATTATTAAGACCTAGCATTTTTCTAGCGTGTTGAGCAATGCTTTTAGGAGTATGACCTTCTTGAATATCCAAAGGGACGTGCTTAAATTCGGGCCACTCCAAAGAGTCTGACATTTGATCTATCAAATGACCTATCAAACGATTTCCAAGTTCAATAGACGTTTTGTCCCGCTTGGTTAAAGTTGCTCGTTTTCTGTAATGCGTGTTTTCTGAAAAATTAGAAATATTCTTAAATAACCAATCTTTAGGAAAGCCTAGATAATCTATTACCTTGATGACCATATCTTCCGACAAGACATCAAAGCCTTTCTCGTGTTTTGATAAGTTAGGCTGCGAAAGCCCAGATATTTTAGAAGCTAGGTCGGATTGAGAATAACCTCTGTACTCTCGAGCAAAGGTTATTTGTTTGTGATTAAAGCGCATCTATAATTAAATTGTCATATAGTTGGGAATATGTTTTAAGAGGTTTTTTTGTCTTTCTTTAAACCATCTTTTAGTACCGGAACAGCTTTTTCTACTTTTGGAGTAATAAGACTAGGTGTAACAGTAACTTCTTCATTTACATTGGTAAGTGTCCACTGAATCTTGTTCTCATCAATGTATACCAATTTTGGGTCAAATATACGACCTGTTTTATCTTTTCTATATCCAAAAAACAAAATTGGGTCTACGGAAATACTTTCGTTGTCAAATAGCGATGTTTGCATTTGGTTTGAAATTGCCAACGTGTGCGAAGTCTTAATATTCATCGGCATATTTTTATTATTCAGTTTTTTGAATAGAACGGTATATCCTTCTAGGTTCAAAAGGAATCTTTTATATTTCCCAAACTTCCAATTTTTAGGAAAATGCTCTTGAATAGATTGAATCATTTTGGAATTAAGTAACGAAGCTTCAAAAGCTCTAGCCCTAGATTGTGGGGGCGTTTTAACTATTTCCTCTTCAAACATTCTAACTGCTCCTGAAAATGCCTTGAATAGCTTGGACAAATACTCTGAAAGGTCGTATTCAACACCTTCTTTAGTTGCTAGCTTTCTTTTTACATGGGGTCTTTTTGGATTGTGGGTCATATTCAAAATATTTGCTTTCATAAAGCAAATATATAATAATTAATTTTTATTGTATATAATTTTTAATATAAATTGTATTTTTTGTGATTAGAATTATCCCTACTATTACTCAGATGGTACTATCGTCCAAGTTATACTAGCCAATTGAGTGGATATTTTTAGAATAGTATTTAATACACTTTCTTCATCGGGCAACTCCCCAAAAACCAAAAACTTAAATTCATTCTGATAGGTGTCTTTAAGTTGATTCCACGTTTCTTCAGGTTCTTTGAAAATCAATGCTTCTTTTGGGTGGTACTTTAACCAGTCGTTGTTGTTCTTAAAACTTTGTACATCGTCATGGGCTACCTTTAGGAGCATCGTATCAAAAGCATCCGAATTGAAAAACTGTTGAACAGTTTTGTCTTTCAATAGTTGATGAATATCATACACATGCCTGATTTTATTATTCAGGTCATTTATTGGAGTTTCGGTATATGAAAAGCGAACCAAACTCATTATTTTTTCACAGAGTGTTCTTCGCGAATCCAGTACAAGTGCTTCAAAGGGTAATAGATTATATTCTTCCGCCAGTGTGGTTTGATCGGTGGCATTGATCATATCATAGATATAGGTATTCAGAGTTCTTTTAGTGTACGGTTCAAAATAGCCTAGCCATGTTGCTTCTATGATAATGGCATCCCGTACCTGTCCGTAATTTCCTTTGAAAATTTTGGGATAGTTATAGGCTATCTTTCGAATCATTCCCAATTTGTTGGTAATCCCTTCCATTTCTACCTCTACGAATGGCGCAGTTATTTCCTGAGTAATTTTTTTAAGCTTCGTCTTTAGTTGGTTCCCTGTCTCTTCTTCCCTGCGCAATACGACCAAGTCAATATCCTCGGAAAAACGTTCGATAAATGTATAACACTTGGATAAGGCTGTACCTCCCTTAAATATGACTTCATCTTTGTTGGCACTATCATAAATGAGTTTTAGTGCATAGCATACCCAATAGTCCTTTTCGATATAGATATCTAAAATTCCCATACGCTGTGCGGTTGCTTGTACCGCTTGCCTGAAAAGTGGTTCGTTCTCGTGCAGCTTCATTTGATATTCCAGTATTTCGCATTTGACAACACCTTTTCAGAAATATTGAGATTATAAACCGTTATCGGGTTTAAACTATCTTGAAGGTCTCTTAGTCCATTCTCTGCCTTGCAACTGATCTCGCTTAACAATGCACCTAACAAAGCTCTGGTTGCAGGAGAATACTTAAAAGCTAATTTTACAAGTTTAATCTGTTCGCTAGTTTTCAATTCGCGCAACAATGCCATTAATCGAGTACAGCTTTTTTCAGCGGTGGTATCGGGTATTTTCTTAATGTAACGTATGGCATCCAACAATCGCAATAGCGGAATGTTTTCTTTATTGATCGTATTCTTTTGTTTGATGAACGAAATCCTAAAACGACCTCTTTTAAACGAAGGCCGTATCTCCCGTTTGCCTATCTGTATCGTGCTACTCACTTGTGTAGTAAGCCCCAGAGAATTATAAACGCTATACCCTGTAATATAACCGACAAGTTTTCCATTTTCCTCCAACAAGTCTTTTACAATTTGGTATTGGTCTGGTAATAAAGTACCGAATACCGTTTCTTGCGGTTTGAAATATTTACCTTTGGATAGTTTGTTTATCTTACCGGAAGCAGCCATTCTATTTAAATGCTTAATAATGGCTTCCCTTCTAGTCACCTCGTTCATAAAATCCATATAGGTAAACACATATCCTTTGGATAATTTATTAATCTTATCTTCAATGTATTCAGAGGTTTTCATTGGAAACTATTTACACAAAGGTATTTAAAATGTCCAGTTTATTTATTAAAAAACTGGACATATTTTAATAAGTGCTGATAACTTTTGTTGTGTTGTTTCATTAGTCCCTGTAACTTGCGAGTGTCTTTACCACTCGCAAGTTACAGGGACTATAGCATTAAATGATTATTTTAATCGTAAAGTGTCCCATCAATACCTTCTTCCAAAAAATCTAAAAGGCCAACAAGTCAAGTTTTTTGCGCAAAAAACTTGACATAATACTACTGAAATAAAAAAGAGCTTTTATCCCATATAAGTCCATGTTCCTGCGGAAGTTAAAAAACCTACGGTTTTCCAACATCCTCGGCACCGCGCATAACCGCATGGAGCGCGAAAAAACGCTCCATGCCCTTATTTTCCCACGCTCAATAGGGGCTATTAATTAAGCAATCTTTAAAGTTGGAAGGTTGTCAATGGCCTCGTCTTGCAGCTTGTTGATGAAGTTTAAATATTTTAACGTGCTTTTGGTAGAGCTGTGGCCCATTGCGTCGGCCACCGTTTTTAGGTTTGAACCATTCATAAGCAACAAACAGGCAAATGTATGTCTGGCACAGTAGAAAGTAATATGTTTATTGATTTCCGCCCGCTGAACCCAATAACCGATTGTTTTGTTGAGACCGTTAACACTAAGGTCTTGAACGTTAAAAACAAAATCGTCCTTTTTTTTAGGTGTACCCAGTATAGCAAGAGCGGTCGGGTTCAATCGATTATTAATCAATTCGCCTGTCTTTTTTCTATGTGTAATCAAACGACTTTTATTGATGTTGCCCCATGTTAATTCCCTGATTTCGGCAAAACCTAACGAAGTATAGCAGGCGAACAAGAAGGCTTTCTTCACTTCTGAATTGCCACAACGTGTATTGGCCAGTTTCTGTAATTCTTCTCCATCAAGCACCTGTTTCCTTAATGTATCATCCTTATTGGGGTTCGAAAACCGAATATCCTCCGTAGGCATGGTTTTTAAATACCCTTGAATTTTGGCCGACCTTAGAACTTTCTTGAACCTTGTAAAGTAGTTGTGAGCCGTTTCTCCTGCAAGTCCTGCGTCATGTATTAAATAGTCCTTATAAACTTCCATTAGGGAAGGGGTAACTTGAGAAATTTTTAACCTTGGGTTATCTATTGCCAGTTTAAATTTTTCAACTGCACTAGCAACGATTCGAACGTCTTTAAACTTGTACGTCTTAATGAAGTGTTCCGCAAATAAATAGAAGTTCTGATTTTTTAAATGCTGTGGTACATGACCTGTTTCATCAGAAAGTATTTCCAATTCTCGATTTGCCCTTATTTTATCCGCTAACCTTTTCTTTTCAATTCGGTCAGCATCTTTTGGCGACAATCTAATTTTGAGAAATTCCCGCCATCGCTCTCCATTGTGATGTATATCCAAATACAAACTTTTTACTCCTGATTTTAGCTTCCTACTTCTTAATTGTACAGACATAAAAGTGACGGTTTAGTGACGGTTTTCATCTAAAAATAGGAAATAAAGGGAAAGCAAACCAAATTTTTAACATTTTAAATAACTGATTTACAGTCATTTGTATTCATATGGTTTCATTTGGTATGAAACGGATATTCCCACCTCGAGTACTTAAAAAGAAAGCTGAGATTTGATGTCTCGGCTTTTTATTTTGGTACAATATAGGTACAACAATCACTAGGTTTTAACAATACTATTAAATGGGTGCATTTAAGAGTATTTATTGATAAAACAATGCTCTATGATGGACGGGACTCGAACTTTTTTTCAAAGCGTGCTATATCAAAGGCCTGTCAAAGAGATCTTTTTTAGACTCACCTTTTAGCATAAATTTAACATATAGAATAACCCAAGGAACTCTGCTGAAACCAATTACTACGAAATCTATCGATTGAACTGTTCGATTAAAAATCGGTCGGTTTTTCTTCTTGGTGATTGTCAAAAAAGGTAGACTAAAAAGTAAAAGTCTAAATATAACCCAAATGAACATCAATCATTAAATATGTCTTTCAATCGATAGAAAAAGCGCTCGATCAGCCTTAAGTCTTCGGTAATTATATCCGCTGTACCAGACATACCAAGCTGATAGTCAATTTTTTTACCGCTCTCAGAAACCAATGCGTCACCTATTGCAATTTCAACTTGAAAAGCACCTTTTTCGTTTGCTATCGCTGTGATATTTTGAACCACCCCTTCTAGCATTTCAAATTCCATCAATTGATCTTTAGCAATGCGGATCCGCACTTGATCCCCTTCGTCAATCTTCATTTTTAAATGATGGGGAAGCTCCAACCGCCCTATGTAGGCACCATAATCCGTTGGGACGATCCTGAATAGTAGCTCCCCTTTTTTAACAGGCATCCCGGTTTTCCAAAAATCAACAAAATGTACTTGACCGGTATTGGACGCCCTAATGGATTTATCGGTTTCGTTATTGCTAAATGTTGTTAATAGCGCATTCTCTTCTACCATTTGGCCATCTTTTACATTCACCTCAGCTAAATTTCCCGTTATTGGGGCATACATATTTTGAGTGGGATTAGTGGTTGTTACCAGAACCTTGGCCGTAATGGAATTTGGATATTTTATAACGTACGAAATCACAAGCACCCCCACTATCAGGATTAAAATCAATGAATTTCCCCAACGAACCATCCAGTGGGGAACACGGCCCATTAATTCTTGTATCGCCTCACTGCGGAGTCGAATTTCACGCTTATCCATATGTTGATTTCCAGGCATATTAATTTCCTAATTCCAACTGGTTTTTTACAAGATTATAATAGTTGCCTTTAAGGGCCGTAAGCTCCTTGTGGCTACCAATCTCAATGATTTTTCCTTGATCAAGTACTACAATTTGATGGGCATTCTTTACTGTACTCAATCGGTGGGCTATAACCACCACGGTTTTGTTTGTAAAAAAAGTCTCCAAGTTTTGCATGATGACCCGTTCATTATTGGCATCAAGGGCCGAAGTTGCCTCGTCAAAAAACAGGCATATGGGATTTTTATAAACCGCCCTTGCAATCAACAACCGCTGTTTTTGACCTGTACTAAGCCCTGTTCCTTCCAAACCAATTTTAGTATTGACCCCAAGAGGTAGGTTATTCACATAATCTCCTATATGGGCCACGGCAATGGCATGTCTTAATTTTTCTTCATCGATCAGGTCGATTCCAACCGCAATGTTCCGGGCAATGGTATCATTAAAAATATAGCCTTCCTGCATGACTACCCCACAATGCTCACGCCATGTATGCTGTGAAATGTCCGTAATGTTCAATTCCCCAATCTTTATTTTGCCCTGTTCCAGCTCGTAAAAACGCAATAACAACTTCATCAGGGTCGTTTTTCCACTTCCACTAACACCTACAATGGCCGTTACCTTGTTGGCAGGAATTATCAGATTGAGGTTCTTTATGACAAGATCCAATCCGCCAACATACCTAAAAGAAACGTTGGTCAACTCAAAATCGGCACTTTCCGGCAAACGAGTAATTTTATGATCGGAGACCTTCTCTTCGACCTCCAAATTGTGGATTTCACCCAAGCGATCTATGGAAATCTTGGCATCTTGTGCATCCTTGAAAAAATTGATCATTTGTGCAATGGGCGCATTCAATTGCCCTACGATATACGATATGGCCACCATCATCCCCAAAGTAATCTCCCCATCTATGACCAGTTTGGCGGACAAAACGGTAATCAAGATGTTTTTTAATTCATTAATAAACGAAGAACCCACACTTTGCGACTGTTCCAATGCTAGGCTTTTCATTTCTACCTTAAAAAGACGCGCCTGAACGTACTCCCAATTCCATCGCATGCGGCGCTCGGCATTGTGTAGTTTTATCTCTTGCATACCACTGATCAATTCAATTACCTTGCTCTGCTCTTCGCTCACCTCGGAAAAAAGTTTGTAGTCAAGCTCCCTTCTTCTTCTTAGGAAATAGATGATCCAAACAAAATATAGGATGCTCCCCAAAAGAAAGACGCCAAAAATCTGTAGGTTGTAGTAAGCGAGCACGAATCCGAAAATGATAAAGTTCACCATTGAAAACAGTACGCTTAAGGAAGAGGTTGTCAATATTTTTTCGATACGCTTATGATCGTTAATGCGTTGCAGAAGATCCCCGGTTACTTTCGCATCAAAAAAGGACATGGGTAGGTTCATCAATTTGATAAAAAAATCGGAAATCAAAGAAACATTGATACGCGTACTCAGGTGCAAAAGGATCCAACCCCGTATGACATCGAGTGCCGTTCGGCCAGCAAAGAGAAACAACTGCGCCGCCAAGATTAGCAGTATGAAATTAAGGTCTTGATTTTGGATACCAACATCAACAATGCTCTGTGTAAGGAAAGGGACGATCAACTGTAGCAAACTACCCGCCACCAAGCCAATGACCAGCTGGAGAATGAATTGCTTGTATTTCAAAAGGTATTTGGAGATGAACCGAAAATCAAATTTTTCTTCATGCTCAACTTCTTCCGTATGCGCATAAAATCTCGGGGTCGGTTGCACCAATAGGGCAATGCCTTCTTTTGTTGTAGTATTTGAATTATTTCCAATCCATAACTTCAGGAATTCCGGCAAGGTATATTTTAGCAATCCGTGCCCAGGGTCCGAAATGAATATATTGTCGTTTTTAATCTTGTAGAGGACCACAAAATGTTCTTTGTTCCAATGAAGAATGCAAGGTAAGGGTGCCTCCAACAGTTTCTCAAAATCCAATTGAATGCCAAGGGTATGAAAGCCCAATTTCTCAGCTGCTTCGCTTAAACCCAAAAGGTCGCTGCCCGCTCTGGTGGTTTCAGCCAATTTCCTTAAATATTGGATTGGGGTTTTTTTGCCAAAATACTTCGCTATAATTTTTAGGCATGTAGGACCGCAGTCCTTTAGATTTGCCTGTTTGTAGAACGGAAATTTTGACATGGCTGATAAAAAAGGACCACCCCAAAATTTGGGATGATCCGTTCCTGTTCAATATTGAATTAACAGGGCATGCAACCTTGAGATGTAGGAATGCCAGGACAGTGCGGCTTAACAATCCAACATCCACAAAATGCTTGACTAGCACCGTTAACAGCTTTAAGCTGCCCTTTGTCCAAGACAACTACGCCTTCTAAATCCATTAAATTTTTCATAATAGTATAATTTAAATTTATTATTCCCTGAACATTTTAAGACACTCAGGGTTTGTGTCCTGCTTTACTAAATTCAACTTTCGTATTTGGCAGCAGGTTTGTTTATTTTTAATGGTTGTTTCCTGTTTTCTTTTTCGATCATCTCCGATAAATCGTCGATAAAAAAGGTGAGATCGGTCCTATCGTATTCTTTTGGAAATAGATATCCGTTTATAAATACAGATGGCGTAAAATGAACGGCATTTTCTTGGCACCAGCGATCTTCCATTTCAAGGATGCCGTCATAAATAGAGCTGTGTACCCCGCCCCATTTATCGATCCAGGCATCAAAATCAGCATCATCATCAAAGGCTTCGTGCATAGCGGTTGCTAAGCGATCTTCCGATTCCGTATGGTATAGCTCCAATAACCTACTGGTTACCTTATATACTACACTGTCTTTATGTTCTGCACCCCCATTAAACCGTAGGGTAAGCTTAATATCCTTGGCCTTATTTTTTAAGACCGTCTCAAAATCTGCATGGGCGGCCCTACAGTAAAAACATAATGGGTTGGTAACCAAAACAATTTCCAGCTTTGCTTTTTTATTTCCCAGCACTATTTCATGCCCGTTGATTTCAAGTATCGAAGTTTGCAATCGATCTGCTTTCTGAAGGGCGGATTGAAACAATTCAAAATTTCTCTTGAATTTATAGTGGGTCATGGTAAGTTCTTTTAGGCTTTTTTGTGCTTCAAGCAGCGGCCTTAAAAGCATCCATATGGCTGCCGATGTTACAAAGCTGGCTACTAAAATTGCTATATTGGAAATGCTGAATCCAACTTCAGAGAACAATGAACTTTCTAAAAGCAGGCTAGCACTTTGGAACCAGAGGGTGGTTACTATGGCCAAACAAAGTGGACACCATTTTTTAACTACGGCATACTGATAGTAGATGGAATAAAAGGTAAAGGGCAATGCTACCACACTAAGCACTTCGATAACTGCGGTATCAAATCCGAAAGCCAAATTGGTGATCCAAGTTAGTGCCAAGCCCAGAAAGTAAACCACAGCAATATCACTTAGCTTAAACAGATTAAGAATGGTGGCGCCTTTCGAATCCAAAACATCATCACAACTTGTAGATTTTTTGCCATCACAAAGTTGATCAATAACGGGGGAAGCATAACCTAATTCATGTTTGATAATAAGGATGCTAATGGCCAGACCAATTATAGAAAGTGCGAAATGTGCGGACTGAAACCCATTGGGCTTTAACATAAAAAATACACCCAATAGCAAAACAACAATTACTGCTTGGGCTAGGGTTCGCTTTAAGGGTTGGGCGCTATTATCAGAATAGCCTTCTTCCGCAGCTTTCTCGATACTGACAACATATCCACTCCAAACCTCCAAAAACTCCTGTATGCTCAAACTTTTTGTACCCCCTTCTTCAAAAAACAAGCTTATGCCATTGTCTTTTTTTGAAACGATGACGTATTCATTCCCAGGTGAAACCGTACTGAGAAAGAAGGTGGGTAGTAGCCCTATGGTTTCCTTATTTTTTGGAACTACCAGGGCAACATTGTCAATATTAAAATGATCAAAAACGCTAGTAATCGAATGTAAACTTGGAAATGAGGGGTGACTCAACAACTGAAACTCCAATTCCTCAAAATTCATTTTGTAGTTTTCTTTTTGAAGAAATTTTTTTAGCAAAAAAAAGAGTGCGTTGGGCATAATGAACAATTAGCTATCTAGTAGGTTAGTGTACAACCGAAATACTGACACTGTTTTAACATAACATAGTATTACATTACTTCTAAAGTATTGTTTTTTTAGCTTAATTCCTACATATATAACTTTTAATTTACAAATTAAGTAAGAAAAATTATATAGTTTAAGTATATTCCAATGAAAGAATGGATTGAGTAAGTTACTTCGTTAAGACCGTTTTCGATGTCCAAATAGATGCTGAGCAAGAAATCGAATTTACCTTAAAGAAAACTAAGTTCTTTAATCAACGTAAGGATTCATTGAAACACCTCCAGCTAAAGCTATTGGTACATTGTCGGCCAATGGAGAACCCTGTTCCGATTACGAGGAGGTAGTTAGCGATGATTCTAAAGTATCGATCTTGTTTACTTGGAATGCCACCCAGTTTGCCGATAGTTATTTGTTGGCCGTTTTTAGAGGGTAACAATCAGGTTTTCAATAATTCGTTTAACAGCTTAAGCGCTAATGTAGAATTGGATCGCGGTAAGACTTACTCTTGGTCAGTGACATCCGTAAATGAAGATGGCCAGACCGCAGGAGATAGCTACTCTTTTACCACTCCAGGTACCCCGATAGGAAATTTTGCTCCTTACACTGCTGAGATTATGGTTGTGTTTGATGAGGCCACATCAGAGATAATCGTTTCCTGGGGGGGGTAGTGACGAGGACGGTGACCCTTTGACCTATGATATTAAAATCCTTGAAGAAAATGAATTGATTTTTGAATCTGTCGATTTGACTACGTCCGAAATCGCCCCTATCTCTTTTACGTTAAATACTGATTATGAGATTGAGGTAGTGTCAAAGGATGACTCGGGAAATTTTTCAATCTCGAGACTAGAGGTGTCTTCACCAGACTAGTGCTTAATGCTAAAATCAAAAATTTTTAGATTGGTATTGATGTTTTTTAATCACATATTATTGGAAAAAATCCATAAAATAGGAAATAATCCATAAATTAGCTATCCTTTTTTGAAATAGTGAACAAGACCATTTTACATTTGGATTTGGATACTTTTTTTGTATCCGTGGAACGCAGGCTAAACTCCGAGCTACAGAACGTGCCATTATTGGTAGGTGGTATTACCGACAGAGGTGTCGTAGCTGCCTGTAGTTATGAAACCAGAGGTTATGGTATTCATTCGGGCATGCCCATGAGAATGGCAAGGGAACTATGTCCTGAAGCTAGGGTCATTAAGGGAAATGCAGGTACTTACAGTAGATTTTCTGACGATGTTACCGAGATTATAAAAGAGGCAGTGCCTGTATTTGAAAAATCGAGTATTGATGAATTTTATGCCGACCTCTCTGGAATGGACCGCTTTTTCGGTAGTTATAAATATGCCTCTGAGCTGCGCCAAAAAATTATACAAGAAACCGGGTTGCCCATATCTTTTGGACTTTCGGTAAATAAAGTAGTGTCTAAAGTGGCTACTAATGAGGCCAAACCCAATAATCAGTTAAAGATAGACTTTGGTTATGAGAAACCGTTTTTGGCGCCTCTTTCCGTAAAAAAAATACCCATGGTAGGTGATAAGACTTATCAAACGCTTCGAAATCTTGGTATTCGACAAGTAAAGACCATACAAGAGATGCCGGTGGATATTATGAAAAGAGTCCTTGGAGCTAATGGAGGGATTATTTGGAAAAGAGCAAATGGATTGGATAATACCCCGGTAATTCCGTTTCATGAGCGAAAGTCCATTTCAAATGAGCGTACGTTTGACCGTGATACGATAGATGTAATAAAACTTCGTGGTATTCTATTGGCAATGGCAGAAAATCTGGCTTTTCAATTACGCCGTGGAGAAAAGCTTACGGCATGTATCGCGGTTAAGATCAGGTATTCAGATTTTAACACCTATTCTAAACAAATGCGTATTCCCTATACGAGTGCAGACCATATTCTTATTCCTAAGATTATGGGTTTATTTGATTCGTTGTACAACAAACGTATGTTGGTGCGCTTGGTAGGAATTCGTTTTAGTCATTTGGTGTCGGGCAATTATCAGATCAATCTTTTTGACGACACTGAGGAGGCATTGAACCTGTACAAGGCGATGGATCATGTACGCACCCGTTATGGAGACCGCTCGGTTTTTAGGGCATCGGCTATGGGTGCAAAAACCATTGGCAGAATGCATAACCCTTTTAATGGCCAACCTCCGATAGTTTTGGCGCATAGAAAACAATAAGTAAATCTAAGATTGCTATCTATCTCAATTGCCATACATACTATAGTTTACGATTCGGAACTTTTTCTGAAAAAGACTTACTGCATCTAGCTCAAGAAAATGACGTTAAGCAATTGGTGCTAACCGATATCAACAACACTTCGGCCTGTTTGAATTTTGTTAGAGAAGCTCCTAAGTATAGCGTTAAACCTATTTTAGGTATTGATTTTAGAAATGGAGTTGATCAATGCTTTGTTGGTATTGCTAGAAATAATAAAGGTTACCAAGAATTGAACGAGTTTTTATCATACCATCTCCATCATAAAATTGAGATACCCATACACGCACCTACTTTTAAAAGTATTTTTGTGGTCTATCCTTTTGAGGCGATACTCTTAAGTGACAAAGAGGAGTTTTTAGCGCACGAATTTATCGGGATTTCTACAAAAGATTTAAGACGGCTTCCTTTTTCAAGATTAAAAAGATATACCAATAAGTTAGTGGTACTGCAACGGGTAACTTTTAGAAATAAGCGTGATTTTAATGCCCACAGATTGTTACGGGCCATAGCTAACAACGTTTTACTAAGTAAACTTGATGATAGTGAAGTTGCCAATGAAGATGAAAAAATGCATCCCTTAGAGAATTTGACCAAGGCTTTTTCTGAACATACCTATATCCTTGAAAATACCGAACGCTTACTTAACGAATGCAGTATTGATTTTGATTTTTCTGTCGATCGAGATTCTCAAAATCTAAAGTTTTATAGTAGTAGCAGGGAAGAGGATGAGCGTTTATTGGAAAATCTATGCATGAAGGGTTTGCCCATGCGCTACAAGGGAAAAATATCCCATGTAATTGAAGAAAGGCTTAAAAAAGAACTGGAGCTTATTAAGGCCAAGAACTTTGTATCCTACTTTCTTATCAATTGGGATATTACGGCTGAGGCTCGCAAACAAGGGTTTTACTATGTAGGCCGAGGTAGTGGAGCCAATAGTATTGTGGCCTACCTGCTTTATATTACAGATGTAGATCCTATAGCGCTAGATTTATATTTTGAGCGCTTCATCAATTTATACCGTGCCAATCCCCCAGATTTTGATATTGATTTTTCTTGGCGAGACCGTGAGGCCATGACCCGCTATATTTTTGACCGTTTTGACCATGTTGCCCTTGTCGGCACCTATGTTACGTTCAAGTACAAAGGCGTGGTACGAGAACTGGGCAAGGTTTTCGGGCTGCCTAAAGAAGAGATAGATGCACTAAGTGAAGGCAAAGGTGTCTCTTCGAGTATGGATAGTATGGCCAGACTCGTACTTAAGTATGGAAAGCTGATTGAAGGGATGCCCAATTATGTGAGTGTTCATGCAAGTGGTATTCTTATCAGTGAAAAGCCTTTGCAGCATTTTTCTGCCACTTTTCTGCCCCCAAAGGGTTTCGCTACAGTGCATTTTGATATGGTCATTGCAGAAGATGTGGGCCTATTCAAGTTCGATATTCTCGCACAGCGGGGCTTAGGAAAAATAAAGGATACCGTAGCCATCGTAAAACAGAATCAGCCAGATAAAGCAAATTTTGATATTCACAATGTTTCAGAATTTTATAAAGACCCCGTTATTAATAATTTAATAAAAACGGCACAGTGTATAGGTTGTTTTTATGTGGAATCTCCTGCTATGCGTATGTTACTTAAAAAGTTAGAGGTAGATAATTATCTAGGTTTGGTCGCAGCGAGTTCAATTATACGCCCCGGTGTTGCAAAAAGCGGAATGATGCGAGAATATATTCTGAGACATCGTAATTCTGGTAGGGCAGAAGAAAAGGGGCATCCTGTGATGTTGAGTATTATGCCAGATACCTACGGGGTTATGGTATACCAAGAAGATGTGATTAAGGTAGCCCATTATTTTGCAGGTTTAACGCTTGGTGAAGCCGATGTTCTGCGAAGGGGAATGAGCGGCAAGTTTAGGTCTAGAGAAGAGTTTGAAAAAGTAAAGGCCAAGTTTCGGACCAATTGCCTCCGAAAGGGATATGATGAAAAACTGATCAATGAGATATGGTATCAAGTAGCCAGTTTTGCGGGCTATGCTTTCGCAAAGGGCCATTCGGCATCTTATGCGGTAGAAAGCTATCAGAGCTTATTTCTAAGAGCCTACTTTCCATTGGAATATATGGTTGCAGTACTTAACAATGGTGGCGGATTTTACCGTTCTGAATTTTACGTGCACGATGCCCGTATGATGGGGGCAACGATACACCCGCCTTGCATTAACCAGAGTCAAATTGTTAATGTGATTTATGGAAAGTCTATTTATTTAGGAATGATGTATTTACGTGATCTAGAGCAGCGTGTTATGGAGCGTATCATAAAAGAACGCACAGCGGCAGGAATGTTTCTATCGCTTGAAGATTTTTTGGACCGTGTCATTATTTCGATAGAGCAGTTGAGTATTCTTATTAGAATAGATGCTTTTAGGTTCACTCAAGTCAACAAACACGAATTATTATGGAAAG
Organism: Croceitalea marina; assembly: GCF_042684265.1. Taxonomy (NCBI): domain Bacteria; kingdom Pseudomonadati; phylum Bacteroidota; class Flavobacteriia; order Flavobacteriales; family Flavobacteriaceae; genus Croceitalea; species Croceitalea marina. The sequence goes on along the minus strand of NZ_JBHULB010000013.1, from coordinate 78,397 downwards.
CTCACTTGCTACTTTCAAAAAACAAACGTTCATCTCACCCTAAACTTTTCACGGCCAAGCATCAAAAGTTTGAAATTCCGAAGTTATATGCTACAAATACAGAAAACGCTTTCGAACAGTGGGAGCTTTTAGGCTTCCCCTTGTGTAGTCCTTTTGAGCTTCTTTTAGAACAACCTAAAAGTGCGAATGGACAGCAAGATCTTCAAAAGTACTTAAATAGGCATATTGATATTTATGGGTATTTGGTTACCGTGAAAAACACAAGCACCCATACAGGAAAACGGATGCATTTTGCTACACTGTTAGATCAGTATGGTGAAGTCTTTGATACCGTGCTTTTTCCACCGGTTGCAGCCAAGTATCATTTCAGGGGCAAGGGAATCTATCGTTTTTACGGTAAAGTAGTCAGTGAATTTGGTTTTTTGAGTATCGAAGTCATTAAAATGCAAAAGCAAGACTATATTCCCGATCCTAGATATGCCGATATGAAAACAGGAAATAAAGAACAATTTGCCAAAAAGCGAATGAATAATGCTATTGGGGATTAGCAGATATCAACGTAATTATTAAAGATGAAAGTGTTGAAAAATACTCTAAAGAACATTTAAATTAGATAATAAAACATTTGAAAGTGATAAATCAAGTTCAAATCAGAATCTTGTGGGTATTGTTTAAAACTGTTACTTAGTTTAAGAAAGATAATTTTTTAGGGTTTATTGTAATCTTGTAAATGGGTACAATGAAGTTTCTTAAAAGAACTATAATCTACCAAATAATGATAAAAGGAAAGTTTTTTTGTAGTATCTGTTCCATATTTTTATTCCTTAATGCTTCTTGTCTTGATGTCGTTGAAGACTCAAAACAGAAGAAAAAAATAGAGCAGGAAAAAAATCCTAACATCATTATATTTTATGTAGATGACCTTGGTTACGGTGACTTAGGTTGCTATGGAGCGCAAAATGTTGAAACACCCAATGTAGATCTATTGGCTAAAGGGGGAATTCGTCATACCGATTCCCATTCCAGTTCCGCTACTTGTACACCTTCTCGATATGCATTGTTGACAGGTGAATATGCATTTCGAAACCAAGCTGCGGTTTTGCCGGGAGATGCCCCATTGATTATAGATACAAATAAAATGACCTTACCAAAAATGCTCCAACACAACGGGTATAGAACCGCGGTTGTTGGAAAATGGCATTTAGGCCTAGGAGATGGTAATTTAGATTGGAATAAAGACATTTCACCTGGCCCGAAAGAGGTTGGCTTTGACTATAGTTTTTTAATACCATCAACAGGTGATAGGGTACCCACTGTATATGTTGAAAACAATTCCATTGTCGGCGCCTCAAAAGAAGATAAACCACTCATCGTAAGCTACGCAAATAAAGTTGGCGATGTACAAACCGGAACAGATAATCCCGAAAGGTTACGACAAGCTGCCGACCCACAACATAGCGGTACGATAATCAATGGAGTTAGTAGAATAGGTTATATGGACGGAGCCGAATCTGCCTGGTGGAAAGATGAAGACTTCCCTGATATTCTTACCCAAAAAGCCATAGATTTCATGAAAACATCAGATGGTGAACCGTTCTTTTTGTTTTTTTCCTTTCATGATATCCACGTTCCAAGAGTTCCGAATAATAGATTTCTTGGCAAGAGTAAAATGGGTCTCAGAGGAGATGCCATTGTACAAATGGACTGGATGACAGGTCAAGTTATGAAAGCGCTCGAGGCGACGGGTAAGTTAGAGAATACCCTTGTTATTTTTACTAGTGATAACGGGCCAGTTTTAAATGATGGATATGAAGACGGAGCTGCAGAAGAATTAGGTTCTCATAAGCCTTCAGGTGGTTATCGCGGTGGAAAATATAGTGTTTATGAAGCTGGTACACGTGTGCCTACAATTACTTATTGGAAGAATAAAATACGGCCCGATACTACTGCGGCACTTTGGAGCCAAGTAGACTTAATAGTTTCTTTGGCAAAAATTACGGATAGTAAACTTCCAATTGAAATAGCAAAAGATGGTTTTGATGTTTCTAATGTTATCATGAATGCTAACGCCAAAGGTCGCGACATACTGGTGGAAGAATCGTATACACTTTCTTTACGTGAAAACTTCATGAAATATATTGCGCCAATGGCTAAATCTAAGCCCCTACCCAATTGGATAGAAGGTAAGGGAATAGATGGTGGCCATATGTACGAACCACAATTGTTTGACTTAAAAAATGACCCTTGGGAAAAGCATAATCTGGCCGAAAAATTTCCAGAAAGGGTCGCTCAAATGCAGAGGGCATTGGATAGTATCAAATTGCTCTAAAGATTTTTTTGAATTATTTTTTATTTCCGAAAATCGCTTATTTCCTTGTATTTATGTTAGTTAAGACCTATTTGATTAAATAAAATTATCTCGAAACCATTTGTGGTAATATTTTAAACAATCAACATTATCCTTCCATTCTAAAAAAAAGAATTTAGCATTGCTAACCAACCTGACGGTCTTATCAGCTAACTGATTAATGAGCAATACTAACTATTTCATTCTTTTCTTGTTTGTGGTTTCACTTACGGGGTCTTCTTGTAAAGATTCGACAACCGAGCGCAAAGAGCTTACCCACGAAGAAGTTTTAATGGAACCCAATTGGGAATCTATAAAAGCAAATTACAAAGACCCTGCTTGGTTTAATGAGCAAAAGTTTGGAATTTTTATCCACTGGGGCGTTTATAGTGTGCCGGCATTTGGTTCAGAATGGTATCCACGACAGATGTATATGGATACGGCAAATTTTTCGGCGCAATTAAAGGTTCTGCACGATGGCCCAACAAAAGAGTATTTGCATCATAAGAAAGAATGGGGTGATCCCAAAGAATTTGGTTACAAAGACTTTGTGCCCATGTTCAAGGCAGAAAAATTTAATCCGGTAGAATGGATTTCTCTGTTTAAAAGTTCTGGTGCTAGGTATGTTATTCCGGTAGCGGATCATCACGATGGTTTTGCCATGTATAAATCGAATACGACCCGTTGGAATGCTGTAGAAATGGGGCCAAAACGTGATGTGCTAAGGGAATTGTTTCAAGAAGGGCGTAAACAAGGGCTTATTATGGGGGCCTCCACACATTTTGCATTCAATTGGTCTTTTTATAATAAAAAAAATCACTTTGATACGGTGGATTCTGAATATGCCGATTTGTATAGCTCTAAGGGAACTGATGTTACCGAGCCAGTTTCTGAAAAATTTAAAAAACGCTGGTGGAACCGCACTACGGATCTAATAGATAACTATCAACCCGATATTTTATGGTTAGATTTTTATGTGGACATACCAGATTTCGAAGCCTACAGACCAAAACTGGCCTCTTATTATTACAACAAGGGCAAAGAATGGGGTAAAGAAGTTGTAATCAACGATAAGAACCTATATCACGAGGCTTTTCCAGAAGGAACGGTGGTGTACGATCTAGAGCGTGGCAAATTGCCCGGAATTCGAAAATTACCTTGGCAGACCGATACTTCTATTGGCAAAAATTCTTGGTGTTATGTGACCAATTGGGAGTCTAAGACCTCCAACTCACTTGTTGATGATCTAGTGGATATTGTAAGTAAAAACGGTAATCTTTTATTAAACGTAGGCCCAAAATCAGATGGAACGATACCAGATGATCAGCGCAATATTCTTATGGAAATAGGAGCTTGGTTAGATATTAATGGAGAAGCGATTTATGAAACTTCACATTGGAAAACATTTGGTGAAGGACCTACCCAAGTTTCAGGGGGGTATATGAGTGAGAATAAAGGAGAAAAGAGTTTTACCCACGCCGATATCCGCTTTACGGAAAAAGATGGAGTGCTTTATGCAATCATGCTTGATTGGCCTGCTGAAGGCGAAGTCAATATAGCTTCTTTGGCAAAAGGCTCAAAGTATTTAAACGATGTTACGGTTAAAGAAGTGAGCTTGTTGGGCAGTAAAAATGAAGTGTCTTTTTCACATACAGAAAAGGGTTTAGTGATCAAAGGATTAGATGATAAAGTAGGAGATTATGCGTACACATTAAAGATTCGATTACAATCATGATAATAAAAAATTTAGGGATTAATAAGAGTTTAAGAGTCTTTCTCGGTAATCTAAGAGAATAGTTTTTGAGTTAGTGAATTTAAGTTTGTTAAACAAGAACGCACCCTTAGGGGTGCGTTTTTAAAGTTTGGTAAAGCGATTTCAAAAAAGAATATATGAAATACATCGTTTGTGAAGAACCTAAAATTTTTAAACTAAAAAGTAAGGAAGCTCCCGTACCAAAAAATGGGGAGGCGCTTATAGAAATAAAGAAAATCGGAATCTGTGGTACAGATTTACATGCTTTTTCGGGTAATCAAGCCTTTTTTACCTATCCAAGAATTTTAGGCCATGAACTTGCAGCTAAAGTTGTTGGTATAGGTGCTAATGAAAAGGGAATTGAAAACGGCGATAAAGTAGTAATCATGCCATATGTGAGCTGCGGAAAGTGTATCGCTTGCCAAAATGGTAAAACCAATTGCTGCAAGAATATTGAGGTGCTCGGTGTACATACCGACGGGGGCATGCAAGAACAGATTGTGGTCAGAACTGATTTATTGATCAAAACCAATGAACTGTCTTATGGTGAAATGGCAATCGTTGAGCCCTTGGCAATAGGAGCTCACGCCATTAGGAGGGCTGCTATTAAGAAAGGTGAATTCGTGGTAGTAGTAGGTTGTGGCCCTATAGGCATCGGAATAATTAAACTGGCCCAAATTGCCGGGGCAAAAGTTGTCGTTTTAGATACAAATAATAAAAGGCTCGACTATGCAAGAAAGGATATAGGAGTAGATTATGCGTTCAACATCATGCATGATCCTCTTGAACGAATAAGTGAGATTACCGGTGGTGATATGGCAACGGCTGTTTTTGATGCTACCGGAAATAAAAATGCCATCGAAAACGGAATTGATTATATGGCCCATGGAGGCCGATATGTTCTTGTTGGTCTTTCGAAAGGTGAGCTTACCTATTCGCATCCAAAAATACATGCCAAAGAATCTACAATTATGTGTAGTCGTAATGCAACCTTAGAAGATTTTGAGCATGTAATATCGGTTCTTTCAGAATTTCCGACAACTTCATTTATTACCCATGAAGTGGCATTTTCTGAGATGATAGACGTGTTCGAAACTTTTACAAAACCAGAGACGGGGGTAATTAAAGCCATGGTTAATCTTTAAAGTAAAACGGATATGAAAAAAGTGATCACTTTCGGCGAGATTATGTTGCGACTGGCTCCAAAAGAATTTCTTCGATTCTCACAGGCAAATGCATTTGAGGTGGTATATGGTGGTGGTGAATCTAATGTTGCCGTTTCTTTGGCAAATTATGGAGTGCCGGTCGATTTTATATCTCGCCTTCCTGATAATGACATCGGTAAATGCGCTATGATGGAACTCAGAAAGCGCGGTGTAGGTACCGAAAAGATAATCTATGGTGGTAATCGTTTGGGTATTTATTTTTTAGAAACCGGAGCGGTTTCAAGGGGTAGTAAGGTTGTTTATGATAGAGCACATTCTGCCATGGCCGAAATTGAAAAGGGAATGGTAGATTGGGATGCTGTTTTTGAGGATGCCGAATGGTTTCATTGGACAGGTATTACGCCTGCCATTTCCCAAGGAGCTGCTGATGCCTGTTTGGAAGCAGTGAAAATCGCAAGCAAAAAAGGAATAACTATCTCAACGGACCTTAATTATCGCGCAAAACTCTGGAAATACGGTGGAGATAGGGAAAAAATAATGACAGAACTCACATCGTATTGTGATATCGTACTTGGTAATGAAGAAGATGCAGAAAAGCATTTCGGAATTAAACCTGAAGGGCTTGATATCACCACTCAAGGTGAGCATGTTAAGGCCGAGGCATTTCTCTCTGTTTGTAAACAGATGATGGAAAAATTTCCAAAGGCAAAAAAAGTAATTACAACATTAAGAGGTTCCATATCAGCTTCTCACAATTCTTGGGCTGGCGTTCTTTATGATGGAAAAACTATGTATAAATCGGCCGAATATCAGATTACGGATATTGTGGATCGTGTTGGAGGGGGTGATTCTTTTATGGGCGGTCTTATTTATGGATTACTGAAATATCCTGATGACGATCAAAATGCTTTAGACTTTGCAGTGGCGGCATCTTGCCTAAAACATACTATAAAAGGAGATGCAAATTTAGTGACCGTAGAAGAGGTTGAAAAACTTGTTGGAGGAGATGCCTCTGGCAGGGTAAGTAGATAAAAGCTTAGTATATAATTATGGCAAAATTTACAAGAATTGAAGTGGCAATGACCATGAAGAAAACAGGCTTGGTGCCCTTATTCTATCATGCTGATATAAACTTGGGTAAAAAAGTCCTCAAAGCTTGTTATGATGGAGGAGCAAGGTTGCTTGAGTTTACGAATCGCGGTGATCGAGCTCATTTGGTTTTTGAAGAACTCATAAAATATGCCGAGTTAGAATTACCTGAAATGATTCTTGGTGTGGGTTCGCTGACCGATGCTGGCACAGCTGCAATTTATATGCAGTTGGGGGCTAATTTCGTGGTCACTCCGGTGTTGCGTGAAGACATTGCCATTGTCTGTAATAGAAAAAAAATTCTTTGGTCTCCAGGTTGCGGAACTTTGACCGAAATAGCAAAGGCAGAAGAGTTGGGCTGTGAAATAGTAAAACTATTTCCAGGAGGCACCTATGGTCCCAATTTTGTAAAAGCCATAAAAGGGCCATGTCCGTGGACAAACGTAATGCCGACAGGGGGTGTTTCGCCCACCGAGGAAAATCTTAGAGCTTGGTTTGAAGCCGGAGTTACCTGTGTCGGAATGGGGTCAAAATTAATCACCAAAGAAATTCTTGTACAGAACGATTTTGCAAAACTCACTAAGAGTGTATCAAATACGCTTTCACTGATATCATCTTTAAAGGAATAAAATAGAACTAAGTGAACCAATACCTTCGGATACATAGTAAAGACAATATTGTTGTGGCATTGCAAGATTTGCCCAAAGGATTGGAAATAAACATAGACGATGACCAATTCAGGCTAGCCGAAAATATCGGTGCCAAGCACAAATTTGCAATGCGAGACATGCATGTTGGCGATACTATTTTTATGTACGGGGTGCTTGTTGGTACGGTAACTGAAAAAATTGTAAGAGGAAGCGCTATTACCATAAAAAATGTAAAACATGCTTCCGCGGCGTTTAGCGGTTCTTCTGGCCAATTTCAATGGCAAAAACCAGCAACTACAAAATTTGAGGGCCGAACTTTTAAAGGGTACCATCGCGCAAATGGAGAGGTAGGTACAGCTAATAATTGGCTTGTAATCCCACTAGTTTTTTGTGAGAATAGAAATGTAGATGTGATAGAAGAAGCCTTGGTCGGTGCTTTGGGTTATAAAACAAAAAAAGATTTCTCGGTAGATACGCATTTATTGGTGAAGAAGTACCAAGAAGGAGCTTCAAAAGAAGAATTGGAAGCGATAGACCTTACAAATTCCTCAAAAGAGTATAGCCAAAATAGGGTTTTTCCCAATGTTGACGGACTTAAGTTTTTACGTCATCAAGGGGGCTGTGGTGGTACTCGAGAAGATGCTGAAATGCTGTGTAAATTGCTTGCAGGTTATATTGTTCATCCAAATACAGCGGGGGCTACGATTTTAAGCCTTGGATGCCAAAATGCACAGATACCTATCCTTAAAAAATACATCGAAGAAAAGAACCCAAATTTTGATAAGCCACTTTACTTTTTAGAGCAACAACAATCAAAAAACGAGAGGGATTTTATTGGTGAAGCAGTCAAAAAGACTTTTATAGGGTTAACAATAGCCAATAAGATAGAACGTAACCCCGCACCATTAAACAAATTGGTATTGGGGCTTGAATGTGGGGCATCCGATGGTTTTTCGGGTATTTCCGCTAATCCTTCATTGGGTCATGCTTCCGATTTATTGGTAGCCTTGGGAGGAACAGCTGTTCTTGCTGAGTTTCCAGAGCTAAACGGTGTGGAACAAGAACTTATAAACCGCTGCGAAAGCCCAAATGATGCTAAAAAATTCGAAACCCTTATGAGAACATATTCTAATGCAGCAATTGCTGTGGGCTCTGGGTTTGAAAACAACCCATCACCAGGGAATATAAAAGATGGCTTGATAACCGATGCCATGAAGTCTGCTGGTGCGGCTAAAAAAGGGGGTACATCTGCCGTGACCGCTGTTTTAGATTATGCTGAAATGGTCACCAAACCGGGCTTGAATTTACTATGTACCCCGGGTAATGATGTTGAAAGTACAACCGGGTTAGCGGGTTCAGGGTGTAATCTCATCGTATTTACAACCGGCTTGGGTACTCCAACAGGTAATCCTTTGGTTCCAGTAGTTAAGTTATCGAGCAATGACAGTCTCTCAAGGTCTATGGAAGATATTATAGATATAAATGCAGGTGGTGTCATAAGAGGGGAGGAAACCATTGAAAGTATGGGAGAAAAAATCATGGAACATCTTATTAAGGTGGCTTCGGGTGAGTTTATGACAAAAGCTGATATAAACGGCCAGAATGATTTTATCCCATGGAAAAGAGGAATTTCTTTATAGGAAGACATAGGAATAAACCTGTTGAGTAAATCTAGAATGAAAATAGTAAAGCGCGAAAATACCGACCAAAACCAAGAGTACCCCTTACGAGTGTTACAGTTCGGAGGGGGTAACTTCTTACGTGCTTTTGTTGACTGGATTTTTCAGCAGCTAAATGAACAGGCTTCGTTTAATGGTGGCGTAATCGTTGTTAAGCCTACAAAAAAAGGTGATTATCTGAGTCTAAAAAGTCAAGAAGGCTTATTTCATGTGGTATTGGATGGTATAAAAGAAGGTGGTTTTTCAACCGAAGTTTCTCTTGTTAATGTGGTTCAAAAAATCATTCACTGTTATGATGAATGGGGCGTTTTTTTAGAAACTTCGAAGATTCCGGAGCTTCGGTTTATTGTATCGAACACAACGGAGGCCGGAATAAGGTTCAATGATCAAGATAATTTTTCGGATGCCCCACCTCAAGAGTTTCCGGCCAAACTTACGATTTGGCTGTACAATCGATTTACTTATTTCAAAGGAGCGGCTGAAAAGGGATGTATTTTTCTGCCTTGTGAACTCGTTGAAGACAATGGTAAAGCCCTTCGGAATACAATAGTGGAGTACATAGAGTTTTGGCAACTCTCTGAAGATTTTAAAAAGTGGATTTTAGAAAATAACTTTTTCTGTAGCACATTGGTAGACCGTATCGTATCAGGTTATCCTTCGATTAGAGCTGAAAAAATACAAACAGAAATCGGTTTTAAAGACGAACTCTTAGTTGCTGGTGAACATTATCATAGTTGGGTAATACAAGAAGAGTTTGAACTCACTAAGGAACTTCCTTTTCATGAGACGAACCTTAATATTGAATTGGTAAAAGATTTGACCCCTTATCGAGAGATGAAAGTTCGTGTTTTGAATGGGGCTCATACAGCAATGGTTCCGATAGGATATCTAATGGGTCTAGAATTGGTTTTAGATGTAATGAAAGATGAAGACCTAAGCTTCTTTATTGAAAAATTACTTTTAGATGAGGTGGCTAAAACACTAGAGTTTTCATCAAAAGAGATCAGCCAATTTGTAAATGATGTCCTAAATCGTTTTAGAAACCCCGTGTTAAGACATCAATTGATCAGTATCTCCCTTAACAGTATCTCAAAATTTAGCACAAGACTATTACCAACTTTAAAAGATTATTTGAAAATCGAAGGCCAACTTCCGAGGCGTATCGTCTTTTCACTTTCAGCACTTCTTCTTTTTTATAAAGGGAATGTCAATGGGCAGAAAATACCCTTAAAAGATGATGCTTCGGTATTGGAGTTTTTTAAACAGGCATGGAAAGAAAATACAGATGAGGATAATATGCTTTCTGCATTTGTAAAAAAAGTATTGGGTAAAAACGAATTATGGGGAGAAGATTTAAATAAAGTTGAGGGGCTAGCCCAAATGGTCGAACAAAATTTAAGCGGAATGATGGGTGAAGGAATTAAAGAGTACATGAAAAAATTATAATATCTAGTTTATGGGTACATCAGAAATTAAAAAAGGCGTCTTATATCTTTTAGTATCAGGTTTATTCTTTGGTTGCCTTCAAGAAAAAGAATCAAGAATAGAAGAAAAGGCTGATAGCCAAAAACAAAAGACGTATGAAGCAGATTGGGCTTCGTTAGGCAAATATAATGAGGACCCAGAGTGGTTTAAGAATGCGAAATTGGGTATTTATTTTCACTGGGGGCTATACTCGGTTCCCGCCTTTGGTAACGAGTGGTATCCAAGAAATATGCATTTTGAGGGTAATAAAGTTTATGAGCACCATCTAGAAAAATACGGTCATCCTTCTGAGTTTGGTTATCATGATTTTGCTCCAATGTTCAAAGCCGAAAAATTCAATGCAGAAGAATGGGCACAATTATTCAAGGATGCCGGGGCCAGGTTCGCAGGGCCTGTTGCCGAGCATCATGATGGCTATGCCATGTGGGATAGTAAATTAACACCGTGGGATGTAATGGATACAGGTCCTAAAAAAGATATCACTGGTGAATTGGAGAAAGCGATAAAAGGCAAGGGAATGAAATTTATAACCGCATTTCATCATGCAAAAAACCTACAACGAAGTACTATTATGGGCGAAGAAAACGGAAAAAGTCATTTTCCTTACTTCGAAGGCATGCCCCCAAGTTCAAGTGACCCTGACCTTCAATTGATGTATGGTAATATGGACCCTGATAAATGGTATAATGACATATGGCTAGGTAAGTTGAAAGAAGTGATAGATAATTATAGTCCTGATATTATTTGGTTTGATTATGTGTTGGGTGATATCCCAGAAGAGTATAGAAAAGAGTTTTGCGCGTATTATTTAAATGCCACCGATGGAGGCAAAAATGAGCCAGTTATTGTGCGTAAACAACATGATTTGCCCTTAAGTGTAAGTGTAGAAGATTTAGAACAGGCCAGAAAAGAAACTGTTGGGACGAAAACATGGATGACAGATGCAACCATAAGTGATGGAAGTTGGGGCTATACCGAAAGTCTTGGGGTAAAACCCGCTAAAGATGTATTGCATATGTTAGTTGATATCGTAAGTAAAAATGGGGTTCTACTTTTGAACATTTCACCTAAGGCAGATGGTACCATACCAGAAAATCAAAGAAGCGGACTTTTGGAAATGGGGGCTTGGTTAGAGAAATATGGTGAAGCTATTTATGATACAGAAGCATGGTATACGTTTGGTGAAGGCCCCACCAAAGAGCCAAAAGGCCATTTCAAAAATCATAAGGCATTTATCAAATTAACATATTCAAATGAGGATATCAGATATACCACAAAAGACTATGACATTTATGCAATAGTCTTGGGTTCCTTAAAAAGCAATCAAGATTTAGTGCTGCAATCATTTGCGAAAGAGAAGATATTAGATGCGCCCACCATTGAAAAAGTGACTTTTCTTGGAAGTGATGAAAAGATTGTTTGGGACTATAATGAAGAAAAAGGATTGTCTTTAAAAGCACCATCAAAAGCTATAGAAGAAATGGCGACAGTCATCAAAATAACCATCTCTCAGTAAACTTGTAATTTTTAGTTTAAGATAGAACAATGATAATCGACTCCCACCAACATTTCTGGAAATATGAGCCTCTAAAACATGTTTGGATAGATGATGAAATGGCGAATATCAGAAGGGATTTTATGCCCGAAGATTTAAAGCCAATCTATAAAGAGGATAATGTTTTGGGTTGTGTTGCCGTTCAGGCGGACCAGTCTTTACAAGAGAACGATTTTCTGTTGGGCTTAAGCAAAAAACATGAATTTATTAAAGGTGTTGTAGGTTGGGTTGATTTTCGTTCAAAAGAGGTCGAAAAGTATCTAGAGGCATATTGCGAAGAGCAAAAAATGAAAGGCTTTAGGCATGTGGTTCAAGGTGAGGCGGATCATAATTTTTTGCTTAGGCCAGATTTTCTAAATGGTATCGACCATCTTAAAAAGTTCGGGTATACCTATGATATCTTAATCTTTCCGCACCAGTTGGGAGCAACATTGGAATTTGTAAAAAACTTCCCCGATCAAAAATTTGTGATAGACCATTTGGCAAAGCCCTATATAAAAGATGGTTTTTTTGAAGGATGGGCCGCGATGATGAAGGAAATTGCAAAGCAAGAAAATGTTTACTGCAAAATATCAGGAATGATAACAGAGGCGAATTACAGTACTTGGACTCCTGAACAACTAAAACCTTATATGGAACTAGTGCTAGAAACTTTTGGGCCAAATAGGTTGATGTATGGGTCTGATTGGCCTGTTTGTTTGGTGGCAGGAAAATATTCGAAAGTTAAAGAGGTCGTCACCGATTTTATTGCCGAACTCAGTTCAAATGAACAAGATGCTATTATGGGCAAAAATGCCATGTTTTTTTATAACTTATAACAGATGGATTTAGGATTAAAAAATAAAGTAGTTGTAGTTACAGGTGCCGCTGGTCTGCGAGGAAGTATTGGAGAAACATTAATACAAGCCCTGGCTAAGGAAGAAGCTATACCGGTTATCGTCTGTAGAAATGATAGAGGCTATGAGTATGAAAAAGAACTGCAGCAACGAGGGGTGGATGCTATTTTTGTTAAAACGGATTTAACCGACGTTGATCAAATTGAAAAGGCCGCAAAAATAATTGGAGAAAAATATGGCAAAATAGACGCCTTGATCAACAATGTCGGTGTCAATGATGGTGCTGGCCTTGATGCCTCTATTGAAGATTTTATGTGGTCACTTAAATTAAACCTTGTGAGCTTTTTTGCGATGACCAAGTTTTGTCTTCCATATTTAAAAGAAGCTAAAGGCAATATTTTAAATATAGGGTCGAAGGTTGCTTTAACTGGTCAGGGTGGAACCTCAGGTTATGCAGCTTCTAAAGGAGGTGTATTGGGTTTAACAAGGGAGTGGGCCGTTGATTTGATAAAAGACGGTATACGTTCTAATGCCATAATCATTGCAGAAAGCTGGACGCCCGCTTATGATAATTGGATAAAGTCCCTTGAGAATGGAGAAGAGAAATTGAAGTCGATAGTTAAAAAAATCCCTTTAGAAAACAGAATGACCACTCCTCAAGAAATAGCTGATACGTGTCTGTTTACTATTTCAGACAAATCTTCACACACTACCGGTCAGTTTATCACAATCGATGGAGGATATGTCCATTTAGACCGTTCTTTATTGACAGAATAACCATTAGTTCTATTTACCTGATCAAATAAGTCTATCTGTGGGATGGTCAAACCTTAATTTTAGACCAACCAACAAAAATAGTCATGGGTAAATCATCTAAAATACCAGTAGTAAGAAAGGAGCTTCTTTTTCCCTTCATAATTATCACCTCACTTTTTGCCTTATGGGGAATTGCTAATGATCTGACCAACCCCATGGTTTCGGCCTTTAAAAAAGTGATGCCAGAACTTTCAAATGTTCAAGCTTCACTAGTGCAGTTCGCCTTTTATTTTGGCTACTTTTTTATGGCATTGCCCGCTGCTTTGTTTATTAGAAAGTATACGTATAAATCGGGCATTGTTTTAGGCCTTATCCTTTATGCCATCGGAGCGTTTCTTTTTTATCCTGCGGCGGCTTTTGAAGAATACACTTATTTTTTGATTTCACTTTGGATTTTGACCTGCGGTCTGGCATTTTTAGAAACCACCGCAAATCCATTGGTCTTAGCTTTGGGTGATAAAGAAACGGCAACACGAAGGTTAAACCTTGCCCAGGCGTTTAATCCCATGGGTTCATTAATGGGAATGATCATTGCGCAAGTATTTGTGATCGGCGCTCTTCGTTCAGATGATTATACTACAGATGCATATAATGCTCTTTCTTCGACAGAGTTGGCCGCTGTAAGAGAAAATGACTTAGGTATTATCAGTATACCCTATATCGGCCTCGGTATTTTGGTATTGGTAATTATGGGTATTATTGTTTTTACAAAGATGCCCAAGACTTCAGATGAAGATAAAATGTCTATTGGGGAGTCTTTTAAAAAATTGTTTGCCAATAAAAACTACTTGAGAGGAGTTTTGGCCCAGGCGTTCAATGTGGGCGCACAAATTATGTGTTGGACCTATATCTTTCAATATGTTGATAATTTAAATCTTTCTCGTGCGGAAGATGCACAATTAACAGCAACTTGGTTCAATGTCGGTGCGATGATATTGTTTTTGTGTGGTAGGTGGATAGGTACCTTATTAATGAAATCGATAAATCCGGCGAAATTATTAATGTGGTTCGGGCTAGGTGGTGTTCTCATGTCGGCCGGAGCCATTCTATTACCAGGGATTATAGGTTTAATTTCTTTAGTGGGCATTTCTATATTTATGTCCATTATGTTTCCTACCATTTACGGAATAGCATTAAATAAAATGGGCGATGAGGCTAAAATCGGCTCCGCAGGATTGGTAATGGCCATTGTTGGGGGCGCACTAATGCCGGTACTGCAGGGTAGTATTCTTGATTGGGGCGGCAGTGGTTTCGCCGATATGAAAATCCTTGGTTTTATTCCTGAAGTTAATTTTTCATTTATTCTCCCTTTAATATGCTTAGCGGTAGTTGCGTGGTATGGGTATAGTAGTTCTCGTTCTAAATCAAATTAAAAATGGCTTACACTAAAAGGTTCTGTTATTCTTGTGATCTAAAGGATAACCCTGATTTAATAACCAAGTACAAAGCATATCATTCTTCTGGAAATGCATGGCCAGAAATTACCAAAAGTATCAAGGATGCAGGTATTGTGGATATGCAAATTTACCTAACCGGCAATCGCATGTTCATGATCATGGAGGTTGATGATACCTTTAATCCTGAAACCAAAGCTGAGATGGATAAGAACAACCCAAAAGTGCAAGAATGGGAAACACTAATGGATACCTTTCAACAGCGCCTTCCATGGGCCAAAAAAGGCGAAAAATGGGTTGAAATGGAAAGAATATTTAAACTTTAAATGATGCGAAAAAGTTTCGAAAGGCTCTTATATCTGGTTGTGATTGCAGTGATTATTTTATCATGTTCTCAAAAAGTAGAGGTGGATTATATTGCAGACCAGAATTTTAATCAGAACTGGCTTTTTAATAAAGGAGATGTTGAAGAAGGCCAAGCAATTAACTTAAAAGATGAGGAATGGAGAAAATTGAACCTTCCCCATGATTGGGCCATAGAGGGCCCTTTTGATAGTAAATACAATGCCAGAACAGGTGGTCTTCCGGTACACGGAGTAGGTTGGTATAGAAAGCACTTTACGGTTCCGAAAGAACATAAGAACAAACAAATCTCGATAGAATTCGATGGTGCAATGAACAATGCAAAAGTCTGGCTAAATGGTAATTTCATTGGTGAAAGACCGTATGGCTATATAGGTTTTGAATTTGATTTGACTCCTTATATAAAGTTTGGAGAAGATAATATAATTGCCGTAAAACTCGCCCCAGAAGACTTAGCGGCCAGATGGTACACGGGAGCAGGAATTTATAGAAATGTAAGGCTTAAAATAAACCATGCTACCCATATTCCTCAATGGGGAGTGCGCATAACAACCCCATCAGTTCAAAAAGATAGTGCAACGGTTAACGTTGTTACCACAATTAAGAATGTTCAAGATGATGATGTTGAGGCCAGCTTGATAACAACGTTAAAAGATGGTAATGGAAATAAGGTTGCCTCAAACGAAGTTGAGGTTCTTTTGAACGCATCGTCTGAAGAAAAGATAAATCAAGAAATCAAGATTGAAAATCCTGAGCTATGGGGTATATATCAACCCAATTTATACAAAGCCGAAAGTAGAATTGTGATTAAATCAAAAATAGTTGATGATTACAGTTCAGAATTCGGAATTCGAACTATTGCACTAGATCAAGAAAAAGGTTTTTTGCTAAACGGTAATCCTATCAAATTTAATGGGGTATGTCTTCATCATGATCAAGGACCTTTGGGTGCGGCAATAAACTATAGGGCTAAAGAGCGTCAAATGGAAATCATGAAAGAAATGGGTGTAAATGCCCTGAGAACAAGTCATAACCCTCCTTCCCCAGAGCTTTTACAAGTCTGTGACCGATTGGGTATTGTGGTCATCGATGAGGCCTTTGATGAATGGCAGATGGGAAAAGTGCCCAATGGATACAGTAAGTATTTTGATAAATGGCACGAGAAAGACCTTCGCGATATGATTAGAAGGGATATCAACCATCCTTCAGTAGTTATGTACAGTATTGGCAATGAAATTCTAGAACAAGGAAAAAAGGATGGCTGGAAACTTACCAAACATCTAAACGATATCTGCCATGATGAAGATAGTACTCGACCGACTACAATAGGTTTTAATTTTTACCCAGCTCCCTTTGAAAACCGTTTGGCAGATCAGGTTGATGTTGTGGGGATGAATTATAAACCCATGAAATACGCCGAGGCAAAAGCCTTACATCCAAATATGTTTATTTATGGTTCTGAGACTTCATCTCAAACAAGCAGTCGTGGGGCGTATCATTTTCCATTAGAGGCAAAAACCCAAAAGAATACTTTACAGGTTTCTGGTTATGATGTTACCACAGGGCCTGCTTGGGCTTATGCACCAGATATTGAATTTGATATGCAAGAGCAGAACAAGTTTTCTTTAGGGGAGTTTATTTGGACAGGCTTTGATTATCTTGGTGAGCCAACTCCGTATGGAGGAAGGGACAACTCTACAAATGGATATTGGAATGACGACTGGCCCTCTAGGTCTTCATACTTTGCACCCGTAGATTTATGTGGGTTTAAAAAAGACCGTTTTTACCTTTATCAATCACAATGGACAGAAGAACCCATGGTACATTTACTTCCTCATTGGAATTGGACAGGTAAAGAGGGGCAAGAAATTCCGGTGGTCTCATATACTAACTGTGATTGGGTAGAATTGTTTGTAAACGAAAAATCATACGGCATACGCAAAAAAGGGGTGGATACAACCACAATCCCTGCAGATCTTTATCACTATGACAAGGATTTCTATGAAAGCAAGTATCGTCTTTCTTGGACCGTTCCCTATCAAAAAGGGAAAATTAAGGTAGTCGGTTACAAGGATGGAAAAGCTGTAGTGCAGAAGGAAATTAATACTGCTGGAAAACCATCAAGAATAAAGCTTTCAGCCGATAGAAATGAGATAAATAAAGGGGGAGAAGATATCTCTTATATTACAGTCCGGGTTGAAGATTCAGAAGGTAATCTTTGCCCTTTGGCAGATAATTTAATTGACTTTGAGGTAGAAGGCGCTGGCAGTATTTTAGCCGTTGGTAATGGTAATGCTGCCTCTTTAGAGTCTTTTCAAGATAATAAAAGAAAGGCATTCAACGGCTTGGCGCTCTTGGTCGTAAAATCTAATAGCCAGGCCGGTACAATTAAAATAAAGGGGACTTCTAAAGGGCTAAAACCAGCAAACTTAGTTGTAAATGTGAATTAATATCTGAGCTATGAAGTGGCTATTTTTTTTGTAACTATTTAGGTTCTATTAGAATAGCCCTCTCGGCTTCACTGTCACTTGTATAGCGTAAAACTTGAGGTAGATCTTTACCTTTTGCATATAAGATTTCCTTCTTCCATACAGCTCTCATTTTTTGTAAAACTGACCTGTTCGCTTCGGTCATGGCTAAATTGGTAGTTTCGTCTGGGTCAGTTTTGAGATTGTATAGTTCCTCATATGCTGGAATTTCGCCCTGCAATGGCCCGTTTATGTATGAGCGATATATTGCGATATCAGGGTCATGTACTTTATAGAGCATACTACTTGTTGGAATTCCGATTTGTTCTGCCGTTTTAATTTTCTCTTGGGCAGAGAAGTTTTCATTCTTGTAGTACCGTATGTACTTCCACTTCTTATTTTGAACGGACTCACATCTGGGGTTACCAAAGTGTGTAGACCAAAGGTTTTCTGTGTAAAGATACTCCCTAACAGCATTTTGTTTGCCTTTTAAGAGTGGAGACAGATCATGCCCTTGATAACTTTGAGGGATGTCGATACCGCTTTTGCTTAAAAGGGTAGGCGCCAAGTCAATACTTTGTACCAAGGCATTGGAAGTTCTACCACGATTTGATTTTTTGAGCTTTGGGTCAAAGATGATTAAGGGTACGTGAGTGGTAATCTCATAGCATAACGCTTTACCACCAAGACCAAATTGACCCATAAAAAGACCATGGTCTGAAGTGAAAATAATAATGGTATTTTTTTCTAGATTATGTGCTTTCAATAGCTGTCTTAACCGTCCTACAATTCTATCGATACCTGTCATAGCTTGTAGTTGTCTTGTATATCTTTCTCTATAACCTGTTGGCGTATCAACATAGTTGTATCCTTGTTGCCTATCATCGGCATGGTGTATCTCTTTCGGGAGCTTCGGTGTCTTAATATTTGCCTTGGCGATGTAGTTTTTAGGTAGGGGAATGGTTTTATCCCTGTAAAGCGTTTTATAAATACTATCATCTGTTTCTTTCATTTGCATGGTAGAAGTTCCAGCGCCATGCGGCAGGTTAAATGAAATAGATAAAACAAACGGTTTTTGTTTTGGTCGCTGTTCCATAAATTTAACAACACCTTCCAATTTTTGTTCGTTAGATAAGAAATCTTCGATTCCTTCACCTATAATCTCTGCCTGTGTATCGTTCTTTGCCTGCTTAAATATTTTATGGACTTCTTTTGGATAAAAACGAAGATGACCGTGACCTGCATACCAGTAATCAAAGCTTTGCTCCATTAAACCACTGCGATAGCCTCCTTCTCCAATAGGTACATGGTTTTTACCGATCCAACCAGTATAATAACCACTATTACGCATAAGCATAGGGTAGGTTGTTTCCCAAACTTCCTTGGGCATACTTGTTCCTGAATTAAAATTTATTTGGTGCTTTCGTTCAAATTGACTTGTAAGAATACTGGCTCTGCTGGGGGTACAAATTGCACTGGTAATATGTGCATTGGTAAAAAGTACACCATCACTTGCCAGCTTGTCTAAATTAGGAGTTTGAACGATAGCATTACCCGTACATCCCATCAATCCATATTGCTGGTCATCCGTTAGGATAAAGACAAAATTAGGTCGTTCTTGGGCTTCGAGGTATACTATGCCAAGAAGATAAAAAAGCAGTGGTAATACATTTCTAAAGTGTCGGTATTTAATCATTCCAATGTTCATCAATAACTTTTTGAATATGGGGGTAGTTTTTATCTGTTTCATTTAAGTGCTCCCTTTGTGTTTTAAGCTCTTTTTTTAGATTTTTTATAATTGAAGCATGTGTAGGATCATTATAGGCATTGTTCATTTCTTTTGGGTCTTTCTTTAGGTCATAAAACTCCCAGGCTGGTGGCGTGTGTTTGGTAAAATCGTTTCCCCAACTTTTTTCATTCCATATGGCGTTGGGGTTGTCCGTATCGACCCAGTATTTTCCGTAATAAAAAATGAGCTTGTAATCTTTTGTTCTCAAACCAAAATGAGCAGGGTTTTGATGCCTGTGGGCTAAATGCATCCAATACCTGTAATAAGTAGATTTCTGCCAGTTTTCTGGCTCTTGGCCCGTCTCTAAAATGGTTTTAAAGCTCTTCCCTTGCATGTAATCTGGAGTTTTTCCTCCTGCAAGCTCAATTAGGGTGGGGGCGAAATCTGTATTGTTTATAATCGCGTCGGTTCGAATTCCAGATTTTATTTTTTTAGGACATCGTATAAAGAAAGGCATACGCATAGACTCTTCGTACATCCAACGTTTATCGATATAGTCATGTTCCCCAAGCATAAAGCCTTGGTCAGAGGTATATATTATGATGGTATTTTCCATCATGTTTTCTGCTTCTAGATAATCTAATAATCTCTTAACATTGTCATCAACACCTTTTACACAGCGCAAATATTTTTTTAGATAATCTTGGTAGGTTTTACTGGTATACGCCTTTTCTTCTGAATCCATTTTCCATGCGATCATTTCATTCGATTGAATCGAAGAGGCATCGCGATATTTACGATAAAGGGTGGTATCCTCTTTATAAATATTCATAGCCTGATTTCGAATTAGATTGCGATGAGAAACAGAAGACCCAATGACCCGGCTCAAGGAGTCATTTATTCCTCTTGTGGCCACTGAACCATTGTTTTTATTGTCATACAGACTTTCAGGTTCCGGAATAAAAGTGTCGTTTAAATATTCTTCATACCTAGGGGCATATTCAAAATCATCATGTGGTGCTTTAAAATGGTGCATTAGAAAAAAGGGCTTGCCCTTGTCCCTCTTGTTTTTTAGCCAATCAAGAGTTATATCGGTTATCTTATCTGAAGAATGGCCTTTGGTCTGTACTGCGTTTTGTGGCCAAGGTTGTTCACCACGGACACGAAATTCTGGGTTAAAGTAACTCCCCTGTGATGGTAGCACCTGATAGTAGTCAAATGCCGCAGGCTCTTCATGCAGATGCCATTTGCCTATAATAGCGGTTTGGTAGCCTAATTTTTTGATTTCAAGGGGTAAATATTGTTTTTCAGGAGGAATTGAGCCTTCCAAGTCTAGCACGCCATTAGTTTGTGCACGTTGCCCTGTTATTATTGCAGCGCGACTTGGCACACATATGGAGTTATTTACAAAAGCATTGTCGAAAATTACACCTTCTCGGGCCAATTTATCTAAAGTAGGGGTAGGGTTCAGTGAGGCCAATCTACTGTTATAAATACCGAAGGCCTGACTTGTGTGGTCATCTGCCATGATGTAGATGATATTTGGTCTATCATCTACAATTTCTTTATCCCGCTTTTTACATCCAAAAAGGATAATGCATAGCGCTAGAATAACCGGTCTGTTCCATTCAAAATATAACATATTGTAAATATCTTTAAGGCACAGTGAATTTTTTGAAGCCTTGTTTTAAAGAATAGCACATATGATCAATATGGTACTGGCGATTTTTAGTAATTTTTTAAGCCCTAAGGCTTTTATGACTTCTTCAAAAATGATTTTATGGCCTATGGCGTTAGGATGTATGGGGTCGGTGCCATACGCTTTTGTGCTAGCCTTAGCTAAAGTGTTGTGAATGTTTATTTTTTTAAGGATTGCTGGATGTTTAAAATTGAAAAGAATCTTTCTAAACTCTGAAAGTACCTCTTCTTCATAGTTCGGATAAGGATTTTGCCAGTTATAAGGGCCAAAATTTTTGTTATTTGAAAGACTTCGAAGTAGAAGAGGAGGAGGGCCTATGAGGTAAACGCCAATATTTTTTTCATGGGCTTTATTTAAAAAGAGTTGAAGCCCAGTTCTATACTTTTCAAAAATCATTTCTGAAGGAGGCTGGTAAATACCGCAATTAATTCCGTAGCAAAAAAAAGCGACGTTCAATGAATGAGCTTCAAGCTCATGGTCTAAGCGGTCAAATAAAAATGGGCGCGGACCAGGATGTTCGCTTTCCGTTAAGCCGGTTATGGTTTCGCTATTCTTTCCCAGATTAACCAGTTCTAATACATAATCTGGATAGTTTTTTTTAAAATATTCTTGTAAAAGCTCTACATAACCATTGTGGTCGGCATAGGTAATACTGTCTCCGAAGAAACCGATGCGCGAACCCTTTTTAAAGGGGAAATTTGTTTTAGAATTGCAGCTTAAAAAGAGCTCCAATGAACTTAAAATCAAGCTTGCAGAAATACTAATTTTAATCAAGAATTGTCGCCTGTGCATAGGTCATAAAATAAATTCAAGGGTGTCTTTGTCTAAAACATCTACATCTTTTTTACTTATTGAAGTTTCCCAGATGTAAACTTTTTTTAAAGACGGAATTTTTAATAGTTTCTCTATGGCTGATGGGCTAACTTGGGTTTGATATAGGTTCAAGACTTCTAGGTTCTCAAGATTTATAAGATGTGATATTCCGGTGTCGGTAATTTTATTTTTTTCTAGACGCAATCTTTTAAGGTTTTTAAAGGCTCCGATCATTTCTAGATGATTGTCATTAATACTATTTTCTGGTAGTGATAACCAAAGAATATTCTGCTTTAAAGCATTCAGTTTTTGAAGTAATACAGTAGTTTCTTCTTCAGATTTCAAATAGCCAGCAGGTAGCGATATATCGAACAGATTACTTTTTGAGATCAACTCACGTATTTTAAATCCTGATAGTCTTAATTCGTTCAATATCGAATTTGAGACCTCTGGAACTTTTGGGAATAACTCTTTGGTGTCACTTTCGACACTATTTATACCCAAGAGCTTTGCTGCTATACGCTCAATTTCTTCAGAAGGATTAACAGCATTTAAAATGGTATCAAAACTTCCATTGCCTTGTGCAATCCAAAATTTAAGAAGGGTAATTTCGTCTTGATCCAACGGGGTTTTGCCTTCTGGTGGCATGAATTTCTCATCTTTTGGATTCATGGTTACCCGCTCGATGATTTGAGATTTTGTAGTATCTCCTGCTATAAGCACGGGGCCAGTTTTCCCTCCCTTGTTCATAGCTTCAGAGCTCTCAAATGACAGTCCTCCTTTTTTCTTTGTTGAATTATGACAACTCAGGCACTTATTTTCTAGAATCGGAGCAACTAAATGTCCATAAACCTGTGCTTCTTGAACGGAATTTGGCGCTGGTAATAAGGTGTTTTTTTTCTTTCCAAAAGGAAAATAGGTCGTTAAATAATCAGATCCATGTGTTAGATTCCCCCCGTAATGCCCTGTAGCGGTAAGAAGTACTACAGTAAATAGTAATACTGTAAGAACTGATTTGCCATTTTGTAATTTGGTCAGTTTTATTTTTTTAGCGCTTAGCGCCCATGCTAAAAATGCAGCAAGGGTTGTGGCAATGCCAAACCAGAAATGGGTATCTAGGGCATCTTCTGCGTAATCGCCACTAAATGATAATAAATACCCAAGTATGCAAGCGAAAAGTGCACTTATAGCCCCTAGAAACAAAGTAAAGGGTAAGGCAAATTTTAGTTTTTCATGATTTTTTCTGAGGCTAAAGAGCTTTAATAGAAAGGCCATTAGCAAAAAGCCAATCGGTAAATGAACGATCAAGGGATGAAACCTGCCTAGAAATAGAAGAATATCCGGTGTTTCTTGCATATACTTGGTTTAAACGCGCTCTAGTTTTATAGGTGGGGTGTGGTTGGCATTCCATTGACAGACATAAAGATTTTTATCTTCATCAACGAACACATCATGGCCATGGTTAAAAGTTGGGTTTGCTGCTTGATAAAGCTGTTGTAACTCACCATTTTTATAAACGGGAGCTTCACCACCAGGATTGGAAACCACCTTATTTTTTTCGTCCAAAATGGTAACGAAACCGGTATCTTTTACCCAACCTTTTCCTTCGCGGGTTGTTGACCAACATACACCTGCGTAAATATTGTTATCGTCCATAACAGGTCGGCAAACAAAAGCCCCTGGCAATTCAACTGTTTTTACATACGCTCCATGTAAGGTAAACCATTTAAATGCATGTTCGTTTCGTGAAGTACATACCAACAATGGGTTGTCTTTATCGCGGTAGTCGATGGCAACACCATGGGCATTTTTTAGATTATGGGTTTCATTCGTATTATGATGACCACCGAACTTGCGTATAAATTCTCCTTTGTGGTTAAACTGAAGGATATAATCGGAACCGTATCCATCGGCGATATATACATCGCCATTTGCGGACACACAGGTTTCCGTTGGCATATATTCCATGTCCTCATCGTAGACTCCTATGGTTCTAGGGTCAGGAAAAGAGAATATCAATTTTCCATCGATTGTAGTTTTGTGCACAGTTCCGGCCTGTTTGTGCCATTTACCGTTTCGATCTTGCATCCATCCGCAATCCACGATATATAGAATGTCTTCACCTCCCTCATCGTTTAGCGTTAGACCATGCCCCCCAGGGTAACGAGTGCCCCAAGCATCCAAGAGTTTTCCCGATTTATCAAAGACCAGCATATTGTTATCGGTATGGTCCCCTAGCATCAACAACCTTCCTTTAGAGTCCATTTGCATTTCGTGGCAATTAAAAATAGGATTATGCCCGATGCTCACCTTGGCCCAGTCTCGCTTTACTTTGTAGCGAAAATCACCATGGCCAATAATTTTGTCTTCTTCCAAAGATTTTTTATTTAGTAATGGAAAGCCCCAAGAAGGTGACGACGCTAGTCCACCTGTTGCAATGGCAGTATTTTTTATGAATTTTCTTCTTGAGATCATAAGATGTTTTTAATAGTTAGCTTAAGATGTCTTTAACTACGTGTCCATGCACATCGGTGAGCCTAAAACGACGTCCTTGGTGTTTATAGGTAAGACGTTCATGGTCAATACCGAACAAGTGTAATAAAGTAGCTTGAAAGTCATGCGTATGAACAGGGTCTTTTACTACATTGTAACTAAAGTCATCTGTCTCTCCATAGGTTATGCCCGGTTTGACACCTGCTCCGGCCATGAACATGGTGAATGCCTTTGGGTGGTGGTCACGACCATAATCCGTGGCCGTCAGTTTACCCTGTGAATAGACCGTACGACCGAATTCTCCTCCCCAAATAATCAGGGTGTCTTCAAACATACCCCGTTGTTTCAAATCTTTAATTAGGGCCGCATTGGCTTGATCCGTTTTTTTAGCATTCATTTTCACCCCTCCGGGGCAACCTAAATGTTGATCCCATCCTTGATGATATAGCTGAACAAACTTCACGTCTTTCTCCAAAAGCTTTCTGCCTAAAAGGCAATTGGCGGCATAAGTGCCAGGGTCCCTACTGTCCTCACCGTACATATCGAAAATATACTCAGGTTCATCGCTCATATCAGTGACTTCGGGGACTGAAGTCTGCATTTTAAATGCCATTTCATATTGTGCCATACGTGCATTTATCTCGGGGTCTCCATAAGCATCATTTTGAATTTTATTTAGCTTACTGAGATAGTCAAGCATATGCCTTCTGTCATGACCATCATAATTCTCTGGGTCGGAAAGATAAAGTACAGGGTCTTTGCCACTTCTGAACTGCACACCTTGGTGTTCTGTTGGTAAAAAACCATTGCCCCATAGTCGGGCATACAAAGGTTGCCCGCCACCGTTTTTAGATACTAGGGTAATAAAGGTCGGTAAGTTATCATTGTCCGAACCTAATCCATAACTTATCCAAGAACCTATTGATGGGCGACCTGGTTGTTGGCTTCCAGTTTGAAAAAAGGTAATAGCAGGATCGTGATTTATGGCATCGGTCTGCATCGATTTAATAAAACAAATATCATCGACCACTTCAGAGAGGTAAGGCATTGCATCACTTACCCAAGCTCTAGATTCTCCATATTGATTAAAGTTTATGGTAGATGCCGCAATGGGAAAACTTGTTTGATCTGCACTCATTCCCGTTAGACGCTGACCAGCTCGTACAGATTCAGGTAAATCTTGGCCAAAAAGGCCCTTTAATTTTGGTTTGTAATCAAAAAGTTCTAGTTGTGAAGGCCCACCACTCTGAAAAAGGTAAATACACCGTTTGGCTTTCGGAAGATGATGTGGCAATACATTATTGATGTCGCCAAGTTCGCCCAGGTTGGGCTTGATATTATTTTTTACGTTAGACCAGGCTTTGTCGGAATTTAATAAAGAACTGAATGCTAAAGCGCCAATACCTAATGAGGTTTTGGTGAGAAATTCACGACGATCAAACTGTTTTTCTACTTTTTGTAGGTCTTTGTTATCAGACCTTAGCTTATCATGACGATTGCACATAATTACTATCTTTTTGTTATGGTTACATCAGCATTCATAATGGTACTGGCTACTACGGCATTTGCTGCTACCATGGCTTTGTTGTCATTAGGTCCTAATTTGAATTCACCACTATTAAGCCAGCCTTGCATTCTATTCGAATCTGTCGAAAAAGCATTGTATTCTTCCTTATATAATTTTAATAGTAACGAAAGTTCGTTTTTGTTCGGAACTTTCCCGGTTAGGCTCCTAAAGGCAAATGTTATCCCTTTTTCGATTTCATCGATATCGCTCATTTTTTTTCCTAAAACTCTTGCGCACTCGATATAAGTTGGGTCATTTAACAGCACCAGTGCTTGTAATGGGGTATTGGTCTCTTGTCTTCTTATGGTGCATACGTTTCTTGTTGGGGCATCAAAAGTTGCAAGAGTAGGGTTTGGTACGGATCGTTTCCAAATAGTATACATACTTCTACGATATAGCTTTTCACCACTATCTTGTTGGTATTCTGCACCATTAACTTTCCAAAGCCCCGTTGGTTGATAAGGTTTTACACTTTCACCTCCAATTTCTTCGTTTAAAAGACCACTGGCTTTTAGAGCATTATCACGTAACATTTCACCTGTCATTCTTCTAGACGGACCTCGGGCTAAAAGACGATTCTCTGGATCTAACTCCATTAGTTCTAAAGGAGTATGGGAATGCTGTCGGTAGGCTTTGGACATTACAATCAGCTTGTTCAGTTTTTTTATATCCCATTCATTTTCCATAAAATAGAGCGATAAATAATCCAGTAACTTTGGATGACTTGGTAGTTCTCCCTGGTTGCCAAAATCTTCAGAGGTCTTAACTATTCCCGTTCCAAAAAAATGCTGCCATATTCGATTGACCGCAACACGCGAAGTAAGTGGATGATCGGGGCTGAACAACCATTTTGCAAAACCTAATCTGTTTTTTGGCGACCCTTTTGGCATAGGAGGCAGAAATTCAGGGGTGTTCGGGAAAACAGAATCGGTTTTGGCATCATATACCCCGCGATCAAGAACAAAAGCTTGAACAGCTTTGTCCTCTTTCATTATCATAACTTCTTTGATAGTTTCTATGCTATCTGCAAAGGCCTTCCTTGTCTTTGTTAATTTGGCAAAATGTGTATTGTAATTTTGAGATGAAACAATGAAATGTGCTTTCAACATCTTTTTTTCATCTTCTTCTAGGTCTTTGTGCGATTTATTGAGAATAAGCTCTGCTTTTTTATTTTTAGCCAATTGTAGGTGTTCTATAGCCGAAAGTTGTCTTTCATATATTGTAATATCATCTATTATTCCTCCAGAAATGCCTTTGCCTCTGAGCCTGGCCCCAAATTGTATGCCCGGTTCTTGTGCTCTTCCAAATAGAATATTTTTAAAGAGGTTATCGTTTAAAACTTCTGTTTTCCATTCTTCACCGTTCACGAAAACTTTAAGTCCGGAAGCTTTACTGGAGCCATCGTATGATAAAGCAAAGTGGGTCCATTTATTTTTAGGAATTTCTTTTAATGTTAATTCCTTTATAGCATTATCTGGCCCGGTATGGGCCATGACCAATTCTAACTTATTCGCAACAACTTTTAAATGAAAACCTCTCCAAGCGTGCAAAATGGCCCCATCGCCTTTGTGAAAAATATTACCATCAGTAGTTTCTTCGGGTATTTTGGCCCATACCCCTACAGTAAAAGCTTGGTGTCGGCCAAAGGCACCTAAACCTTTTAAGTCTAACCATGCGTCACCGTCAAAAAGGAGGCCTTTCCCCTGAATGCCTTCTACTAAATTAATAGGTTGATTTTCGGTATATTCTCTCTTAATAGTAGCTTTTTGAGAAGGATTTATCTGATTTACTAAAGATTTGGTGTTCAAATTGTAAGAGGCAATTAATCCTTTTTTGGAAAGAGAACTGTTTTCGTAGTTTTTATTTAAAACATAAGCCTCCGCTGCCGGTATTAACTCTTTTGAAGTCTTTTCTAGACTATTTTCGGCACCTTTTAGCAATTTTGACATATAATCGAGCATTTGCTCTTCTTCTTTTGATGTCCAAAGCATGGTTGGTGAGGGCATCGCGTCATTCCATGAAATTTGGCCCGCTTCATTGATATTATTAAAAAACGAGGTCATCTCGTAGAAGTTCTTATGCGAAATGGGATCGTACTTGTGATCATGACAGCGAGCGCAGGCCACAGTCAAACCCATCAAAGCTTGCCCTGATGTACTTGCCCGATCAACGGCATATTCAACCAAAAATTCTTCGTTAACAATGCCACCTTCCATATTTTGAGGATGTATGCGATTGAAAGCGGTTGCCAATTTCATGTTCCTTGTAGGATTTTCCATTAGATCACCGGCCAATTGCCATGTCACAAATTGATCATAGGGCATGTTCGTATTAAAGGCTTCAATAACCCAATCTTTGTAAGGAGACATGTCTCTGTAACGATCAACGCTATAGCCATGCGTATCTGCATATCGGGCAACATCCATCCAACCCAGAGCCATTTGTTCTCCGTATGCTTGAGATTCTAGAAATCTATCAACTTGTTTTTCATAGGCGTCAACACTTTTATCTGCTATAAAGGCATCAATTTCCTCAATAGTCGGGGGTAAACCGGTAAGGTCAAATGAAAGGCGACGCAGAAGTATTTCTTTATCCGCTTCTTTTGAATAGGAAAGTCCCTTTGTATGAAGTTTTGAAAGTATAAAATTATCAATATGGTTTTGTACTAAACCCTTGCCTTCGTTGATCTGAGGTATTTTAGTTTTTTGAATTGATTGAAATGCCCAATGTTTTTTGTATTCTGCCCCTTCATCGATCCATTTGATCAGTATTGCTTTTTCACGTGCAGTAAGGCTTAGATGTGATTCAGGGCTTGGCATTATATAGTCGGGGTCTTCACTTAAGATACGATGATAAACTTCCGATTTTTTAAGATTACCGGGTTTAATGGCAACTTTACCCGGACTCTCTATAAGCTCTGCATAGGCTGCTTCAGCCTCGTGCAATTGAAGGCCTGCTGAAATCTTTGCCTTATCAGGGCCATGACAAGCAAAACACTTATCTGAAAGAATTGGTTTTACATCTTGATTGAAATCTACCTGTTCAAGAAGTTTTTCGTATTCTACAGCAACATATTCGGGTAGTTCAGGCCCACAGGAGACCAAAAGTCCTATCGTTAAAAACCCTACTAAGATTGCGCTGCGTTTTAGCATTATTTTTTTAGTTCTTTAAATTTATTAAAAGCTTTATCTAATACTGTTCTTTATTTTTTTTAAACCATGGCCGAAAAAGGTACTTGAGATACTATCAAGCTTTTCAAAAGAGCCCATAAAGTGCATTGTTTTGTGAATATGGGTAACCGATGAATCTGTTTCAAGGGCCAGCGCCTCTGAGGTACTTTCCAGTTCATAAAATGAGTTTAGATGATTCATTGTATTGTTATTATAAGAGCTCACAACATCACCGCCAAAAAGAATAGGGTTATCTGTTTCGGTTGTACTTAAATAATTCCCCCTGGGATTAAAAGAAAATTTTATAATAGTTAATACCTTATTTTGGTCATCATAAC
Organism: Croceitalea marina; assembly: GCF_042684265.1. Lineage (NCBI taxonomy): Bacteria > Pseudomonadati > Bacteroidota > Flavobacteriia > Flavobacteriales > Flavobacteriaceae > Croceitalea > Croceitalea marina. Next base: position 48,987 of record NZ_JBHULB010000013.1, on the reverse strand, counting down.
TTCCAATACTATTTTTTGAATTTAGTTTCTCCAATCCAATTTTGCTTCGGTATGCCCCATCGGTTTTGAATACAATTAGGCTATCTAGCACTCGCAACCTATCATTTTGAATGGTATTTAAGTATTTCTTTACAACAAGAGGCCTCTTTATTGAAGCTTTAAAAGGAAAAAAGGTAACGCATTTATCATTTCCGTTAAATTTACCTAGCACCCATGGTGTAATAAGTCCTGCTTCTTTTTTCCAAGCTTCACCTTTATTTCTAAGGGTGTTTGAAGATTGAAAACCTACGAAATGGACATCCTGAGGAATTGAGAAGCCAAGTTCTTTTGAAATTTGCTGTTTGTCTAGTAAAGAAATGTTTCTCGTGATTCCAACTAAAAATGCTGTACCAATATTATTTTGTACCGTAATTTTCTTTTCAAAAGCGGCAGTGCCTTCTGTTTTTTTAATAAGTGAATATGCGCTTGTGTCAAAGGCTTTGGGTACATGCCAATTTTTTTCACTTATGGGCTTTTGATTATAGAAGAGTGTGAATTTACTGCCCAAGGGCCCTAACCATAACCGGTCTTCACCCCCATAAGGATTTCCGCCTTCTACTATTCTGTTTTCAGAAATAAATTTATAATTGATATACCCGTAACTATAATCTAAATGATTACCGTCCGTACTCGTCATAACACGTGCTTCATAGTCTGGCGCAATAGCTATTTTGCTAGCTTCTTTTTCTAAGACAATAATGTTGGTGAACTTTTTTAAAAAGGCAACATCTTTTGAAAATGTATTGGCAGAAGTTTCCCTTGTTTGCGTAAAGGAAAAAGTAGAAAACACTACAAGAATGCCTAGAACTAAAAGCGTTAATTTCTGTGTTCTCATTGTTACAGTAGATACAACTAAGATTTAACTACAATATGTGCATTTTTTATCTGTTCTAGTAGGCCATATGGTTCAAAGACTGCTACATTCTTTCAAGTTTATTTTGTAAGTTTTTTGCTAATGCGATATGTAGGCATATTAAACCGCTGAAATAAAAGAAAATAAGACTGCAAAAACCTTAAATGGCCTGTTTTCTAAGGTTACATTCTTTGATTTTAAAAGAAGTTATTTTTTAGATTCAAAAATTTAAATTATTGACCAATGTAATTCTCGTATGTAGCAGATAGACTTAGATTATCATGCATTTCTTCTTGAAGTGAAATCAAATCCTTAAAGAGAGTAATGGTTTTTTCGCGATAAACAGGATCTTCTGAAAGATTGTTCATTTCTTCAGGGTCCTCTTTAAGATCAAAAAGCAATACGGTATCTATTTTAGGATAAACCAGAAGTTTAAATCCGTCTTTTCTAATCATACGTTGGGTATCCACATAAGCCCCATAGATAGCATTATAGGTGCTTTTAAGTTGATTGCCCTTAACTAACGGTAGTAAATCGTTGAAAAACACATAGTCAGGTTTTTCGATACCTGCCAAATTTAGACTCGTCGGCATTATATCTTGAAGGTAGATGTCCAAATCTATTTTTTTGTTTTTAGGAACATCCGGTCCGCTAATAATAAAAGGGGCTCGTATACTATGGTCAAAAAGGTTTTGTTTGCCAAAAAGACCGTGACGCCCCATCGCCAGGCCATGGTCTGCGGTGAAAAATAAGTAGGTATTTTCCATCTTACCTGAGGCTTTTAGTTTTTCAAGAATCAACCCAATTTGATGATCGAGATGTGTAATAAGGGCATAATATTCTTGAATGTTCTTTTTGGTCGCATACGCTGTTCTAGGAAACGGCGCCAAGGCTTCATCTCTCATATCTCTTCCACTGCCCATCCCTTTGTTAAAAGGATACTCTTCTAGCCAACTTTTAGGAAGACTAATGGAATCAACAGGATATCTGTCTAGATATTCTTGCGGAGCTTGCCTAGGGTCATGGGGCGCATTAAAGGCCAAATACATAAAAAATGGATTTTCGCTGGTTTCAGCTTTATCTAAAAATTTCAGGGCATCATTTTTTAATACTTCGCTCCAATGTTTGCCTCCTTCCCAATAACCTCCAAATTTATGGTCGGTCGGTGACCAAGTGGTATCATTTTCACTAAGGGGACGATTATAACCAACGGGAATAAATTTTGAAGGGTCTTCTGACGTGCCTTCTATAGATTTAAAGTTGGCTACCATTGTATGATGTTCCCACGCATCTCCGGGCATGCCCGGCCTTACATGAATTACATTTTTAAAAACCTGATTTGCAGGTGCTGCCACATGCCATTTTCCGGTCATATAAGTATCATAGCCAGCTTTGTCCATTAAAGCTCCCCATGTTTGTTTTAAGGCTTTATTTTGTTCCCAATCGTCCGTAATTGCCTTGGCGTTCCAAACGCTTTGGCCAGAAATGATCATGGCTCTCGAGGCCATGCATACCGCCCCATTCCAGGCACCCATGTTATAGGTGTGGGTAAAGGTTGTGCCGTTTTCAACAAGCCAGTTTAAGTTTGGAGTGATAATTTCTTTATTGCCAAGTGCATTAATAGCACTATAGGTCATGTCATCTGCAAAAATGAAAATGATGTTTGGCTGGTCGTCATGTTTTTCTTTTGAAGGATTACAAGAGAAAATAAATAGACAAAATAAAAGGCCGGTTAATTTATTGATTAAAGACATTTTGTTTTTCATTCGTTGGACATGTATTCTACTAGGGTATAATATGCAGGAAAATAGCTTCCGTCTTCAAGAACAAAGTGGCTCTCTAATGTTGCACTGCCTTTTTCAAAATCACCTTCTATGATAACATTCGATGTAGTGTTTAAATTATCGACGTTTAAAGTCTTATCGTTAAGTTTTATGACGGCTCCTGTTACTTTAACTCCCTTTCCTTCCGGTGCTCCGTCTCGATACGGAGTGCTTTCAATGGCTTGAACAAATTGGCTATTTACCATTTGGGATTCTTGGGGATATCTTCTGAGATGAAATCTATAACGGCCGGTTTTTTCAACGCTAACAGAATAGTATCCCTTGGGTTTGGCCTCAGCTTTTCTGATCTGAAATTGGTTCCATGGTAGATTATCTTGTGTGTGCATATCATGTATGGTCAATAAAACTTCATTGGCATTTTCATTGCCCAACGGAATTTCTGAGTATCGTATTTCTGGTTCTACAGATGACCACCAAGAATCATAAAACTCTTTCATTTTAGAAACCCGCTCAGGGTATTGTAAGGCAACATCGTTCTTTTGGCCAATATCAGAAGAAGTGTTATAAAGTTCTTCGCCATTTACAAGCCTCCATGGGCCATCCATAACACATGGATTTTTACCTTTTTCTGGCCATTGATTACGCTGCGTATCTACCACTAGCATTCTATCAGTTGGCGACGCTCCTTCTAAAATACCCGCCATGCTGCTGCCATCTAAAACCTTTTTGGGTTTAAAATCTATACTGGTAAGTTCTGCAAGTGTGGGTAACAAATCTACATGAGCTGTCAAGGCATCACTTGAAGATTGCTTTTTTATGTTGCCATTTGGCCAAGATATAAAGAAAGGTACTTTATGCCCTCCATCATAATGGCTGCCTTTTACTCCTCTAAGATTGCCATTAAAGCCAAGGGTCTGAGACCCATCTTTTGGATAATGTATCCCCAGGGCTGTGCCATTATCTGTGGTAAATATGATTATAGTGTCTTCAAATAATTTTTCGGTTCGCAGTAGTGCAACAAGTTCTCCAAAATTATCATCGATATTAGATATCATTCCATAGAAGCGCTTTTGATCTTCGGTAAGTTCTGCTGAAGTGTATTTTTTAGCATATTCTTCAGGAACATTAAATGGCCAGTGTGCGGCGTTAGTTGCCAAGTACATAAAGAAAGGGCGTTCATCTTCCCTTTTTTGTATAAATTTTTTGGCTTCATTGAACCAAATATCGGTACAATATCCCTCAAATTTTTCTGGAACTCCGTTTCTAAAATAAGTGTCGTCAAAATAATCGTTATCCCAATAATCAGGTGTTTGGCCAACTCCACCACCACCGTTATAAACGGCATTTTGAAAGCCCCTATCATGAGGGCGAAAAGGGTAATTATCACCAAGATGCCATTTTCCGAACATCGCTGTAGCGTAATCGTTTTGCGCAAAAACTTCCGCAATGGTTTGCTCGTTTTCTTCAAGAATAGAACAGCCCGCAATGGTATGCCAAGCATTATTTCTATTCGCGTTGCGACCGGTCATTATACCCGCTCGGGTGGGCGCGCAGGTTGTGCCAACGTGAAAATTTGTTAACTCAAAGGCTGAACTTGCAAAGGTGTCCAAATTCGGAGTCTTGATAATAGGATTGCCGTGATATCCCAAATCTCCATAACCTTGATCATCGGTAACAATTATGATTACATTGGGTCGGTTAACCTGCTGTTTTTCTTTTTTTTCACTTTCGTTACATCCTATAAAAAGAAGAAAAGAAACTAAAAAAAGAGGATTAGAGATTCTTCTAAACATACAAAAATCTGTTTATTCAAAATTACCCTTAAAAGTCTGGATAAGTTAGCGGCTTTGCAATACAGATGATTCTTAGTCTTATACATATGATTAGGATTGAAAAAATCAGCGTTTTTCATGTATGGATTACATAACCATTTGAACAACAAAAAAGAGCATGATCATTTTAATTATGATTTGTAAAAGAGCACCTTTGAGGCTATAAACGTAGTCATGAACATATTGAAGTCTTTAGGGTTTGAATCATTAATCTTTTTTTTAATAGTTTTTAATGTACACGGTCAAGATGATACATGGAAAAATCTTCTTGATGAAGATTTAAGCCAATGGGATAGGTTCATGGGGGTACCACATTATTCTATAGAGGGCCTAAAAGATATACCCAAAGGAAATGGTATGGAAGGCACTCCACTTGGGTTAAATAATGATCCTCTAAATGTCTTTAGTGTAAAAAGGATAGATGGAGAATTGGTTTTGTACATAAGTGGCCAAATTTATGGTGGATTAACTTCTAAGGAGCGTTATGGGAATTATCATTTAAAAATGGACTTTAAATGGGGCGTAAAAAAATGGGAGCCTAGACTAAATGATAAACGAGACAATGGCATTTTATACCATTGCAATGGTCCACATGGTGCTTTTTGGAATGTTTGGATGAAATCTCAAGAATTTCAAGTACAGGAAGGGGATATGGGAGATTATTTTGGTCTGGCAGGTGCCGTAAATAGAACTAAAGCCGTGCGCGATGAAGATGGTTTTTATGCTTATAACCCTGATGGGGAAGCGGTTGTTTTAGGAACTGTGATGGAAGGTGATAAAATGTATAGGTGCGTAAGAACCCAAAATCATGAAAAGCCTAATGGTGAGTGGAATTCATTGGAGTTGATTTGTTTTAATGGAAAATCATGGCATATTGTCAACGGTCAAGTGGTCATGGTTCTTGAAAAGGCCTTGGAGAAAACCGAAGAGGGTTTTCAACCAGTTGTTTCAGGTAAACTACAAATTCAGTCTGAAGCCGCTGAGGCCTTTTACCGTAACATAAAAATAAAAACTCTGGATAATCTACCCGATTTTTTAAAGTAACCCTAAGTTAAATTAGCTGCCTAAAGCTTTTTTTCCATTTTTCATTTTTGAAACATACTCACTTGGAATAACCCCAAATTGTTTTTTAAAGCATTTAGAGAAGTAAGAAGCCGTATTAAAACCGGTCATATACATAATTTCTTTTACCGAAAGGTCACTGCTTTCGAATAATTGTACTGCACGTTTTAATCTAACATTTCTTATGAACTCGCTAGAAGATAAACCTGTAATCTCTTTAAATTTAAGATAGAGGTTGCTACGGCTTAGTCCCATCTCTTTTACCATCATCTCAACATTAAAGTCGGTATTCATCATATGTTTTTCAACTATTTCCATTGCTTGACTTAAAAACTTCTCGTCGGTAGACGTAACGGTTACTTCGCTAGGCTGAATGGCAATATTTCTGTTGAATCGTTTTCTTAGCTCATTACGTTGTTTTACGATATTGGCCAGCTTTAGTTTTAACATTTCCATATTAAAGGGTTTGGTGAGGTAATCATCCGCACCGCTTTTGAGTCCTTCCAATTTACTTTCCTCAGAAGATTTAGCCGTCAACATCACTACAGGTATATGGCTTGTCTCTTCTTTGGTCTTGATTAGATTGCAAAACTCGATACCATCCATCATGGGCATTACCACATCACTGAGAATTATATTTGGTAATATTTCATTGGCCGTCTCCAAACCTTGCTTACCATTTTCAGATTCATAAATCGTATAAGAATCCTTTAAAGACTGCTTTATGAACGATCTAATATCTGCGTTGTCATCTACGATTAACAGAACAGGTTGTTTTGATCTTGACTTTGATAGGTTTTCATCGGCTAATTCGTCATTGAGGCCAATTGCGAAAGATTCGGTCTCTGAGGAACGAACCAAAAAGTCACTATCTGTAGACTCTTTACAGGTAATGCCTTTTACATTTTCATAGGCATCTTTGTTCATAGGAAGTATTACTATAAATTCTGTTCCCTTGCCTTGCTCGCTTATTACCTTTATACTCCCTTGATGTAGCTCGATAAGGTCTTTGGTAAATGAAAGCCCGATACCCATTCCTTCAGGGTTTACTTGATTTTCATCTTTTTCTACATAAAAGCGCTGAAAAATATCGTTGAGTTTATCTTTTTCTATGCCCGTACCCGAATCCTTTACTCGAAGGACTAAGTGGTTTTGTTCATTTATAGTTTCTTTATGTATGCTAGTAACAATGTGACCATTTTCTGGGGTAAACTTGAATGCGTTAGAAAGCAAATTGTTCATTATTTTTTCTAGGGCTTCATGGTCGAACCAAGTTATAAGACTTCTATGTTTTGTATTTATATTAAGATGTATGGCCTTTTTGTGGGCCAAAAACTGAAACGGTTCGACTACTTCTTTGATAAAAGATATTACATCTGTATTGCGAACTACCAGACGCATTTTACCTTGATTCAATTTTCTAAAGTCCAATAGTTGATTTACCAATCTTAACAAGTAATTGGTGTTTTTATGCATTAGCGTGTGCTGTTCGTCTACAGTTTCTTGATCTAATGAACCAGCGTTTTTTTGCAGATATTCTAAAGGTCCTTTTATTAATGTAAGCGGGGTTCTGAATTCGTGTGAGATATTGGTAAAGAACTCCAACTTCACTCTTTGTAACTCTTCAGATTGCTCCTTTTCGATATGCTCGAGCTGTAATTGGTGTTTTTCCGTTGTTCTGATAAAAGTATATCGCCAAAACCACCATAAAAGCCCAAGAATCAAAAGCCCATAAAAGGCATAAGCCACATTGGTTCTATAGATTGGGGGTATGACTTTAATTTTCAAAGCGGTTGGGCTGTCATCCCACAGGCCATCATTGTTCGATGCTTTTACCTTTAAAGTATATGAGCCCGGAGCAAGATTGGTATAGGTAGCAAAACGTTTATCAGAGGTGGTCGTTATCCACTCTTCATCAAAACCCTCTAACATATAGGCAAATTGGTTTTTTTGAGGTGCTGCATAATGTAAGGCGGCAAAAGCAAATGAAAAATTGTTTTCACGATATTTTAATTCTATTTGGTCCGTATTCGAAATAGGTTCATTTAATAGTACTCTTCCACCTATTTTTTCACCAACGTTTATTTCTTTATTGAAAATGGAAAGATTGGTAATTATAGTTTCTGCCCGAAAGCTATTTTCTTCGATATCTTCCGGAAAAAACGTATTGAATCCGTTCACCCCGCCAAAGAGCATCTGCCCGTTAGCTCTTTTAAGACACGCAAGTTCTTGGAATTCATTACTCTGAAGTCCATCGTTTACATCATAATTTTTAAAGGTTTCTTCTTTGGGGCAAAACTTTGAAATACCTTGATTGGTCGATAGCCAAAGACTTCCTTCACTATCTTCTAAAATACCTTTAATAACATTGTTTGGTAGACCGTTGGATTCCGAGTAGGATTTAAAAGTAACTTTCTTGTTTTGTATGGTAAGCTTATTAAGTCCTCCACCAAAAGTTCCCACCCAAAAATCTCCTTTTTCACTTTCATACATTGAGAGGATATAATTATGACTTAAGCTATTTTTATCATCCTTTCTATTCTTGAATACTTTAAAATTGGGATTGTTTTTGTTTTTTTCACCAAGGTCAAGTCTACAAAGGCCATCACCGGTTCCAATCCAGATATTACCTTTGACATCTTCATAAATATTTCTGATAATATTGCTTGAGATGCTTTTAGCATCGCCAATATTACTCATGAAAATATCTATTTTATAACCATCGTCTTTTTTGATCCATCGTTGTAGTCCTGCCCCATAGGTTCCTATCCATAGGGTTTTGTCTTTATCTTCTAGTATGGCAAAAACACTTTGGTTTACCTCATGAAAAGGAACAATATCGTTATCCGTAATGTTTTCTGAATCTTCTATATCTACTTTGTACAATCCAGGTGAGCCCTCTACACCGATTAAGAGTTTCTTGTTTCCGGGTTCTCCAATTTCTGTTAGAGCGAAAGGTTTGGATACCCTTTGAAAGTTTTTAAATTTCTTTTTTGAAATTCCATCTTTGGATAAAACCTGCATGTTGAGTCCTCCACCTTCGGTACCCACCCATAAAGTGCCTTTACTATCTTCATACATGGCCCTTATTTTGTCATAACTCAGGCTATTGGGATGCATGGTTTTTTGAATTGTAGTAAACTTTTTTCTTTCCGGATCAAATTTGTTGATTCCACCGCCATTGGTACCTACCCATATGATACCCGTATTGTCTGTGTATAATGATTTTATGATGTTCTTGCTTATACTACTTTCGTCGTAAGGGCTATACACGAACTGATTTACGAGCGTAGGGATGTCTTTTAGAGGTGAATTAGCAAATTGTAACAAACCCTGGTTACTGCCCGCCCATATATGCCCTTTCTTATCGATTAAGATTGAATTGAATTGTCCTTTAGCTATTTTCTTGAGCTTTGAATGCCCATTTCTTTTTTCTTGTATGTAGAAACCTTGATTTGTTCCTATAATGAGTCTTCCTAAATTATCTTGATTAATACAGGTAACGGTCTGTTCTTCGAGTCCGAATGATTCATTCATTAACTTAAAATAGATATGACCGTTTTCATCTCTGGCCATTTGGTATAGGCCGCCAGAGCCCCCCACGAAAATTCGTTTTTCACTATCCTCAAAAATGTCATATATAATCTTTCCGTCCCATCCCAGCCTAAAAGAAATATTTTCTAAATGGTATTTCTGAAAATTTACTGAATCTAGGGGTTTGTTAAGGTCCAGAAGATTGATTCCTCTGCTTGTAGCTACCCATAAGCGATTTTTTGTATCTATCAATAAATCTGATATATGGTCATTATCAAGAGTTGAGGCATCCTCTTCATCATGCATAAATGCTGTAAATGTAGAAGTCGATCTATCAAAGAAATTAAGGCCGCGCCCTGTGGTACCCACCCAAAGGTTTCCCTTTTCATCACCCAATATTTTGAAAATAAGATTGCTGTTTATGCTACCAGCAACATCATTTTGAGGATTATATACCGTAAAGTCATAACCGTCGTACATGTTAAGGCCATCATGGGTGCCGAACCACATAAAACCTTGGGCATCTTGGTAAATAGAGTTTACATCATTTTGTGAAAGGCCATCATCAGTTGTTATCTTATCAAAATAAATATTGTCTTGACCATAAGATGAATTTGACACTAAAAATGCCGCTAAGGCCAATGAAAATAATACAAAAGTAAGTACTTGGTTTTTTAAGAAATTATGTACTTCGTTTTTTTGGTTTGACCTTGAATCTTTGGTTAGACTATTCATATTGTCTTAATTTAAATAATTGAACGGGTCTATCGTTGTAAACGACTAAGAGACCTTTTTCATCTTCTTTTGATAAGTTAATGATTTTTAAAGCTCGTATCTCACCTTTTAAAAATAAACCACTCTCATTAGGAGAAATAACTTCTGAGAAGCCATCTTTTCCACCCACTAATATTAAGCCTAAACTGGCATCATTTCTTGTGGTTTCAACTTCAGCATCATACAAATTACCACCTAAAATAATATCGGGGTAAGCATCTGAGTTATAGTCAAAAACTTCAAAATCGTTTATAGAAGAGAACTGTAATTCGGCTGGTAATTCAATACTCTTAAAGTTAGTGCTATTCTCTTTTTTGATTAAAAAACTTTTAAAAGTGGTTGCACTGTAATGGAGGGAGTTTTGAAGCATATGTTCACCATAGATATCTTCTAAATTGGCATTGGCAAATGCCTCAAACGTTTTAAACCTTTGTGCTATGGCCGGTACTTGTTGTGAGGAGCATTCTCTTCCTCGAAGAGGTAAATTTTTTGAGTCTTTTTTATAACTCAAAACGATATCCATTGAGCCATTCTCATCAAAATCATTGGCATAGACCTCAAAAGGCTTTTTTAAAGTAGCGGTATATTTATAATTGAGGCCTAAATTACCGGCCAAGTATTCCATTGTGCCGTCTGAATTTAAGTCTACTTTCTCCAAACTATACCACCATCCTACATTTTGACCAAGGTTGGTTTCTTGGGTGACTTCTTTAAAGTTTTTTCCGGTATTCTTAAAGAACCGCAATGGCATCCATTCACCTGCTATAATCAAATCAATATTTCCATCCTTATCAAAATCATCCCATTCGGCAGCGGTGACCATTCCTAAAGAATTAAACATAGGGGCTATTTCATCATTTACATTTTTAAAACTTATTTCCTTGTCTTTACCTCCTTGATTTTCTAAAAGAACGCTACTGGAGGGGAATGGATATTTGCCTACAACTACGCGGCCACCTATAAAAAGGTCAAGATCCCCGTCATTGTCATAGTCCGCAGTTTCTATAGTTCGATTACTCGTTGGGTTATTGGGCAGCGCCCCTTTCACATGATGAAAGTCTCCATCAATATTCATGTATAGTCTATCTTGTAAGAATTGCTTGCTGGCCTTTACAATGTAGCCTGCACTTGCTACATAAAGATCTTGGTCTCCATCTCCATCGGCATCAAAAAACAAAGCGCCCCCGTCTTCAAATTCTTTATCTTCTAACCAAGGCCCTTGTTTTTCATTAAAATTGCCTTTTTCATCCTGTAGATATAGTATAGCTTGGTTACCGGAAGAATTACCGATAAAAATATCATCAAAACCATCGGAATTTATATCTGCTACCGCAACACCTGGACCGATATTGGAGTACCTGTGGGGTAGGAGCGGTTCGTGAATAAAGTCATCATAGTCATTCTCTTTATGAGCGAAATTGATGCCTGTACTTTCGGTAATATCTTCTGCAAATTGTTGTCGTTGCTTCCCTTTTTTTGAAATTTCCACTGCATTCTTAATGTCTACAAGAAGTGTTTGGTTCGTTGTAACATCATAAAGTGTTTCTTGAAAACCATTGGGCCATTGAACTTTAACTTCTTTGATACTTGATGCTGAATTTACCCCAAAGTGGATAATGGGTTCAACTGAAGATTGGTAACCTCTTGTCAACGTTAGCTCTTGAACCTGAGATGAATTATCGGTTTCTAAAAATACTTTGGTGCCTATGCCTAATGGATTGGTGGCATTTCCTTTCAATTTTATCCTTAAAAATTTTTGGGTCTCAGTGTTACTTTGATTCTCATAAATGGTAGCTACATTATCTAAATTATTTAGAACCAAATCAAGATCGCCATCATTGTCCAAGTCTCCATAACTTACCCCATTGGAAAAACCTTTTTCATCTAGGCCCCAAGCCGTAGTAACTTTTTCAAAAGTATTATCACCCTTGTTTTTAAAGGCGAAATTGGGTATTGGAGTACTTGGTAAAAGACGATAATCCTTTTTTTTGTCATCTCCGAACAATGCGGAAAAACTATATTCGACGTTTACATCGTTATTGTTTACATCTCTTTTAACACCATTAGTGATAAATAAATCTTTATAACCGTCATTGTCAAAATCGGCAAAAAGGGGACCCCAGCTCCAATCTGTTGTAGATATACCTGCATAGCGTGAAATATCACTGTAGTTGGGCAGACCTTTTTTGTCAATTCCATTGTTGTATTGTAAGGAGTTCTGCATGTATTGGTAATGCATACCCAAAGCAACTGCCCCATAAAAGGTAGAAGGACTCATGCTGGCCATGTTGGTCTTGGCCCGTTTATAGTCGTTTGCGGTCATATCTACCTGTATTAAATCCATAAGGGCATCATTATTATAATCCGCAATGTCTAGGCCCATTCCGAACATTGAGGTATGGCTCGTAGACTCTTTAACAGTCTCTGAAAAAGTACCGTCACCATTGTTGAGGTAGAGATAATCAGGAACATTAAAATCGTTTGAGAGGTATAAATCTTTATATCCGTCGTTATTTAGGTCGGATGCGACGACCCCTAAGGTAAGTCCAAAGTTTTGGACCCCTGCTTTTGCCGTAACGTCAGAAAAAGTTCCGTCTCCATTATTTTGGTACAAATGGCCTGAGTTTTCCAAACTATTTTCCTGCATAAGATTGTAATAATACTCATTGCCCATGCTCACTTGTATGTTGGGATAATTTGCTACCAATAGGTCTAATAGGCCGTCATTATTGTAATCAAAGAATGTAGATTGTATTGAAGTTGCCGTATCGGCTATACCGTAAGAGGATGCACTTTCGGTAAAAGTACTGTCGCCATTATTTACAAAAAGAAGATTCTCACCGTTGCCGAATTTATTGGAAACGCTCACGTAAATATCGATAAACCCGTCATGGTTGATATCTGCCATGGTTACACCGCTGCACCATTTTCCTTCTGCACCTACACCGGCAGTTTCGGTAATATCTTCGAAAACCATGTTACCTTTGTTCAGGTATAACTTGTTGGATGTCAAATTTCCGGAGAAAAAGATATCGTTCAAACCGTCATTATTGATATCTCCTATAGAAACTCCTGCTCCTAGATACAAATATGGGTATTCAAAATAGTTTAGCGTGTCGTTCTCTATAATCGCATTTGTAAACGTAACATTCGACGTTTCAGGAGTTACTTTTTCAAAGGAAATCGAATTGGCCGTAAGTTCACTTGTATCTTCTGAACAAGAGAAAAAACATAGGGTAAGCACTAAAATAACAACCAGTTTTTGCATATACATTAAAATACAAAAAGGAACCATCTTAAACAATGGTTCCCTTTCTAAAAAAACTCAATCAAACTACTTAATATCCTTCGTTTTGTGTCCAGCGAGGGAAGTTTCTGTCAATATCATTCTGTGGAATCGCAATGTATTCTCTACCAGGTTTGTAAGCACCAGTTCCAGCACTTTCAGACTTCAGATCAGGATTGTTTACAATTCTCTCTACCACTTTGCCCCAGCGTAATAAATCATAATAACGTGTGCGCTCAAAAGTAAGTTCTTTGACACGCTCGTCTTCAATATCTTGCATGGTTATGCTGGTGAATGCTGGCATATCTACCCTTGCGCGAACTTGATTTATAGCATCTAGAGCTGCAGGCGTAGAACCATTTAGCATGAATTCTGCTTCTGCGAACATTAATAGAATATCAGAATATCTTAATAGTCTAAGATTATTTCCTCCACCGTGCCATCCGCCGTCACGAGATTCGACACGACCAGTAAATTCCCAATCCATCCACTTATTAGCATAGATTGGTATTGGTTTATCTAAGTCTGTGTCAGGATAAGCTTCTAAAAATGTTTTGTCTGTAAAGGTCTTAAATGCTAATGTCTTACCTTGATATTCAGTGGTTTCATCACTGTTAGCGAAAAGTGTTGTATAGATTCTTGGATCTAACTCTCCATTTACAGTCACTTCATCAGTGAATAGATCATAGGCCCATTGGTTGACACGCATTCCGTTTTGGTTGGTAAAACCTCTAGGTGCTAAATCGGCTTGGTAGGCAGAACCTTTCCCTCTTCCAGGTCCGTCGCCGCCCCAGCCACCATTGCCATCATTTACCAATTGTATTTCAAACAATGATTCGGCATTATTTTCAAACTCTTCGGTAAAGTTGGCCGCATAATCATCCATAAGCTGGTAACTACCGTAAGTACCGGCCATTATTTCTGAAAATACAGCTTTGGCTTCGGCCCATTTACCTTGGTATAGGTATGTTTTGCCCAATAAGCCAGCCGCAGCACCTGCAGTTGCTCTTCCGGTAAACTCGGCAGACCAAGAATTAGGTAATAGGTCACGGGCGGTTTGAAGGTCAAGCTCTATCTGAGCCCAAACATCTTCTGGTGGGGCCTGCATTACTTCATTCAAATCATATTCTGATGTTGGTAAGGTAATAATTGGAATATTTCTCCAATTGTTCAGTAGATTAAAGTAATTAAAAGCCCTTACAAAATGACCTTCCCCAACAATATTATCCCTAAGGGTCGCATCCATATCTATGTTAGGCACATTAAAGATTACTTCATTGGCTCTCGCCACACCTTGGAACATAGCTTGCCATACCCAAAAGGTAGCGTTACTGTCCGCAGTACCACTAAAATAACCAACAGCGGTTCTTTCAGAAGTATTGAAACCATTGATTACATCATCTCTGTAATCGGAAGTAAAAATCTCAAAACGGGTATAGTACCAAATATTGGTAAATGGAGTATACATACCAAATGCCCCTCTATTGGCATCATCGGCATTCTGCCAGAATGATGCAGGGGTAATAGAGTTTGGATTTGTCTGATTTAAAATATCATCAGAACAATTTAAACTAACAAGACTGATAGCTAGCAAAGCTATACCTGTCTTCATTTTCTTTTGAATGTTTTTCATAATTATTTTTTTTGAGTTAAAAAGAAACTTGTACACCAAGTTGAAGGGTTCTCGGTGTTGGGTAAGAACCTTCATCTACACCTCTTGTAAATACTCCGCGACCGCCTCTTCCGTTACGACCTACTTCAGGGTAATAACCTTCATAGTCTGTAATGGTAAATAGATTTATCGCTGATACGTATAAGCGTAGTTTGGCCAGTTTTATCTTATCTAGAATGGTATCTGGTATAGAATACCCTACTTGGGCATTTCTTAACCTAAAGTAAGAACCGTCTTCTAAGTAAAATGTTGACATTCTTCTATTGAAACCAGGGTCTGATTGTGTATTTCTTGGAATATTGGTATTCGTATTTGAAGGTGTCCAAGCGTTTAGGGCATCTGCAAAGTAGTTGCCATTAAAATCGAAGTACCCTCGGTATTTTGTTCCATTTAAAATTTCGTTACCCGCAACTCCATTAAAGAATAGGCTTACGTCCCAATTCTTATATTCTGCCGATAAATTAAGTCCATATTCAAAATCAGGAGCAGGATTACCAATATAGGTTTCATCATTTTCATCGATTATTCCATCAGGGCCACTACCATCGGGGCCAGCTATATCCTTAAATCTTAAATCACCGGCACGTGGATTACCAGGTTGGTCGTTGGCAGCAGTTGCCTCGGCATCACTTTGGTAAATTCCGTCAACGATATAACCATAAAAAGATCCAATTGGCTGCCCAACATCTGTTCGAGTACTAAAAATGGTGTTTGAAGTAAAAGAACCAGATCTAATCGGTGAACCATCACCAATTGAAGTTACCTCGTTCTTAACTGTTGAAAAGTTAAATGTTGCGCTAACGGATAAATCGTCGGTGATTTGATCGCGATAGTTGGCTAGAAATTCGAAACCACTATTTGTAATACTACCTCGGTTAGCAGGAACAGGATTTCCAGTTCCGGTAATAAAAGAAAGAGGTGTAGAGACCAAAATGTCCTCAGTATCTTTTACAAAGTATTCCATGGTAATACCCAACCTGTTGTTGAGGGTATTGAATTCTAAACCATAGTTTGTTGTTTTAGTAGTTTCCCAAGTAAGGTTAGGGTTAACACTATTGGTGATAGAGTATCCTTGAACCCTAGTTTGGTTGTCTCCTAAAATATATTCACTGAATAAATTTAATACAGGGTCCGTGGCATAACGCCCAACATTATTAGAACCTATTTCACCATAACCTACTCTAAATTTGATATTTGTCAAAGCATCGAAATCTTGTAAAAATGGTTCATTACTGATATTCCATGCAACGGCAGCTGATGGAAAAGTACCCCATCTCAGTTCTTCCTTAAAAAGAGAAGAACCGTCACGACGAAGCGTACCTGTAAGTACATATCGATCATCAAACGTATAGTTTACCCTTCCAAAATAAGACTGTATAGCATCGGTACCCTGAAATGCAGGAGTATTTTGTACTTCACCAGCAGAAGCAACTCTAATATCATTTGAAGGAAAGTTAATCGCATTAACCCCTAATCTGCGTACATCGTTAATTTGCTCTGTGAAACCTCCTAATACATCAACAGTATGTTTGCCAAAGGTTCTGTTGTAATTTAAAGTGTGCTCTACTAAAGTAGAAAGGAAATTTTCATTGGTTTCTGAAAGTTCTGAGAATGCTCTGTTAGAACCATCGAAAATTACTTGTTCTGCCGGACTAAACCTAAAGTTGTTGTTAGCATAAGATTCAAGACCTAGACTTAATTTATACGTTAAGCCATTGAATATCTCATAAGAAGCGGCGATATTACCTAAAATAGTATTTCTTGTGATGGTTCTGTCTTCTAAAGCGGCCAAACCTAATTCGTTAACGATGGTTCCTGGACCGTAAAAAGCGCCAAGGGCAGCATCAATACCTCTATCTTCTAAGTCAGAAGCACTAAATTGACCAGCACTATTTCTTAGATTAATAGTAGGTAACAAGTTTCTTTCCCTATTAAAGTATGGATTGGGATTGTTTACTGTTCTGGTTAAACCTATTGTACTTTGAAGGTCGAATCTTCCTTTTGTGAAGCCTGCGTTAGCTCTTACCGTATATCGTTCAAAATCGGAGAATTTAATCACCCCTTCTTGGTCATAGTGGCTTAATGATAAGCTGAAAAGTGTGTTTTCTCCACCACCGGAAAGTCTAAGGTTGCTATCATGGACACCAGCCGTTTGTACAGACTCGGCGTAAAGGTTGCTTCCAAAATTCGGATCGAACTGCGTGTCGTTTGCCGGAAATCTTGCATTACCATCGTTATCGTTCGCACGGTTTACGATATCGGCATATTGTCTGTTATTGGCCCAGTCTAGCTCTCTAATTACACTTGCAACCCCATAACTCGTGTTAAAATCAATACTTAATTTTCCTCTAGTTCCTTTTTTGGTAGTAACAATGACAACACCGTTTGCTGCCCTAGAACCGTAAATGGCCAATGCGGAAGCATCTTTAAGAACGGAGACATTAGCAATATCCTGTGGGCTCACAGAGCTCATATTGTTGGTAATTACACCATCGATAACGAATAAAGGGCCGTTGTTTGAAAAGGTGCCGATACCACGTATTACGATATCAGTGCCCGCACCCGGAGCACCACCGGCAGATTGAACGCTTACACCGGCTAGTTGCCCTTGTAATGCCTGAGAGGCATCAGTAAACGTAAATTTTTCAATTGCCTTAGAGTCAATGCTTGCAACTGCACCGGTTACATCACTTTTCTTTTGTGTTCCGTAGCCTATCACAACCACCTCGTCCAATGCCTGTGTGTCCTCTTCCATAGTTACATTAATGACGCTACTTCCAGAAAAGGTTGCTTCGGTTGTCTTAAAACCAATGTATGAAAACTCTAGAACCGCTCCAGAATCTACATTATTAATAGTATAGTTACCATCAAAATCAGTCTGGGTACCACTGGAGGTCCCCTTTACAATTACATTCACACCCGGTAAAGGGCTTCCGCTATTATCATAAACAGTACCACTTACTGATTGAGCTTGACCATAAGTCGTCATGGTCGCAAACATCAAAAACAGCAACGAGAGTAGTTTACCATATCGGTACTTAGTCAGGTTGTTTTTAGTTAAATTCATAAGTTTTACATTAATTAATTGTTTAGTCAGTTTAAAATTTTGTTAAATATAGGTTGGGTGTGCAACGAATAAAGGCGACAAATCTTTTGAAGATTAGAACAAATGGTTTTAGCCCATTTTATAAGGGCTCGGAAGGTCAAATTAGATGTTTGTATGCGAAAAAATGCTCATTTAAGAAGAGAATAAAACATTTGAAATTGCTGAATTTGGACTATTTTTCTTTTTTTATGGAATATTATTCTACCCAGTTTTGAGTTCATTAAACAGTTAGATTTTATTACAATTTTAAATAAAATCGATTTTTAGGATAGAATGGAACTGATATTTTTTAGGCTGTTATTTTAACAAGTAAATCAATTTTATGAAATATAGACTTCTATTACTACTCTCTGGTTTATTTCTTTTTAATGCATGTAACAATGCTCAAAAAAAAAGTAGAACGGAGGCAAAAGATGAGGTAGTCTACAAGGTAAAAATAGTTCCACCTGAAAATATAAAACCTCCATCGGGCATGGTTTGGGTGCCCGGTGGAAGTTTTGTTCAAGGTGCAGTTGATCAGGATAAGTTTGCCATGAATCACGAGAAACCAAAACATAAGGTAATCGTTGATGGGTTTTTTATGGATATCACTGAAGTGACCAACCGTCAGTTTGAGGAGTTTGTTGAAAACACGGGTTATAAGACTGTTGCTGAAAGAGGAATTGATTGGAATGAGATGAAAAATCAAGTACCTGCTGGCACACTCAAGCCAGCTGACTCTATCTTGCAACCAGGTTCCCTAACTTTTTTGAAAACGGATAGTCCGGTACAAAATTTAGGAGATTTCACCCAATGGTGGCGCTGGACTATTGGGGCAAATTGGAAGCATCCGCAAGGACCGGACAGCTCTATTGAGGGACATGAAAATCATCCTGTGGTGCATATCGCCTATGAAGATGCGTTGGCTTATTGTAAGTGGGCAAATAGAAGGTTACCTACTGAAGCTGAATGGGAATTGGCGGCAAGAGCCGGAGCTGTAGATAAAATCTATTACTGGGGTAATTCATCTGCCGAATTGGTCTCTAAAGCCAATACGTGGACGGGAACTTTTCCTTATAACAATACAAATGAAGACAATTATACCCGTACAGCCCCGGTAGGTTCGTACCCTCCAAATGCAAATGGTTTATATGATATGGCCGGTAATGTGTGGGAATGGACCAACGATTGGTATAATACCGGGTATTATAGAGAATTAGCTGAGAGCGCTATTCCCATAGTCAATCCTCAAGGAGCGCTTTCGCCGCATAACCCTAATAACCCATATGCAAAAGAGAAAGTGATAAAGGGAGGTTCTTTTTTATGTAACGCGTCTTATTGCTCTAGTTATCGTATTTCGGCAAGAATGGCTACAACACTTGATTCATCTGCCGAGCATATCGGTTTTCGCACAGTTTGGGATGGCAAATAGTCTCTTTGCTTTCTTATAAATTTTTATAATTAGAATTTTTAGTAAGCTTTATTATCTTAACTTCTATCTTGAACTGGGCATCAGCGATTCGATTACAATACCTGCCTAAGAAAGCTCCGTAATAGTTAGGTTCTTTTTTTAAATAGTCTTTTGGGTCTTTATATCCCAAAACAGCATTATCTATTTTTCCATTTTTATCGGGAAGGTTGAGAGCCATTAGACGTTGCCCATAGTCAGTGAAAGTAGCACTAAGGCCATTTTTGTTTTTAAGTTTAAAAATCATGAAGTGCGATGTTGGCTAAGTATAAAAATTGTTTTGGGTGCGGGAAGTTTTACTAATATTTCACTGAACTAAAAGCAACTCGTCTCAATTGTAAGCATTTACAATCTCATCAGCTATTTCACCAAATGGCCACGTTAGGGTTCGTCTGTCAAATATACCTAGTCCATCGTTTGATACGCTAGTATTGCCATTGTCCCACCATATACTAGCGAAACCTCTTTCGGCTGCAGCTTGCGCATAAAAGGTAGCATGGGCAAGACGATCATTTAGATTATTCTGGTTTCCCGAACTCCATTCGCCTAAAACTACCGCTTTTCCATTATCTATAAACTTTGTTTTAATTCGGTCCATTTCTGCTGTTAGTTGGGCCTTGTCGTCATCTGTACCCCAGGTCTGGTCAGTGCCTTCAAGGGTAAACGGAAAGGGAAAATATGAATGAAGTGATACAATTGTATTTGGATCGTCATTCGGAATCTGTAAAGCGTTCATTGTTAATGGTAAAGTACTTGCCGCGTAGGTCGAGATCATAATTTGTCTCAAATTATTATTGCCCCCCGTCGCTCGAATAGCATCTAAACTTACTTGGTGATACTGATTTACGGCTTCTCTACCTTCAGCTGTGCCACCGCTCCATTCTTCAGGTGTGCCTTCATGTCTTGGTTCATTTAAGGTTTCAAAGATTACATAATCGCTATAATTTTTGAATCTATTCGCAATTTGAGTCCATAACTTGACGAGCCTATCGCTTACTTCATTTGTCATGGCTGCAGTAGGTATTATCCATGGGTCATCGTGGTGTATATTGATAATAACATACATATTATTGGCCCTGCCATAGTTTACTACTTCTTCAACTCGATCTAACCAATCTTCTTCAACTAAATAGTTCGGAGCGGAACCTTGATGAAAACGCCATGTGACCGGAACCCTTAAGGTATTAAAACCTCTATCTGACACTGCCTTGATCATTGCTTGAGTGGTTGCCGGATTGCCCCAGAAAGTCTCGTCAGGACCTTCTGCATCTAAACTATTCCCGAGATTCCAACCTATTTTCATTTCAGAAACTATCTCTGAAGGTGAAAGATTTCTTATAACCCCATTATCAAATTCACTTGCTGAACCACTACCCGTATCAGGATTTTCACCTACCGGTTCTTCAGTATTCGAATCGTCTTCTGGTATAATTGTAATACTACTGGAATTTGAGTTACAAGAAAATATAAGGGCGATTAAAAAATAAAATGCGAATAGATGTTTCATTTAGAGCAGTTTCTTTCAAAGTTAATAATAAGAACTACTCAACAAATGTTCTGAATGATGTAATAGTCGTTAAAAATGTAGCATACTTTTTTTCTTTAGTACATAATAATGCTTTTTATGCATGAAATGATTAACCTGTGCTCGCAGATGACCCCTTCTTGATTATATAAAATGAGCGATAGAAATACCTAAACATATCATTGCCAATTTTGATAAGTTAAATTTATGTCCTTCGCCGGTTTCAAATAAAATAGTAGTGGCAATATGTAAAAAGATGCCAATCACCAGAGCATTAACAATCGCTATATTTTCGGTTGTCAAAAGCATGTTATTGGATATGTATGTGCCCAAAGGTGTCATTGCACTAAATACTAATAAGAAACCAATAATTTTAGTTATGCTATAGCTGGATTGAAACAAAAATGTAGTTATCAATGCAGCTATTGGAATTTTATGAATCAATACACCATAGACCATATCATTGTGTTCATGAATAGGAAAGCCTTCTAAAAAACTATGAATACAGAGGCTTATAAATAAAACCCATGGAAACCTTTTGTCTTTCTCATGTGTATTGTCGTGACCATGCTCTGCACCTTTTGAGAAAAACTCCAAAACAATTTGTAATAAAACACCACACATGATAAAAAGTCCGGTTTGTCTAGGCTCTAAATGATGATATACCTCTGGTAATAGATCAAAAACAGTTAATGCCAATAAAAAAGCACCGCTGAATGATAATAGAAGTTTGGTGCCTATTGATTTTTGATTTTTGGTTACAAAGGCAATGGTGACTCCAATAACAATGGCAATTACAGGAAGTAGATACTTATTCATAGCGATATTTTCAAGAATTTCAATTAATTGTTTAGACGCTTATTTGGTTTATATTGACATTACAAAGTTGCGTTAAATGTGAAGGGATTAATATGACCTGTGCTAAGAAAAAAGCTTGACCTCCATCAAAAAGAAAACTTGATGTACATCAAGTTTTATATCACAAGAATAATCGGTGGTGTAAAGCCGTGCTGTACCCATAAAAGATAGGTTCAAAAACAGTTGTAAATGAACCTACCTTTTTTAAGATTAAAGCTCTTTTTAGAAGCATTCTATAACTTAGAGTCTTGTCTAGTGTGGAATATTTTACTAACTATTTTCCATTCACCTTCTATCTTTAATACGTGCATAAAATCGATATAAGTGAAAGTGGGAAATTGAATCTCTAACTGAGCGCTTGCAGCATCTCCTGCAATGCTTATGGAAACAACTCTTGTTTTTATCTTTTCTTTGTACGGAGTTCCATCCATGCCTTCAGTTAATCCTTCAATAGCATTAACTTCCGTGTATTTTTCACCAATCCACTTCATTGTTGCGGTAGGGTGAAAGGCTTTTGTTAAGGTTTCGGCATCATTGTTTACCAATCCTGTTAGATAGTAATTCAATGTTGTCTCAATGCGCAGCACATCTGTTTGTTGTGCATTTACTTCTGTTGTATTTGTCATAGTAATTATTGTCATTAATGTTAATAGAATTCTTTTCATGTCTGTTTTAATTTTTATTGTTACTTGATTTTTATTAAAGTTAGCCTCTGATTTAAAGCGAAAGACCACATACTATTTCGAATTAAAATCTTCTTTTTTTTGTAATCGTTCCTTATACTGTTTAAATCTTGGTTTAAAATGTTCTGGCGTATCGTTACCTGTTTTTTCCAAAGCTTTTAGGGCATTTTTAAAATCTTTTTTAGCAGAATACACCCTAGCCAAACCATAATGGCTGGGGAAAGCGCCTTTGTTGTATTTGACATTGGCTTGCATGATTTCAAGGGCTTTATCCAATTGCCCATCTGTAATTAAACCTATGCCTAATCTGTACAATTCATCAGGACTTCCCAAAGGCAATGATTTTTGTAATATTTCATTTGCTTCGGTAGTGTTGCCTTGTTTTTCTAATATTCGAGATTTCAAGGAAAGATTGCTAAAGGTTTCTTTACTAAAAAAGTTCCCCTCTATAGATGCATTTACCCATTCCAAAGCTTGCTCTAATTGACCAATACTAAAAGCATAGTTTGCGGCAGCATCCCAAGTAGATTGTTGAAATCCTTTCGGATTCCTCAAATCATTCCGAATACCTTTCATTACAATTTCATCAACCGCAACATCAATGGTAAAGGGAATCTCTTTGGTACCCCAATGCAAAGAAGCAGTCGCGCTTGTTGGTTTAACCGTATCAAAACTATAGGTTAATAGTTCGGTTGAAGTGCTTTTATCTTTCGAAGTAACTTTAAAACGGAGTATATCTTCTTTTTCATCATAAAAGTATGAGCCCCAAGACGTTGTATTGGAAGACAAAATTATAGTGACTTCACCATTTTCCTCAGGTGCCATGAACAAGGCATATTTACCAGCAGGAAATTTGTTGCCTTGAATACTAACTTCATGCGTGAAACTAATCGTAGTATTATAATCCGAGCCCGCCCTCCATGGTGCAGCTTTAGAAGTTCCAAAACCTAAATAGTTAAATCCGTAAGGCACTAAACCGCCCCAGATTTTTCTACCTTTCACAAAAGGTCGGTTATAATGAATGGTAATATCGGTAATACCGACACGCTGACTAACCTCCGCTTCTGGGCTTTTAGCCGGTGTAGTGATTTGAGCTCCTAAGTTTGACATGGTAAAAAGTGTTAGAAAAATGGTCAGTGTTAGAAAGGGCATTATCTGCTTTTTCATACTGAAAAATTATTAATTGATCGATGTTAGGGTAGGGTCAGCATTCCAAATGTCTACGACCATTTTCCATTCGCCTTTTTCGTTCTTCTTCCAAATAGAAACGACTTTTTGAAATTGATTTACCGTGACGCCATTTTCATCGTCAAAATTCATTAACATTTTGTCTATGGTGTAACCTAAATCTCCGCTCTTAGATACGAGTGCTTGTTGAGGTTCCCAAGTGACTTTAAAACCGGGTAGTGATTGAAATTCTTGTAACACGTTTCTGATTTTTTCATGGCCTTCTAAAAGGGGTTGGCCCGGAGCCATCATGATACCACCTTCACCGATGAAACTAAAATATTCATCCGTAGAAAATGATTGTGACCATTCACGACTGGTTTCCATTAAATTGGCTTCTTCCTGTTTTCTATCTACTATTGTTTGCTCATTTGCACAGGAGGCCAATAAAATTCCCGTAAAAACAACTAAAAATAATCTTCTCATATTCGTAATGCGCTTTATATTATGGAGTTGAATGATGTGTCAAAAAAGACTTTCTAGAAACCTTTTTCGACACATCAACTTTAAAAGATGTTATGGACGTAAAGCCACTTTAAGCGTTCCCGATGAACGGTCACGCATCAAATCATATCCTTTCTCCGCCTCTGATAGCGGTAAGATGTCCGTAAAGATCTTACTTGGGTCAATAACCCCTCTTTCCACTATAGGAAGTAATTTTTTCATGTACGCGGCTACGTTTACAACCCCTGTATGAATCGTTATGTTTCTAAACAAAGCTGATGAATAAGGTTGCTCTACTGTCTCATAAAGGTGACCAAAACCTAGTACACTTATCGAGGCTCCGGCCTGGGTCATTTCCATACCTTGAGCAATTGCCGTTTTATTACCAACAGAATCGATAATTGAATTTGCGCCTCTTCCTTCCGTCAGTGATTTCACAAAGGCAACAGGATCTTCATTTTTAGAATTTACAACATGCGTTGCTCCAATAGTTTTCGCCAATTCCAATCGGCTATCATGACGTCCTACGAGAATAATGGTAGAAGGGCCAAATAATGTTGCGGCCATTACTGCGCTAAGGCCTACAGCACCATCACCTATTACTACTACCGTTTCTCCTGTTTTGATATTTGCATTTAATGCGCCATGGTAACCTGTAGCGAAGTTATCTCCTAGAGGAAGAACTTTGGTATCATGCTCATCGCCGGTTAAGCCTTCTGGAAGTTTAAACAGGGAGGAATTTCCATAAGGGACCCGTATGAATTCTGCTTGTCCACCTTGGATATCATCACCACCATGTTGAGCGAAAAGTGGTGTTCCAAAAAGTCCACCATGGTCACAGGCGCTAGGTAAATCGCGTTTACAATAGTAGCAATCTCCGTCAACAAACATAGCGGAAGCTATGACCCGATCTTCAACTTTTAAGGTATGAACATCCTTGCCTACTTGGTCAACGATACCAACAAATTCATGCCCTATTCGCATGCCTTCAAACAAGCCCATTTCAGGTCCGTTTTGAGTGAACTCCAAATCGGCTCCACAAACACCTGCAAGGGTAATGCGTACAATGACATCATCATCTTTTACCAATTGAGGTTTTGGAATATCTACGACCTCGATTTTTGCTCTTTCTTTATATACTACTGCTTTCATAATTAATTATTTACTTTGTTTTTAATTTAATTTCGTTTTAGAATTTTCTGTTTATTGAGATTTTTAATATGGTTAAATAAGCGTGTGCTAGCTTTGAATGTTCTCCAAATTGTAACCATTATTGAACTTCACATTCTTGGTGTACTGCTCTGTCCATGGTCCTTCTAGCTTATTGCCATCCCAGTCCGCTGGGGCGTATTTACGGTAGGTAGATAAATAGATGCCATCTACTTTCTCGTACTTCACTTTCATAATACTTGGCTCCGTAACACCGAATCCCGTTGCGTTATATAGAAATTGATCTACCAAATATGTTTCTGGATTGATGTACAGGATGTACTTATCCTTACTTGATTCCCCTATATTATCACCGAAGGTCATCTCAACGACTTTGTACGTCACACCGTCTACTTCTCTTGAGGGTAACATTTTATGATTTACACCTGGATCAGCCAATTTGAACATCATGGTGAACCAGTAATAGTTTGTTTTTCTAAGAATATGACCAATGAAGGCCGGTTGTTGCTCGGTAATCGTTTTTCCGTCTATTTTAGAGATTGAACTTGTACCGTTAAAGAACTGTGTGTATGTTTCGCCAGGCATCTGAGGTATGGCGTAAACCTGTCTTTTGGTATAATCTGCATAAGAAACCTCACCATTAAAGATGTATCGTTCTTTAGAAATGTCTTCAATGTTGTTGTCTTTAACTTTGAAGATATAGTCAAAGGATACATCCTTTAATTTGCGCAAGGCTTTTTTTCCACCATTGGCTTCTACCACTTTGACAATTAGTTCTTTTGCTTCCTGTGCTTGCGCAGAAATGGTAAATGTGATGAGTACGAAGGGTAAGATTTTAAAAATTACTTTTTTCATGATAACTTGATTACTGTGTTTTACTTTGTTTTTACTGTTGTTGTGATTAAAAAAATTGAATTTAATAGGTGATGAGATTGTTATTTTCTATTTAAAGCATTGATGATATCACTAGGTTCGACACGATTTCTATAATCTCCACCTTCTGTTTTTGCGAAGGAAATCGTTGCATCTTGTTCAATAATAAATGTGGCGGGAACCGGAATTTCACTTTTTTCATCACAGTTGTAACAATCATAGTCGTATCCCAATTCGGTCATTTTATGTAGTGATTCTTCGGGATTTTTATGAATTGCGGTAAACTCTTTGGAAACTATATTTCCATTATCGCTCAATATTTCAAACTCCAGCCCATTTTTTTCTTTTGTCTCTAAAGAGGCATCCGGTGTTTGTGGGGAGATAGCAAGTACTGTGGCCCCTGCTTTCTCTATTTCAGGAAGCACCGCCTGATACTGGCTTAAGATTAAATTACAATAAGGGCACCACGTACCTCTGAAAAAGGTAAGTACTACTCTTTTTGCTTCTAAAACCTCATAGAGGTTGACATATTCATCGTCTGTGTTGACAAGCTTAAAATTTGGTGCCTTATCCCCAACCTTGAGTTTTAACACAGATGTATATTCCTTACCGATTCTTTCCGCATCTGAATTAAAGACCTCGAACGCATTTGCTGAAAGCGTATGCGATAGTTTTTCCTTTAATTCTTTTGAACCTTCTTTATAGGAAGGAATTGCTTGTGAATTCATGACTGCCAATTTTATATGGAATGAGGGTGAAGGTTCTGAAATGACCTATGTGCTCATCATCTATTTTTTTGTAATTATTAGACATGACAAAGTTGCGTCATATGTGAAGAGAGGAATATGACGTGTGTTAAGAAAAGTGCTTGATTCGCATCAAGACCTAATCTTGATGTATATCAAGATTTATGATTTCGAACGTATTCTACTTATTGATTCTGGGGAAATTCCCAAATAGGAAGCTAAAACATACTGCGGTACCCTATTGGCGATTTGGGGATATTTATTGACATATTCCCAATAGCGTTCTTCTGAAGTTTTACTAATATTGGTAATTACCCGCTGATTTGAAAAGGAAAGTGCTTTTTCTATATAAAGTCTAAAGTATTGGCATAAAGCATGTATTCTTTCGCAAATTGCCTCTACATCGTCATACTTCATTTGTATAATTATAGAGTCCTCAAGGGCTTCTGCATAGTATTCTGCTGGAGTTCTGTTAAGGTAACTGGTAAAATCTGTAAAAAACCAATCTTCAACACCTATACTTACCGTATGTTCTTTTCCGGCGTCATCTAAATAAAAAACCCTGACAGCACCTTCCACGATATAATTCCGATATTCTGATACAAACCCTGGTTGGATGATGAATTGTCTTTTCTTTACCCTAGTGATTTTCAATATCGAAATAAACTCGGCTATTTCACTCTCTGACAATTTAACATATTTGGCGATGTGATCTAATATTCCTTGGTATTTGCTCATCGGTTTACGTTTCTTTTTTAAAACGAAATCTTTATTATTTAGCGACTTTATAAATATACATAGACCTTTCGATTTTACCACTGGCCCTTAGTTAAGTTTAGCCTTTGTTTTTATCCATAGAAAGATTTTTGGTAGGCCGTTTCTATAAGTTCACTTAAAATAGGTTTAAGTTGTTATTTTCAATTCTGGTTTCACTGCAGATAAATAGAATAGTGCTATTTGGTATAAAGAAGTATGGAAGAGCTAATTAATTTCAAGCATGAAAAAAGCTCCCAATTTCTTGAGAGCTTCTGCGGTCTGGACGGGACTACTTCAATTTTAAAACTCGTTAAAACGTAGTTTCTTGGGTATATATTGCCTATATTGGGGTTTACAAGGGTATCTAAACTCTATTTTTGTCAATTTAAATAAAAATATGTAGCCCTATTAGTTGCCCTATTTTATCAAATTTTACCTAAATAAAGTATAATGCAAGTTTCATTTCACTTAAGACAGGACAAAATCAAGAAATCAGGTCTAGTACCAATTCGGATGCTTATTTCTGCTAATGGGTTTAAATATTTTAAAGTAATCAAGGGTATAGATTGTATTAAACCACATTGGGATGATAGCAATCAACGTATTAAAACGCCAAGAAAAAATGAAGCCTACAATTATCATCTTGAATACAATAAAATCATAGATGAATCGGAAAATAGGGCTAAAACTCTTTTTAGATATATTCTCTTAAACAATATTAATCCTACTAAAGATTTCATTGTCGAAAAGATGAGCAAAGGTTTGGAGCCAATCAAATTGACAAATGATTTTTTTCCATCGTTCGATGAATTTATAGAAAAGGGTAAAAATGTTAAGGCGACTAGCACTCTTAAGAAGTATCAATCAGTACTGAATTTTTATAAGGAGTTCTCAGAAAACACCAATTTTCCTTTAACTTTTGAAACTATTAATATTCAGTTCTTTGAACGGTTCAGGGATTATTGTTTTGAAGAAAAGAACACATTGAACAACTATTTTGCCAAGTTGATTTCAATTTTAAAAACCTTTATGAATTGGTCATTTGAAAGAGGTTATCATGAAAATGTAGAATACCGAAAATTCAAGGCTTCCGAAGAAGAAATAGAAGTAATTTATCTCACTATGGATGAATTGATGGCACTTTACAAACATGATTTTCACAATGATAGATTAAAGCAGGTCAGAGACGTTTATTGTTTCGGTTGTTTTACAGGATTGAGATATTCCGATTTAAGTCAACTGAGATCATCCAATATTCTAGATGATTATTTAGTCCTTAATATTAAAAAGACCAAAACTATATCACATAAAATCCCTTTGAATAATTTTGCAAAGGAGATACTAGCCAGATATGAAGACACAATACATGAACCACTTCCAATTATATCTGATGTCAAGTTTAACAAGTATATAAAGGAGTGTTGCCGATTTGCAAAAATCACAACTCCCACTTCAATATCTCGTTGGGTTGGTCAGAAAAGAATTGATCTTACAGAACCCAAATGGAAGTTTATAACAAGTCATACAGCAAGAAAAACGTTCGTCACTAATAGCTTGGTATTGGGTATGAAAGAAATGGTTGTGAGAAATATTACGGGTCACAAAAAAGAAGCTTCCTTTAGGCGGTATGTAAAAATCGCTGAGGATTTAAAAAAACAGGAAATGGATAGCACTTGGAATAGTATTTAGATACTCCTTCAACATAAAGTTTATTCCAAATGTTAAAGACAAATGATTTCAGGTCTTATAGTTTTCAGTTTTAAAGACAGAATTGATTCTATAGTAGCTCGATTTACTCAATTGGGCTTTCTGACAAGCTGTTTCAATTGTTTCCTTCTTCACTTCATATAGAAAATTTGCATATTCATACTTATCCAAAGTTGCATTTTGAATGCCTGATGGACGACCCATTAAAAGGGTTCTCTGTTTCGGTCGTTTGATATGATTTCTTTTTTCAAGTAAGATATCGTTTTGAAACCTTCGAATGGAATCAAATACTTTAAGGAGAAAACTACCATTGAGACGAAGTGTATTGAAATGGAAATCAGATAAACTAATGTAATGAGCATTTTTATCTCTTAAGATTGATAGGATTCTGACCATTTCATTCATCGAGGCAAAAATGACTTCATTTCGATGGACAAAAATGATGTCTCCCTTTTTGGTTCTTTTCAACATTCTTCTAAGACCATCGCGGTAGTCATTTCGATTTACATATTTGTCCCTGTAAATTTTATCGCAACCGAAACCCATAAGCAATTTTATTTGTAATCGTAAATTTTTTGAGTGAAATCCACTAGCGTATCCGAATATCATTTTAGTCCCGTAAAACGTTAATTTTCGAAACTATTAAAAAAGACGGAAAATGGAACTGGAAAAGAATATTTCTAAATGATATTTGTATTGTGCCGTAAAACGGCCAATTTATGGAACGGTTCAATCATCAAAAGGACTTGTCACATTCAACAAAGTAGGTTCAGTAACTTGGGTATAAATCATGGTCGTCTTAATGGAATTGTGCCCTAAAAGTTTTTGGATGATTCTAATATCGGTACCATTTTCCAATAGGTGCGTTGCGTAACTGTGCCTCAAGGTATGCGCGGTGATGTTTTTATTTATTCTGGCCCTTTTGGCAGCAGCCTGGAGAAGCTTGTTGAAACTTGACGAAGAATACCTGTCTCCCTTTTGGCCTTCAAATAGGTATCGTTTGGGCGTATATTCTTTATAGTACTCACGAAGCATTGACAAGGTTTTTTCAGATAAGGGTACTATCCTGTCCTTGTTGCCCTTTCCTGATTTAATATGTATCACCATTCTGGATGAATCTATATCCTTGATTTCAAGTGCAATCAACTCGCCTACCCTTAAGCCTGCACTGTAGACCACGGCTATCATGCTCTTATGCTTGATGTTGTTGGCTTTTTCAATGATTTTAAGAACTTCCTTTCTTGCGATGACTACGGGAAGTCTGTCCGGTTTTCTACTTGGGAACAGAAATTCCAGGTTAATGTTTTGATCGAAAACCTCCCTGTAATACAGCTTCAAGGCCATTGCTATCTGTTTCTGATAGGAATAGGATACTTTCTTAGTGTGTACCATATGATAGAAGTACCTGTGAAGTTCGGTTTCATCAATCTTGTTCAGTGGCTTTTCGAAAAATTGAATGGCCATCTTTACGATTGAGGAATAACTCTCTATGGTATTCTTACTATACCGTTTAACCTCCAGTATTTTCACAAAATCAGGCAATGGCATAATAATGTGAAGATATCTATTTATGATGAAAAAGTACTATTTTTATTCCAAAATGGTATGGTTGTCCGGGATTGTTCGGATATCCAATAGTCGATGGCCATATCCCTTCGGGAACGCAAAATCACGTACATTGCACGCTTCCCTTTTGCTTATCGCCATCGATGGGCTTTGTACATTACACCCCATACCTAAGGAAGTTTTCCCTAATTTTAAACTGGCACTGGAGCAAAAGGTACGGCCATCGACTACACTTATAACCTATGAGGCGTAATGATGGCTCCTGGTGAGGCACGCCTCACACGCCATAAACAAAGCCCATTGGCAGCAATTTTTAAAAAATAATTAGACCATATGAAATTCACGACATTCTACTTTTTAGCATTGATTTTTAGTTCTCAGGTTTCTTTGGCACAAAATAATGGAGGAAATACAAGTTTAGTCGATCATCTCATCGAATTTTCTAAAACTTCATCGATAACAGGAAGAGAAGAACAGGCCGCTTCCTATATTCAAGCTTTGTTTAAGAATGCTGACCTGGAGAAAGATAAATTAGGGAATCTAATCCTCACCATTGGGACTGGTGAACCAAGGCGGTTGATTACGGTTCCTTTGGACGAACCAGGTTATGTTGTGAGCGAAATTTTGGATGATGGTTATCTGAAAATCAACCCGGTTGGATCAGGACATAATGGCAACTTGTATCATCAGTTTTTACAAGGACATGAAGTCAATATAAGTACTGAAAAGGGCTCTTTTATTGGTGTATCTACTGTACCCTCTGCACATTTTGAAGGGACTAGAACCCCGAGTGAAAATAACAAAGAAGTTTTCAAATGGCAGGAAGCCCGCCTAGACGTAGGAGAATCTACGGCATTGGATGTAACTAAAAAAGGGATTCAACTGCTAGATCCAGTGACGTTGAATAAAAAGCCTGTGATTATTGGGAATACGTTTATTGCCGCGAATTCGGCTAAAACCAAGTCTGCA
The DNA here is from genome assembly GCF_042684265.1 of Croceitalea marina. NCBI lineage: Bacteria > Pseudomonadati > Bacteroidota > Flavobacteriia > Flavobacteriales > Flavobacteriaceae > Croceitalea > Croceitalea marina. The sequence continues at coordinate 17,074 of NZ_JBHULB010000013.1, read as the reverse complement.
GCAATTGCGTTGGCGATGGTAGCACAGCAATTGACTAAGAAGAACATTAAAGGAACCGTTGTTGTAGCTTGGACAGCACTTGAGTTGATTAATTCAAAAGGAATTGAAACTGTCATCAATAACTATGGTGTATTTGATGAAATCTATCGATTCAATAGGTTTCTAGAATCTGATGAAGTGAACAATAACAAATTGGTAGTCAATAGTACCCTTTTGAATAGAAACACTAATAATTTAGTCGCAGTTAAACCTACCACTTCATTTAGAATGCCGGCATCTACCGTAGAGTTTACAAAGCAAAGGATATATGAATATGGGTTTCCTTCCTTATATCCAGAAACCCCTGTTGAATTAGTTGCAATTTCTGATATAGAAAATTTGATTGCACATTGGATAACTATTTTTGGTACTGAGAAAAAACGAACTGAGTTACCACTGGTAAATCGTACAGATAATCTAGGTGCTTATAATAGCTTCCAAAATGAACACATTCTAATTTCTTCACTAATTGATCAATATGGTGTGAGTGGCGATGAAAATAAAGTACGAGAACTTATTTTGAGCAAATTGCCTATATGGGCAAACCCCAATGTTGATTCAAAAGGGAATATTAATCTAACTTTCGGACAAGGAGATGAGCATATTGTTTTTGTTGCCCACATGGATGAGACAGGGTATGTGGTGGATTCTATTAAAGACAATGGAACATTACTACTTCAGCCAAGGGGTGGGATGCTTAATTGGTTGTGGGAAGCTCAACCAGCATTGATTCATGTTAACGGAAATCCAATTGACGGGGTATTTGAACCCAGAGCTGATTATAAAACAGCTATAAAAAGGTCATTTACAGAACCACTTGCTGTCAATGCTGGCTTCACTTCAAAGAACCAGGCTGAGGAAGCTGGAATAAGGGAAGGTTCCACCACTGTAACAATGCCTAAAAAGATGATCCGGCTAAGTGAAAACAGAGCGACCGCCCGCGGGTTCGATGACCGAGTGGGGTGTGCAGCATTATTGATGAGTTTGTCCGATTTAAATCCTGATCTCTTGAGTCAGAAAGTCACTTTTGTTTGGTCTGTTGAAGAAGAAACAGGTTTGTCTGGTTCCTCATTCGCTGCAAAAACTCTCAGCAATGCCACAACGGTATACCCTATTGACACCTATGTATCCTCAGATGACCCATATTCTAGCGAGACATTTGCAAATTGTCCTTTAGGAAATGGGGCAGTAATTAGAGTATTGGAAAGTATAAATTTCATAAGTAGAGCAAATTTAAAAGAAACTCAAAGTCTTGCAGCCCAAAATAAAATCAAGGTGCAATATGGAATGACTGTAGGAGGTACAGATGGTCAAGCCTTTCTTGGCTATGGTATTCCTTCAATTCCATTGTCTTGGCCAGGGAGGTATTCTCATTCCCCAATTGAAGTAATGGATTATCGAGACATGAATAATCTTGTGTCATTAATAAAAGCTTTACTAAAAGAAAGTAAATAAAATATCACTATTGAACATAAAAAAGCTGCCAACAATGTATATAAAAAATAGGCGAAACAGTAATAAATACAAGGCTTTTGGCTCGTGTGAAACTTTGTGCTTAACCCAAAGTTTAGTGCTTCGAAATCGCCTACTTTTCATATACTAACCGTCGATGGCCATATCCCTTCGGGAACGCAAAATCACGTACATTGCACGCTTCCCTTTTGCTTATCGCCATCGATGGGCTTTGTACATTACACCCCATACCTAAGGAAGTTTTCCCTAATTTTAAACTGGCACTGGAGCAAAAGGTACGGCCATCGACTACACTTATAACCTATGAGGCGTAATGATGGCTCCTGGTGAGGCACGCCTCACACGCCATAAACAAAGCCCATTGTGTTTAATATTAAAGAATGAAACTACTATTACTTGGAGCCACAGGAAGAACAGGAAAATTGGTGTTGAAAAAAGCATTAAATAAGGGCTATCAAGTAAATTGTTTATCAAGAAAATCTAATAGAATTCCAAAAAGCGAGGGAGTGACAATCTTTGAGGGTATTCCTAACAATGAAGATGATTTGAATAGAGCGATTTCTGGTTGCGATTATATAATTAGTGTTTTAAATATTTCAAGAAAATCTGACTTTCCTTGGGCAAGTTTAAGAACACCAAAAACTTACCTTTCAGACGTACTAACTAAGCTCGTCCCAATTGCCAAAGAACATAACATAAAACGAATTTCTATATGCTCGGCTTGGGGCGTTGCTGAAACAAAAAATGATATCCCAAAATGGTTTAAATGGTTCATTAACAACAGTAATATTGGAGTTGCTTATAAAGACCACGAAAGACAAGAAAAAATACTTTCTAACTCTGATGTTGACTGGACAATCGTAAGACCTGTGGGATTGACGAATTCAAAAAGAGAAGAACGAATAAGGGAAACTTTTGACAATAAGCCTAAACCAAGCATTTTAATAAGCAGAAAAAGTGTTGCGAACCATTTGTTAGAAAGTTTAGAAAAAGATGCTTTGATAAAGAAAAAAGTAGTAATCTCTAAAGAATGAGAAAAAAGATTGCTATAATTTATTCTTCCGTAGATGGACAAACCAAAAAGATATGTGAAGAATTGAGCCTAATTTTTAAAAAACAACAAATCGAAACTGAATTGTACCCAATTGACAATTTTAACAATGATTTATTGCAATACCATACACTTATTATCGGAGCAAGCATTAGGTATGGGAAACATAAAAATAAGGTGTCAGAATTTATTTTGGCGAATTTGAATAAACTCAATCAAATTCAAACTGCTTTTTTTTCTGTAAACCTTGTAGCAAGAAAAAAAGATAAGAACTCAACAAGCACAAATCCTTATATGATTAAATTTTTAGACAAGATTGAATGGAAAGCAGATTTCTTGCAGGTCTTTGCAGGAAAATTGGATTATAACTCATATTCCTTTTTAGATAGAATAATGATAAAATTGATAATGCTAATTACGAATGGTCCGACAAAATCGAAAGAACCAATTGAATTTACTGAATGGAAAAGGGTAAATGATTTTGGATTAAAAATAATTGAGAACTACAAAAATACTAAACACAACATTGGCTATAAGTAATTGCTGCGCAACTACNAGTTTTCCCTAATTTTAAACTGGCACTGGAGCAAAAGGTACGGCCATCGACTACACTTATAACCTATGAGGCGTAATGATGGCTCCTGGTGAGGCACGCCTCACACGCCATAAACAAAGCCCATTGTGCGTAATTAAAACCAAACTCATTCTAAACCATAAAAATTGAAAAAATAATGACCAAAAATATAATATTTCTTTTAGCCTTTCTGATAACTTCTTTAACAATAAATGCACAAAACACTGTGATTAAGGCAGGTCATTTCTTCGATGCTCGAAATGGTAAAATGTTAGAGAACCAAATCATAGTCATTCAAGATGGAAAAATTAAAGAAATTGGAACCAATCCAAAATTTAGTGATACTGACAGTATAATTGACCTATCTAATTCGTGGGTTTTACCTGGATTAATGGACTGCCATGTTCATATAACTGCTAACCTTCCTTATAGAAACCTTCAGATGGAACAGATGTATGCAAGCGAAAGCACATCTCTCCGTGCAATAAGAGGTTCAGTGGTTGCCAAACAATTTTTAGACAACGGATTTACAACTATTAAAGAAATAGGTAATGATGCTAACTATGCCACCGCTGATGTTATCAAAGCAATTAAGAATGGCTGGATACAAGGACCTACTATTATATATGCAGGTAAAATAATTGCGCCCTATGGAGGACAATCTAGTGGAATAAACCCTGAACATGAACTTTTTTGGAATTTTGAATATATAGATGCAGATACTCCTGATGAAATAAAGAAAGCTGTAAGAAAGAATCTTTATAATGGTGCAACTGTGATTAAAATGGTTACAGGCGATAATGGAATTTATAATGCAGAAGATATTAAGGCAGCTGTTGACGAGGCTAAAAAATATAACATAAAAGTTACAGTTCACGCGGGTGGAGGATTAGCAGCAACAAATGTAATTTCTGGTGGTGCAGCTGGAATAGAACATGGATTTCAATTGAACAATGAACAGCTTCAATTAATGAAAGATAAAGGGATATTTTTAGTAGGTACAGACTTCTCTTATGACAATTGGTATGCTTATGGCATGGACTCTGTGACAGCAACAGCATTAAATAATATGCTTGTGGACAGACTTAAAAGAGCTTATAAAATCGGAACTCCAATGGCTTTTGGGACAGATATTATTGTTGACCTGCCAGAATTAAACCGTGTACAATCAAGTCTTAAAGTTTTAGAAACGTGGAAAGCAGCGGAAATACCTGCTTCATATATTTTGCAGACAATGACTATTAAAGCGGCTGAACTTTTAGGAATTGATAAAGAAAGAGGAATCCTTGAATCTTCTTACTATGCTGATATAATTGCAGTTAAAAATAACCCACTTAACGACATTGAGTCAATAAGGACAGTTCATTTTGTAATGAAAGAAGGCGAAATAATCAGGAATGATAATAAATAACTACGCACAACAACGTGTATAAATCATTGGGCAATAAGTGGTTAAATGAACATTACAGTTATAAATAAACATTACGGTAAACTGAAAATGAAGTGCTTAGAAATGCCAACGCTTCATACACAAACCGTTGTAGTGTCATAAAACGAACCTTTTTCGGTACTAAAAAGACTATTGATTCCTAAATCAATTTATTTAACAATTATTATTTTGATTTAGGTCTATTAATAGACACTAGTAAGTCAAGTTGCCGTTTTATCTAGCCACGAAGTTGCTAGTCCTTGTTGAACTCAAAAAATTCCTTTGGTTCTACTTCCAAGGCTTTGGAAAGTTCCAAAATTGTAGAAAGCTGTATATTGACTTGACCCTTTTCGATTTTTGATATGTCGCTATAATCAATATCGCACATAGTGGACATCTTACGGTAGCTTAGTTCTTTAGATTTGCGAAGTTGCTGCAATCTTTTTCCGAACGCCCTTAAAAAATCCATTTCGTCCATCTACGCAAGTTGCGCAGATTACTAAAAATTAATGTGGGCTTTAAAACCCACAAAAATATTTTTAATTTGTAAAGGTTTTACTACTTTTACAACACACGCTTAATCATTAAGCAGCCCATCATATGACCCTCTACGATTTTCTCATGTTGGACACCAAAGAGCAAATGACCAAAGTCATGGTAAATGGCAATTTGGTAACACATCTTCACAATGGAACCAGTTCCTTTGCGCTATATGCCCTAAATACGTTTTTTGTTGAATTGGAATACCTGAAAGAACCGCAATGGAGTAAGCAAGAATCCGTTGTTTTACGAAAACATATATTCAAATCCGGTGTACGCATGGAAAAATATATCGGAAAGATTTAGCGGTCAAGGCTCCCTTTTTCTTCAAGTGCCTTCATCATTTTATATACCCGATTGTACATGTGTTCCTTACTTTTTTTATTGTCTAGAATCCGCCTTGTATCATGGAAATCGTAGGTATATGTTGCAGCGAATTCCTCTATATCATCAATTTTGAAATCAATATATTTCTGAAGTATGTCACTAACATTAGCAACGTAGATTTTATCTTCGTTAAAAGCGTCGAAAAGCTTCCAAAGCTTTTCTTTGGAGTGAAAATGTAATCTAATTGCCCACCTCAGAACTCGCATGATTCGATTTGGATTTTTTGAGGTTCAATTTATTTCTGTGGTCAAGGATATAGTAAACCAGCACCCCAAGGGATGTTACTATCGTTATTATAAATTTTGTGTTTACATCATTAAAAGGCCCCTGTCTGGCATTGAACAATATTACGGCCAAAGTATAACCGCTAAGTACTACCGGAACAAGCAGGGCAATACGGTAAAATTTCCCTTTTGCATCCATCATCCAACCAAGAAAACCGACATGGGCGAACAAGTGAATCATGATGGTATATAGAAAAACACGATAGGAACTGAACCCAAGTATCTTCCCGTCGCTACCAGTAAGAAAAGATTCCACACCAATAACGGGAACGTTGGGCTTTACGCCCGACCTATCAGCAACCAAGTCATGAAAATAAGGTAGGGTCGATACCACAATGATACCGACCACTACCACTAACTCATACAACGTCGTCTTCCGTAATTTCATCTCTTTCGATGGACTGCTCGTACAGCTCGTCCTGTTCTGCAATATCACTCTTTGTACAAGAAGTTGATAATCCAATTGTAAACAATACGGCCACTGCAAAAATCAATTTTTGTGCTTTCATAACTAAATAAATTATAGGGTTAATAATTACCCAAATTTACCTAGCTCTTTTGCTTTTTTGACCTTACATCACTTTTATTTCTCCAACTTCTATTAACATTATTTAACGTAGATTCCTACTTAATATAATTTTAAATCTGTCACTAAAGTACAACAAAGGACACTCAAAGTGTGCTTTTTTAATCCATTTTTTGATGAAACGCACAATTCTATGGACAATATATGTAGTATTAATAGAATTCAAAACAGGAACAATGGAAGGTTTGTTTTATAAACCCAAAAAAATTGAAAAACCTCTTTTTGCTGTAGAAAAATGAGGTTAACATTAAATTAATTCTGATTGCCAAAGTTTAAAGATTTATATTGTTTTAGCCTATATTTCTTCCAGTTTCTTGTGAATTTTGAATGCTTAGAATTGGTTGTATCTATTCCATGTGGAAAGCAATAAGAACAGCCGCCCATTTTATCCACATTTTTGATTCTGGAAATTCTTACGCTGGATATTTTCTTTGGGAAATCTATCAATCCTTTTTCGTTCAGACCAAAAGCCTTTCCGAATTTTTTTTGACTTTTCACCATTACTATGTTTTAAGTTAATACTTAAAACATGGAGCCTTTATAAATTAATGCGAGTACCATTTTATTTTTTTATAAATATAGTAAAATCAAAATTCGAGGGCAACACCCTATATTTGAAGATAATCCCCAACCGTAAAAGATGCTTTGGAAATGAAAAATGAAGTACAAAAAAGAATACTGGAATATTGGGTTCAGGGTAATTTTTGAGATAGCACCGCATGTAAAGAATACATTGACTTTCGCCGCCCATCCATACGAGCAGATGATGGATACAGAACTGAACAGCAAACCCGATGCTTTCTTGGTGCAGGGCAGGGTCGTTGCAGGAGAGAAACTAGAAGTAGGATTCAGGGCGTTTACGATGGAAATGACCCCGGATTTCCATAGACGTTTAGGGGAGCTGTACGAAGTGGTCAAGACCGAGTACAGAAATACGATATTTAAAAAGGTTTAGGGCATCGGACGGGGTTTGGTTTCGATTATTTTCAAAGGTATTAAGCTTTTTAACTATTCCGGTAGCATTGGCTTCCTCATACAAAACACGCTAAAAACTGCATTCAATGCATTTACACACTATCCCTGATGCATCTGGCCATGTTCCTGCGGAAGTTGAAAATTAATCCGTCTCTAAGACACACCGAGTGTCCCGCAAGGCTTAGATACCTTTGGAAGTCTTGCGGTCTCCTTAATTTCCAACATCCTCGAAACCGCGCACAAGAGCAAAACGTTTCTCCGTTCCCTTCCGTGGGACCACTTCTGCACAGCTTCATCCAGTAGGTCGCGGATCCTCACGGGGGAACTCCGAAAGTTATGCACTTGCCTTGCCCTTGCTTAGATTTGTCAACTTATTACTATCTTGAAAGAACTAAAACTTATTGTACAGTTTTATGATAAAAAAATACAAAATAGTATCTGATAAAGTGGATATAATACTTGAAGAGGCAGCAAGTTATCAGAGTATTGAAACTGTACGAAAGGAATTTGTTGAAAATGAAGGGAACACCGATACCTATGTTAAAATATTTGAAGACGAGAATGAGAAAATCATAGAGTTTAGACCAATCTCTGAGCTATCAGAAGATTATTTTTTGAATTTTATTGAAAGTAAAGAATTCGGAATTATTCCTGAAACCCAAGGATTTCTTACGAGTTTAAAAACCCAATCCCCTTTTGAAAGGATTTTGTTGATTTTGGCACATATTGTCAAACTAAATGAACCCAGAAAGCTGTATCATAAAGCACACGCCTTGATTATCGAAGAAATCAATTATAGAATCCATACCAAACAAAAATATTATAACAAAAAGTTCCAGCATGTCAATTTAGAAGAATCCATAAATATATGTGAGGCATTTATAAGAGGTTATTTCTTTGATATCAACGTTGAACTACAATCGTCAATACAATTGTTCAAGAGCATGAACCTATTGAATAGTGTGGAGTACCTCGTCGATTCCAATCTGAGCGTAATAAACCAGAACGATGATTGTTTAATGTTATCACCAATTCTTTTCAATTATGAACAATGGAAAAAATTATTGAGCAGGGAATTGATGTTAATTGACCACTCTAAGTTAGTAAAAGGATATGCACAAAAGTTTATTGCCTTAATAAAGGAACTTGAGAACCGTTTAAATTATAACCGTTTCCCTTTAATTGAAAACTATTTTAGTGGTTATTCAATTGATGATGGAGAATACTATAAATCTACGTACAACGCTTATTATGGTATTGAAGGATACACGAATAAAATATCCGATTATTCAGACTTTATTTCTGGTCTACCACTCGACAATATTGAAAAATTAAATCAGAAGAATCTTGCCTCAAGAATTGTTGAAGATGAAAAAAGAAAAGAAGTAATCCTTCAGAAATTAAAAAACTCTAAGATTCGGATTTTAAGAAATATAAGTCATGTAAAGAAAGGGTTCAAGTACTTGCTTAAAAAATCGAATTTAGATTTAAGTTCCGAAATAATTGATAGCTCTGCGAACCAACTAATAATTGAATTGTTCCATACTTCGACGGAAAAAGTAGGTCAACCGATTCCCGATACGGTGAACTTAAGCAATCAAACTATGCTTGAGTTTTTACTATTGCTCGAAAAACATGAATATATAAAGTATAACCCAAAGGTTTCCATACCTAAGATTATAGCCAATAATTGTTCATTAAAAAGTAAGGGTATGACTCAAAGTAATCTTTACCATATCCTAAAAAAACTATCCTACAATCCCGATAACATTCAAAGCATTAAGCTATCATTTCAAGGTTTGACAAGCGAGATTGCTCTCTTGAATGAAATGAAAAATTAGAATCTTCATTTTTTGATTAAATCTTTTTAAAAATTCAACATACTTGTTATCAATTAATTGTGGTCTTCAAGATTAGAATATACCTCATTCCAATTTCTGGTGACCCAACTTTTATTGAGTTTAGCTCCAAGTTAAACTTAAATGAATTAGCATGGGTAACGTACTGTTTTACACGCACAATAAGGAAGATTTAAAGCGCATCGTGAAAATGGTGGTCGAAGAGATTCGTAAGACCGAACATATCAACGATGATGGTATCAATGTCAAGGAAGATAGGTTGACCCAAAGAGAGGCAGCTGCCTTTTTAGGTATATCCATAACAAGCCTGATTTCATGGAAGAAAAAAGGCAAAGTCCCTTACTACCAAATAGGCCGCTCTATTTTCTTTTCCAAATCAGAACTTTTAAAACTAGCGCGTAAAAACCGTGAAGTCCTAATTGCTAGTCGCAAATAACAATATCCGTTCAATTGTTAACACATATTACCATGGAAAATAGTTTAGGTCGGAATTTGAAAGTACATATTAAAACCGAGGATGAAATTATGTTGAAACAAGCGCATGAAAAAGCAAAGGAACTACAGACAGCGCAATTTAAAAAGTTGCTATGGACATTTGGTAAGACATACTTTAATAGAATGGATAGGCCATTTATTGTTGATAAGGATAATCGACAATTTTTGGATGTTATCAGCCAATATTTTTCAAACAATCCTTCGTTTGAGAAAGCTACTGGCGGAGAGTTAAGGAAGGGGCTTTTGGTTTATGGGCCATGCGGAACAGGCAAGAGTTCGGTTTTTGATATTATAGGAAGCATCGGCAAACATTATCAGCATAAAAGTTTATGGTTTAGGAATGTTTCAGTTCATACCGTGGTGTCCGAATTTAATTCATTGGGAGAGAAAGTAATTGAAAAGTACAGCAAGGGAACTGTTCATTTTGAAGATTTGGGAACAGAAAAAATTGCTCAGTCTTGGGGAATAAAAGAGAATCTTTTCGAGAGGCTTTTGCAAATAAGGTATAACATTTTTAAGGAGAATGGTACAAAGACATATATAACAACCAACCTTTCAACAAGGTCTTTAGAAGCTATGTACGGTGCTCAGGTTTACGATAGAATTTTTGAGATGTTCAATTTCATTGAACTAGGTGGAGGAAGTAGACGGCGGTAGGTCTTGAAAAGAGCAAGTCGGACAGGGGCGATGCCCCTATCTCCGACTTGCCCTGCGGGGCCAAAACCCCAATAAAAATTGGGGTTTGAAGAACTTTTAAGATTATAACTATTTATAACCAGAATATAATCCGACTTGTAACTAATTGAATACCAAAGTGTACAGTTATAAAATGAAAAAGAAAAGCATCATAATATCAGAAAGAAGCCATAAGGATATGAAGCAGCTTTCACTAACCTACGGAAGTCCTATCGGAGCTTTGACAGAGGCTATGATAAGGTATTTTAAACGTACCGGAATAAATCCAAAGGATGCAATAAACGAAAACCCATCGACAATGATAAAGATACTTGATAAAAGAATAGTGTCATTTCTTAAAGTCCAGGAAAGGGATATTCTCAAACCTCTGAAAGATGAAGTTTATATGAACAGCAAAAACCAAAAATTAGAATTAGTTGAGCTAACCAATAGCCTTAAAGATGTACTAGGAAAAATAAATGATGCGGACAAAAACCGAACGCTTTTAGTGAAAGGCGAATTAACGAAACATAAAGACTGCCTTATTGAAATAGCATCTTTTCTAGATGGCAGGGGCAAATCTGGACTAAACCAAAGAATAAAGGAAATATTCAATTAATGCCGATAAGCAAACCACATAGCAGTTTGGCCTCGAACAACACAGGAAGCTCATCGAGCTTAGTGGAATACTTGGATAAGGAAAACCAAGAACTTGAAAAAATGGCATTATCCGAAACAAATCGGGAAAGAGAAATCGATATGAGAAATAGACAACAGCAGTTTTTCAATGCCTATTCCGACAATATAAGGGGTTTTGAAGTAAAGGAAAAGATTGATGCGAATATCTCCAAACTCGGTAAACAAGATGCAAAGTTTTTTTCACCGACAATCAATTTTAGCAAAAATGAATTGAAGCATTTGGCGGATAAGGCAACTAGCGGAAAGCCAATACAAAATACTTGGCAGATGAACAGGGAAGAATTTGAACGCTACAATAATTATTTAAAAGATTATTCAAGAAAAGTCATGGACAATTATGCCGGAAATTTTGGTAGACAAAACAAGGGACTGGAAAGCGGAAATGACTTGGTGTATTATGCTAAAATAGAGCATACTAGAAAATACAAGGGAACGGATGCCGAAGTGATAAATGGGAAAAAGAAATCGGGAGATAAGAAAAAGGGGCTTCAATCCCATGTACATGTCATTGTCAGCCGAAAGGACAAAACCCAGAAGATGAAATTAAGCCCTTTATCGAATGAAAAATCCAAGCAAAGGACTATTGGGAACAATACATACAAAGTAGGTTTTGACAGAAAGGCTTGGATAACAAATAATGAAAAAACCTTTGACAATTCCTTTGGGTACAAAAGAAATGAACTAGAAAAATTCGAGAATCAAAATACACTCAAAAATGGCACGGCCATGGAAAAGGATAAACTGCAATCTAGATTATCGAATGTTAAAAATAAAGAACAGTCAAATGATAAATCACTAGGGTTATGATAGCGTCAATGATATTCAAATTTCTTAAGTATTACTTCTATGCAGTATTGGCAATTTTTCCAATTGGCTGTTTTGCGATGGGGATTGTTTCAATTTTTTATAGCACCGATTTCGGAATGAATACCAAATTGGATTTCGAAACTACGCTTCATACAAGAGAATTCCTAATGAATTCTGGATTAGGAATTTACTTTACAATCAACCCAATTTTATTATATATAGTACTATACAGATTCACAAAACGTTGGTCAAAGGCTTTTCTTTTCTTGAGTGTTGGAACGTTCTTGCAAATGACGGCGGTAAACTTGCTATTCTCCTTAAACATATATGAACTGCAATACGATATTGAACAGATTTACCTTATAATGGATGTTTTAATAGCTTGCCAAATAGTGATGTCCATATTGATTTCTAGAAAATCAAACAAAAAACTTTCTGCACATAAAAAAATAAGATTATGCAAAGAAGGTATAGTGTTTGACGCAAGACCATCTAAAATTTATTTAAACAATCCAATGCGCGGCATATATATTCAAGGGGGTGCTGGTTCTGGGAAATCAGAAAGCCTTTTTAAGCCAATCATAAAAAATGCAGTAAAAAAGTCGATTACGGGAATATTGTACGACTTTAAAAGTACAGAACTAACAAAATACTATTATCACCACCAACAAAAGGGAGAGCAGAATTTAGACGTTTATTTTTTGGATTTTTTAAATCCATTGAAAAGTCATAGATTAAATCCATTAGCCCCAGAATACCTCTTGAAAGCTCCTTATGCGTTCGAATATAGCGAAGTGATAATCAATAATCTTTTGCCAGAAACAATTAAGGAACGGAAATATTGGGATAGGGATGCTCAAAGTATTTTGACTGGCATAATTTGGTTTATTAAAAAGCATCATCCAAAACAATGTAGCTTACCACATATAATAAGCTTGGTTTTAGAAGCTGATACGCAACAATTGCTTGATAAAGTTAGTTCAGACCCTGAAACGGCTGGCATGGTTGTAAGTCTTAGACAGGCCATGAATAGAGGGGCTGAAAAACAAGTAGCCGGCGTCATATCAACGTTGCAGACCGCCCTTTCCAGATTGAACAACCCTGAAATATTCTGGTTATTATCCGGTAACGATTTGAACTTAGATCTGAATAACCCTGAATCGCCAAAATTTTTATGTATCGGTAATGATAGTTCCTTGCCCCAAACGTATTCCCCTGCAATCTCATTAATTATTTCGGTGGCAGCCAAGTTGATGAACAAACCGGACAAATTACCAAGTACAATTATACTTGACGAAGCTCCCACGCTATATATTCCAAATTTTGAACAGTTGCCCGCTACGGGTAGAAGCAACAAAATTTCAACAGTATTCGGTACACAGGATTATAGTCAGATTGTCGAAAAATACGGAAGCGATAAGGCGCAGGTAATTATAGCCAATCTGGGTAATCAATTCTATGGACGAACATCGAATACCAAAACCGCTGAAATAATCCAATCCGTTTTTAGCAAAGAAGATAAAATGTATTGGTTGTCCAATAAGAGTACTGGCACTTCAGGGCAAATTGTTCACCTAAATTCAAACGATAGTCGAGGAAAAAGCCAAAGCATACAAGAACGGGAGCGATTAAAAGTCAATCAAATTTTAAAAGCTGATACTGGTCAGTTTTATGGCATTGTCGCAGAAGGAAGCCCTAGAGAGTTCATTGGTCATAGGTTCAAATACGACAAATCAAAAATTGACATTCCAGAAAATTTAAGATCCATGCCAGAAGTAAATTTTGATGAAATAATTAAAAATTATCATAAGATAATTGCTGAAGCTCAGAATATTATCAAACCGAAAGTAGTTAATACATTGCTAGATATTTGATGGGATATGATTATTTTTTTCCAAAAAAAAGAAACCATGGAAACTACAATTTATCTATTTCTAAATAGTAAGAATGAAATTATCTATGTTGGTAAAACAGAAAACTTTGTGCAACAAAGAATAGCATGCCATCATAAAGGTAAAATGGTATTCTATGAAACTTCTCAGATTATCTTTTCTAAATGGAGCTACAATGCAGAAGATTTATTTATAAAGCTTTTCAAGCCGAAACATAATCGCGATGTGAAGTTTACGAACAAGAAATTTGACAAGTCTTTTATTGAAGATTTAACTCTTTCAGAGTGGTTCAAATTTCCCGACAAATCCAACAAAATATTTAGAATTGATGGAATCAACTTTGAATACTATATTCTTTTCAGACTTATGTCAAAAATACATAAATGCGATATGAATTTTACTTATGAAACTCTAGTAAATATTGCTTTGTCAAATCTATTCATTGAAGAAAATGAAGCTGGATGGGAAGGTCAAAAAAGCATTTTAGTAAAACATCTTAATCAGCAATCAAGTAAGCTTATTTAACCTCGATTATATTCAATCCATGAATTTTTCCCTAATTTTAAAGGAATAGATTCTAAATTAAATACTTATGGCCAATAAGCGTACAACTTTTTGGGATAATACAATAATCCCAAAAATAATGCTAGTGATTTCTTTATTCATGATAGTTTTCTCTGCCGTTTTTATTCTAAAAAAGTCCAACCAAAAAGAGCAAAAACTTGTCGATAAAGTTGAAAGTTTAGAGGCTAGACTTAGCCTAATTGAAAGTAAGCAAAAATAGTTCTCATTATGATCATATAGTAGGTGCCATTCACATACATATAGCCATAGAAAACAAAGAATAAATTTTATGCAAGCCGAAAATGAATTACGCAGATGAAGCTTATTGTGCAAATTGTGGATTGGAAAGGATGGGCATTCTCGATTCAACGCTTAAATTCAAACAATGGCATTTCAAACAATGCTTAGATGAAAAAGACATGCCATTTTATGATTTTTGGCAAATAATTCCAAGTAAGCACAATAAAAACCAAAAAGTACCTACCAATAGAATTGTTGGCACAAGGCATCCCGATTACCACAGTAAGATGTGGTTAGAAGTTTTAGGATGCCTAAAACGATTTGAAGCCAGAAATTGGGATAGCTCTACATTTGCCAAGAAATACAATGATGGGGGTATCTCCTTTTCAAAATACGATGATAAGTACTTCATAACAGGCGGAAATCACAGAGCCACGATTGCCAAGTTTTTTGAACTAGAATATCTTGAAGTACCAGTTACCGAATATTACCTTGATAAAGAATTCTATGGCTTGTATAGGGTGGTTTCCGATTTGAATATGCAACCTAAATTACGCTATTATTCAAGAAGTTCTGACTGGATTTTGTGGGTCTATGGAAGACCTGTATACTTTGAAAACTTCAATATGACGAGTAATTTTTTGAAATATTATTTAGAAATCGAAGTAAACTACAAAACCTTACTCAAAAATAAATTGAACTCCTTCTTGCCGAAAAAAGAGGAGTCCTATCATATTAGAAATATCGAACAATTAGCATCTTTAAAAGATGTCATTATTTTGCATAAGCTAAAGTTGTCTAATTCCTGTCCAGAAAATCTTCGTTAAGTACTGGTTATCATCCTAGAAATCATGTCTGTTTTAAATCTAGGTTAATGATCTAACTCTTGGTACGGTGGTATCATTCTATGGGAACAAAAGGATAAAAACCATTAATACTCGTGTTTTTGCTTCTCGTCTAATATTTCTCCTAGCTCTATATGAATTTCCTTTTTGGCCTCTAGATAGGATAACTCCACTACTACACTAGCATCATCAAAAGAGCAGTATCCGTTTCCAAAAATCCATCTTTTATATTTTTTTCTTAGCCCATCACTTTTCTCTATTTTTCTTTCAAGGTGTTCGTAAAGAGTGCTATCCAAGGAAATGCAATCACCTATCCTCGGTACATAGGGCATTTCGATAGTGAAAGTTATGGCATTGTCCATAAAGTCCTCAAAACATGGAAAATGAATATGTATTTGGTGCATAAGTGCAAAAAAGATTATTATACAATTGAGACGGCAGCTATTATCTATTTAGGAAAAACCTTATAAATATCGCTGCGCTTCAAAAAACGGGCGATTTCTACGTAGTCGGATTCTTTATAAATACCCATTCTGTAATCACCTATTCTGATGCGGTAGGCAATAGAATAACCCTTCATCTTTTTAACATTCTTCAAATCTTCCAACGAATCAACTGATTTTATTTCTAGAATTAGTTGTTCGACTTTCAGGGCTAACTTAGGGTCTTTGATTTTCTTAATGTCTTTAAGAAAGGTCTTTAAGTATACTATCTTCATCGTTTACGCTGCAATTCCTTCATTATTTCATCTTCGCTGACAGTTTCGCTTCTGTCAGCCTGTTGCATTAGTAATAGTAGCCCCAAATCCTCTTTTTCTTCATCTGTCATTTTGCCCAAACGCTCTTTCTCTTTTTGTTCTATAAAGTAGGAAACCGCTCTTTCCATCAAACCCTTTACAGTCATACCTTCAAAGGCAGAAAGTATTTTTAACTTGGTCAACGTGGTTTCGTCAATGTCAATGTTCTTTCTCATGGCATAAATTTAAATCATAAATGTACAAAAAATATACCATATACACCATATATACGTGCAAGCTTGATACTTAAAAGTGTTTTGAATAATACAAACTATTTATTTTCACTAGACACTAAAAGGATACTTCCCAACATACTAGTTTAGGTCATCTAGCCGACATTTAAGTAAAATGTTTTCAAATTGAAGCTTATACAACCATATTTCATCAACCCTTATCCAGTATTTCTATTTTGACTTGCAAGCTCCAAATTTTGAATGAAACACCAAATGAAAGTATTTGGCTTATTCAGTCAAAATTCGGGTAACGCTCGCCATCAAAATAGAAAAACTATGGAACGAGCAAGAGAAATCAAAATTAGCTACAAAGGCAATCGTAAAAACAATCAAAAATTAAAAATCAAGTCATCCGAGGATGCCAACCGAATCATCTATGACTTTTGGGACAAAGACCATATCGAACTTCATGAGTCTTTCAAGGTTGTATATCTGAACAACAACAATGTCGTCAAAGGAATTTGTACCATGTCTATTGGAGGTATAACCAGTACCGCAGTAGATTGGATAGGGCGGTCAATGTATACCACCTGCGGCGGATTAAACTGAGCAGTGCAAATCAAGTGCACGAGATCGACTCATTTTGGTGCTGAAGTTAACGTTTATTTTTAATTTTTTTCCTCATTGATTC
>NZ_JBHULB010000012.1:0-90982 GCF_042684265.1 Croceitalea marina | reverse complement strand
AGTACCTACAGCTCTATCTTGATGAGTTCGTTTACAAACTTAATAGACGGTATTTCGGGGAAAGACTGTTCGAAAGAGTAGTTATTGCTAATATCACAGGGTTATGACACTTAACGGATATTCAAAACTAAAAATATTTCTTCCTCTGGGTTTTGGGTCTCGATAATCTGTAAATCTTGTAACTGTTCCTGTGCTTTCATAAACGAAAGGCAATGAGTCGTTATTTAAGTATTTTAATTTTGCGTTTGCGTAGTTTGAAGATTGTTCTTCAACAACTGTAAGTCTGTATCCTTCGTCTTCACGCTTGGCTTCTATAATACCAACTGGTTTCCTATCTACCAACAATACATAATCAGCTGGTCCAACATCCGTTTGGTATTCACGCACTGCAACTCCTTTTCCAGCAGATAGGTCAACTTTATTTTTCGACTGAACTAACCACCCAGCCTCACGTAGCATTTCGTCTATTTTATCACGAGCTATTTGTTCTGGATTTTGGTTCAACTTATAATCTTTTAATGAGGAGAATTAATGGTCGACCTAAAATAACCATAACCCAGCGAACAAAAAACAGAAAAGCATTATTTAGGGTTTTACCTCAACCTAGCTATGGTTTTTACACAAGACTTGGTAAAGCGGTTACAGCTTGGGTGATTTACATCAGTAATTTCCCCAATCCACCAAAAACAATATATTTGGTAGTGCAAGCAGGTTTTATGGCAACACAGTTTTTGGCGGGCTTTCCACAATTTAATAGCTATAGCACTCCACTCTTAATTTTAGGGCTGCAAGGGGCTATTTTATGTGTGCTCTTATACCGTAGGTATCTTAAGAAAAGAGCTTTGCCAGATATACTGTTAGCAGGTATTCTTTTTATTCTTTGTTACCACCGTACCACCTATACCATTGGTTTTATGGGCTGGTACGATACCTATAGAAATACCAAAATCAACTACTTTTTGGTGGGGATGGACCTGCTCATGGCACCCCTCATTTATTTTTATGTAAAAAGTGTAGTGACCCCAAAATTTAAGTTATTAAAAAAACACTTTTGGCATTTTTTGCCTTGGTTATTGTTTTTTCTGGCCAAAGCGGTTATTTATGGATATGATGCCCAGCAACCTGGTTTTGAGGATAACCAGAACGGGTATTTGGTTGAGAATTTTCAATGGCCCTACCTAAACCCTTTAGTAACCTTTTTTGGTTCTGCACAAATGCTGTTGTATTTGGCCTTTTCATTTCAGTTATACCTTACGTACAAAGAGGAAATTCAACAGTTTTTCTCAAATACGGCCAATAAAGAACTGCTATGGATACGTAATTTTCTCCTAATCTATACGGCTATTTTTATCTATGGCTTGGTACAGGTTTTTGTAGACGAGTATATTGTGGAGATGAGTTGGACCCAAAAATGGTGGATACAATTCTTTTCCGCCATTGCGCTGTTATATTTTGGAGTGAAAGGCTATTTTACCGATTTCAATTTTTTAAAAGACTTTGAAAAACCTTATAACAGGACGTTCATGGATTCGGCATCTACAACGAAAGTATTGGACCGTGACTTATTGGAGCAAAAAGAGAACATCGACACCCTTTTTAAGGAAGAAAAGATTTTTTTAGACCCCGAACTTAACCTAAAGCAGTTGGCTGAAAAGACCAACCTGAACAGAGGTGAAGTTTCGGAGGTCATCAACCAAGGTTTTGGCATGAATTTTAATGACTTTGTCAATCAGTTTAGAATCACGGAGTTTCAGCAGCGCCTGCAAAGCGGCGCTCACGAACAGTTTTCATTGGTGGGTATTGCTTTTGAATGTGGTTTTAACAGCAAAGCGACCTTTAACCGTGTCTTTAAAAAAGCGGTGAAACTTACCCCAACGGAATACCTGAATTCCATCAAAAATTAGCGTCTCAAATCGTATGAGACGTCTCTTTTTTATTTAAGTCGTCCACAGAAAACTACTTTCTCAAATTTGTTGCAGTAGTAATCTCAAAAACAAATAATCATGAGAAAAACAATAATCTTTAGTGTCGTAGTATTTTTAATGGTGGTGTCTGTTTTATGGGCACAAAAGTCTAATGTGGAAGTAGCTTCTGGTTCATCAATAGAATTGGATTATCCAAACTATAAGATGTACGAGCTGCAGCTTAAAAATAATACTGGGGCCCAAATAGACGTAGAGGTTCAAAACAAAGAGACAGGGGAATTCGTTCGTGGTTTTGGACTAGGACCGCTGGGTAGGGTCGAGGTAATCGTAGAGCAAGGAAGCAAAATTGTATTTACCAACAACTCTAAAAAACTGGGAAAACTAGCAATAAAAATGCTCAATACCGATGTAAAACTTAAACCAAAAAACACCAACGAAGACAGGGTTAGTTTTACTTTGGTGAATCCTAGCAACAAACCTATTCCATTGATTATTCCTAATGTGATGAATCCGAACCTATCGCCAAATTCATCTAGTGGGGTAGATTTAAAAATTGGACAAGAGCTTTTATTTAGAAACGGACTTAAAAGATATGTGCTTTTAACGGTTGACGAAACCATTAAAGAAGGGCAAAAGCTTGATGTGTATGCTTTGCTGCAACAACGTAAAAAAGAGCTAGGGTTGAAGTAAGTGTCATAGCAATAGCATCGTAAACAAGGTCGATGGAAACAGCTTAAATAGTTGTTCTATTGACCTTTTTTTATTCTCATACTTTGCTTACTTTTAAAAAGACTAATTCAACCTGGTGTTTTGCCTCGGTAACTTTATCGATTACACCCGATAGGGTAACAGCTTTTGCAACTTGCCAACCAAAAAGAACACAAATGAAATACTTGCTTTCCAAAGCCGGCGTACTATTGCTTGCGCTTTCACTTTCTACAATTTCTACAGACGCACAAAGAAGAAGTAAAACCCAAAAGGCCGCGCCTTCAATTCCTTCAGAATTATATTCCAGCATGGAGTACCGTTTGGTAGGTCCGTTCCGTGGTGGCCGTTCCGCTGCCGTAACCGGAGTGCCTGGCGAACCCAACTTATTTTATATGGGATCTACAGGTGGCGGTGTTTGGAAAACCCTAAATGGTGGACGTACCTGGGAGAATATCTCCGATGGCTATTTTGGTGGTAGTATCGGGGCCGTTGAGGTTGCCAAAAGCGACCCCAATGTGATTTATGTGGGTGGTGGTGAAAAGACCCTTCGTGGTAACGTGTCAAGTGGTTACGGAATATGGAAAACCGAAGATGCCGGTAAAACTTGGACATCGGCAGGGCTAAAAAATAGCCGCCATGTACCGCGTATCCGTATTCATCCAACGGACCACAATACGGTTTATGCAGCAGTATTGGGTAATATCTATAAACCCACTCAAGAAAGAGGCATCTATAAAAGTACCGATGGAGGTAAAACTTGGAATAAAAAGCTTTTTGTGAACGACCAGGCTGGGGCAGTAGATTTAACCTTTGACCCAAACAATCCGCGTATTTTATATGCTTCTACGTGGAGGGCGCAAAGAACCCCATATTCGCTTAGTAGCGGTGGTGATGGTTCAGCGTTATGGAAGAGCAGTGATAATGGCGAGACCTGGAAGGAGATTTCTAAAAATGAAGGTTTCCCTGAAGGTACTTTAGGAATTATCGGGGTAACGGTTTCCCCAAAAAATAGTGAACGGGTCTGGGCAATAGTAGAGAATAAAGATAAAGGAGGTTTGTATCGCTCAGATGACGGCGGTAAAAAATGGACACAGGTCAACAGTGAGCGTAAATTACGCCAGCGAGCTTGGTACTATACCCGTTTATATGCCGATACTGAAGATGAAGATGTGGTATATGTGTTGAATGTTCGTTATCATAAAAGTTCTGATGGCGGTAAAACCTTTAGCACCTTTAATGCGCCACACGGTGACCATCATGATTTATGGATTGCCCCAGAAAATAGCGAACGCATGATTATTGGTGATGATGGTGGCGCACAAGTCACCTATGATGGTGGTGAAACGTGGAGCACCTACTACAATCAACCTACGGCACAGTTTTATCGGGTTACAACGGATAACGCTTTTCCGTATCGGATTTATGTGGCACAGCAAGATAATTCAACCATACGGGTAAAGCACCGGTCAGATGGGGGAAGTATTGGTGAAAATGATTGGGAACCTACGGCCGGGGGTGAGAGTGCCCATATTGCGGTAGACCCAACGGATAACGATATTGTGTATGGTGGTAGTTATGATGGATTCTTAACACGGGTGAATCATAAGAACAATACCGTTCGCGGTATCAATGTATGGCCAGACAATCCGATGGGTGCAGGAGCCGAAGCGATGAAATATCGTTTTCAGTGGAACTTCCCCATTATTTTTAGTCGTCATAATCCGAAAAAATTATATACGTTTTCAAATCATGTACACGTTACTGAAAATGAAGGGCAAAGCTGGAAGTTGCTTAGTGGGGATTTAACAAGAAACGACCCAGACAAACTGGTAAGTTCAGGTGGACCAATAACTCAAGATAACACTAGTGTAGAGTACTATTGTACCATTTTTGCCGCGAATGAAAGTCCGCTGAAAGAAGGTTTACTTTGGGTAGGTAGTGATGACGGTTTAATACACATCACCAAAGACGGTGGTCAAAATTGGGAGAATATTACCCCACCTAACATGCCCGAGTGGAGCATGATCAATAGTATCGAGCCTTCCGCTTTTGATGAGGGCACCTGCTATGTAGCGGCCACGCGATATAAACTGGGAGATTTCGCCCCCTATTTATACAAAACTACCGACTTTGGAAAAACCTGGTCAAAAATTACCAATGGTATCGAAAGCGAACATTTTACGCGTGTGCTTCGCGAAGACCCTAAACAAAAAGGATTGTTGTATGCCGGTACCGAAACGGGAATGTATGTCTCTTTTAATGATGGTGCCAAATGGGAGAAATTCCAGTTGAATTTACCCATTGTGCCTATTACAGATTTGGCTTTAAAAGACAATAATCTCGTGGTGGCGACTCAAGGGCGTAGTGTCTGGGTTTTGGATGATTTAACCGTATTACATCAATTAAATGCCTCGGATAAAGGCACTTCAATGAAATTGTTCGCTCCTAAAGATTCGTATAGAACAAAAGGTAGGGCGTCTAGCAAACCAAGTTTAACATCTGGGCAAAACCATCCTAATGGGGTGGTTACCCATTTTTATCTAAGAGATAAGAATGAAAAAGACAGCATCAGTCTTACTTATACCTCTATGGTAGGAGATACCCTAGGTAATTTCAGCACTTTTGCCAAGGAAAAAAAGAATAAGTTGAAGGTTGAAAAGGGCGGAAATACCCATGTTTGGGATACCCGCGGTAAGGGTGCAGAACGTTTAAAGGGAATGATACTTTGGTGGGCCAATTTAAATGGGGCGAAAGCAGTTCCTGGAAGTTATAAAGTCCATTTAAATGTGAATGGAACAACGCAAAGTGAGACCTTCAAAATTCTACCCGACCCTCGCGCTGAGGTTTCGGTAGCCGATATGCAGAAGCAGTATGATTTTATATCCAGCATCAACGAAACTGTGGACAAGGCCCATCAATCCATCAAAAAGATTCGTAAAATCAATGAGAAATTAGATGCATTTTCAAAACAGTATAAGGATAATGAGGCTACCAAAGCATTAGTGGAAAAAGCGAAGAAAATGAAAGAAGGTTTTGAAGAAATAGAAAAGGCCTTGTATCAAACCAAAAATAGGAGTAATCAAGATCCGTTGAACTTCCCGATTAAACTGACCAATAAATTGGCACATTTGAACAGTTTGGTATCTATTGACGATTTCCCTCCTACGGAACAAGACATCGCAGTTAAAAATGAAATGACTGCGAAGATAAACACCCAATTGGATGCCTTTGATGCTTTGGTGGATAAAGAAATGAAAGAATTCAACGCTCAGTTTAATGCCTTGAATTTGGAGTATTTGTCCGTAGAAGAATAGAAAATTAGAAAAGTGCCGTCACTTCGAGCGGAGTCGAGAAGTAAGGGTTCAAATCACCAAAACCGGCATCTCGGCCCCGCTCGGTATGACAGGTTTTGCAGGTGGTACATAAATATGAAGTTCTATTATGTTTATATGGTCGAGTGCTCAGATGAATCAATTTATATTGGTCTTACAAATAATATAGAAAGAAGACTTAAGGAACATAATTCCGGACTGAACGATAACTCCTTTACTTCAAAAAGAAGACTGGTAAAGTTGATATGGCATCAAGAATTTATGCAATTTGCACAAGCTGAAGTTTTTGAAAACAAGATTAAAAATGGAGCCGGGCCAAGAAATTAGCTTTGGCGAATAAGGATTATGATATACTGCCTTTACTTGCAGAATGTAAGAATGAGAGTCATTCTAAAAATAAAGACTTAGATAAAAATTAAATGTATACCCCTAAGCTTCTCGACTTCGCTCGAAGTGACTGTTTAGTAATTAGGAACTTAGTTCTACTGTCAGGTCGAGCGGAGTCGAGACCTTAGAAACATAAAAGATATAAAAACACCTATAAATCCAAAATGAAAAACAATATCCAACTCCTTCTGCTTATTCTTCTGACCACTACAATAAGCTTTGCGCAAACGGCGGAAGATTATTTTAAGCCTTTAAAGTTCCGAAATATTGGTCCGTTTCGGGGAGGTCGTTCAGTTTCTGCTTCAGGAGTGGTTGGGCAACCTATGATTTATTACATGGGCACCACAGGAGGTGGATTATGGAAAACCGAAGATGCTGGACAGCGTTGGAAGAACATTTCGGACGGTTTCTTTGAAATGGGCTCTGTAGGAGCAGTTGCGGTTTCAACCTACAATACCAATATTGTTTATGTAGGAATGGGGGAGCATGCGCCGCGTGGAGTAATGACTTCTTATGGAGATGGGGTATATAAATCTACCGATGCAGGTAAGACCTGGAAGCATATGGGATTGAAGGAAACGCAGCATATTTCACGAATTATAATTCACCCGACCAATCCTGATATCGTTTATGTTGCTGCACAAGGGCAATTGTATGGACCTAATAAAGAACGTGGTATTTACAAATCTACTGATGGCGGAAAAACATGGAAGAAAATCCTTTTTGTGAATGAATTGACAGGTGCGGCAGAACTTTCGATGGATGCCAATTACCCTGAAATTATGTATGCCGCCATGTGGGAACATCAACGCAAGCCTCATATGGTGATTAGCGGCGGCGAAGGTAGCGGACTATACAAATCTACCGATGCAGGTGAAACTTGGACAGAAATGACGGAAGGATTACCAAAAGAAAAAGGTAAAATGGCGATTTCCGTGAGTCCCGCGAATTCTGATAAGGTGTATGCCCTGATCGAGAGTGATACCAATAAAGATAAAGGTGGACTTTTCGTATCTAACAATGCTGGTAAAACCTGGAGTATGGTTAGCGGAGATAACCGACTGACTCAACGCGCTTGGTATTATATTGAGGTGTTTACTGACCCCCAAGATGACGATATTGTATATGTTTTAAGTGCTCCGGCTTTACGTTCTTTGGATGGAGGCAAAAATTGGGAACGTATTACAGGTACCCATGGTGATTATCACGATTTGTGGATTAATCCTAAGAATTCTTTGAATATGGTCATCGCCAATGATGGGGGCGCTGCAGTGACTTTCGACTTCGGAAAAACGTGGTCATCCCAGACCAATATGCCCACCGGCCAATTTTATCGTATCAATACGGACAACCTTTTTCCATATAACATTTATGCGGGTCAACAAGACTATTCTTCTGCTATGATAGCCAATATGTCCGTCGGAAGAGGTGGTATTACCATGTCGGATTTTAGTCCTTCGGCAGGTGGTGAAAGTGCGTTTTTAGCTTTTGACCCTGACAACCCTAGATATGTAATGGGGGGTAGTTATTTAGGTACTATTGATGTGCTTGATATGGAATCAAAAGCTTCAACACAAGTAATGGCAGCACCTATTCAATACCTAGGTAAGGAGGCACGTAACATGAAATATCTGTACAATTGGAATGCTCCGACCCTACGTTCGCAGCACGAAGAAAATACCTTTTATCATGGTGCACAGTTATTGTTAAGAACGCGTGATATGGGTGTTACTTGGGAAGAGATGTCACCAGATTTAACGCGTGATATCGATGCCAAACAAGGTAATGGCGGAGGTCCGTATACCAACGAAGCTGTTGGTGCCGAGAACTATGGAACCTTGGCCTATGTATTGGAATCTCAACACGAAGCCGGTGTTTTTTACACAGGGAGCGATGACGGTTATGTGCATATTACAAAAGACAATGGGGAAAGCTGGCAAAATATCACACCGAAGAACTTGGGCGAATCTTTAGTGAACGCAATAGAAGTTTCTCCACATAATAAAGCCACGGTTTATATCGCTACCACCAAGTATAAATTCAATGACCATACACCTGCTATTTACAAGAGCACGGACTACGGAAAAACATGGACGAGTATCAATTCTGGAATTCCTTATGGAGCTTTTACAAGGGTGGTTCGAGAAGACCCAAACCGAAAAGATTTACTTTATGCAGGCACCGAGAAAGGGCTATATCTATCTTGGAATGGTGGCAAGACTTGGAAACCCTTTCAATTGAACTTACCCAAAACACCGATTACGGATATTAAAATTCATGATGGGGATTTAATCGTGGCAACATCCGGAAGGGCCTTTTGGATATTGGACGACTTAAACATATTGGCCCAATACAAGCCCGTTGAAAAAAGGATGAAACTTTACAAGCCCAATGATGCCATGAACGGTTCATGGTATAGCCCAATGAATGGTGATATTACCAGTTTTAAAGGCACGAGCACCTTATCGGGAGTTAATCCTGCCAATGGACTGGTTATTCATTATGAACTGCCCAAACTGAATGATTCAATAATACTTACCATGGACATTTTGGATGCTTCGGGTAATGTGGTGCGTAGTTTTTCATCTGAAAAAGACAAAGACTATGTGGCCCACAACGGTGGTGGACCTCGAAGAGCCCCAACGCTTTCAAAAAAAGAAGGATTGAACCGATTTGTATGGGATATGAAAACACCTATTTTACCAGGAATCCCCGGGGCATACATAGAGTCTCGTTTTAGTGGTCATGTGGTACCTCCGGGCAACTACACCATTCAACTTAAAGCTGGAACAACGACCAAATCAGTTGACGGGAAAATAGTTGCAATGCCAACCTATCGTACTACCCCAGAGCAGTACGCTGAATACCATACTTTTATGACCGATATGGAAGGGCGTTTAACTGAAATGCATAATACCGTAAATTCCCTATACAAGGTTCAAGGGCAGCTAAAAGAAGTTTTGAAAGATGTCAAAGATGCCACTCTTAAAACAGAAGGGGAAAAATTGGTAAAAGATTTGGATGCTTGGGATAAAGATATGATTCAGCGAAAGTCAAAAGCTTACGATGATGTAGAGAACTTTCCCAATAAATTCACAGCCGAGTATCTGTTTTTAATCGATGCTACCAATAGTGCGATTCCGCGTGTAAACCAGCCCTCAAAAGACAGAAAAAAAGAACTCGATGCGCAATGGGCGGTTTTAAAAAGTAAGGCGAAAGTGTTAAAGAATGAGGCAATTCCAGCTTATAACAAAAAATTATGGGATGCTGGTATTGGAGCTATTAGGTTGTAAGGAGCTAAGGCTTTGGCCTTGAGAATTAGTATTTTTCTAGTTACCTGTCATTTCGATTCTTTTTGCGATACTCAAGACAGGCCCAGTAGAGACTTATTTACGATGTTTCGATGGGCTAAATATGGTGTGCGCCCACTTTAATTAAAGAAAATGAGCAAATTACCGTCACTTCGAGCGGAGTGGAGAAGTATTAAGTCGATGCTTATTGGCCGATGGTTTTTTGTTGATTAAATTTACCATGAACTAACATTGATGTACCTTAAAAAATGGAATTATACAACTACATAAAATCCCTTCACCTAATCTTTGTGATTACATGGTTTGCGGGGCTTTTTTATATTCCACGTTTGTTTATTTATCATATTGAGGCCAATGCAAAACCATCGCCTGAAAAAGAGATTTTGACCAAGCAGTTAAAACTGATGACCAAAAGATTATGGTTTATCATTACTTGGCCTTCAGCAATTTTATGTGTGTTTTTTGCACTATGGTTATTGCACCTACAAACAGCCCTAGTGTATCAACCATGGATGCAGGTAAAACTGGGTTTTGTGGTTTTACTGATTGCCTATCATTTTAAATGTCACCAGATTTTTAGCGAATTACAACGCGATGAGGTGAAGTACTCTTCCAACTTTATGCGCATCTGGAACGAAGGTGCTACATTAATTCTTTTCGCTGTCGTGTTTCTTGTAATTTTAAAAAGTGCCGTGAATTGGATCTATGGAGTCTTGGGGATCATTCTTTTGGGTATTTTATTAATGCTGGGTATTCGTTTGTACAAACGTATTCGAGATAAAAACCCTGAAGCCTAAAAAAGGTATTGGCGCAAAGTTCAAGTTCAAACCTAAGAAAGCTCTTATCATTGTATTTACATTTGATTCTTGAACGTGTATTTTAATTGGCTTGATTATTGCTAACTTTAAATCCAAATTAGGTCTTACTTGTTCAAAAAACTATCCTTACGGTCTCGTATCTTTTTTACCATGATTTTGTTGGTGCTAATTGCATCTGTACTCATCGCTGGGGTGACCATTTATCAGTATCGTGAACAATCAAAAGATTACCATCAAAATAGGTTGGAACGTAAAGAAGAACAGATACTACAGAGTATCAATTATGTTTTAAAAGAAACCACCTTTGAACCAAAAACGGAGAATCTAGAGTTTATTTTCAGACATGAGATTTATAAAATCTCGGACGTTCAAAATGTAAACTTCAATATTTATGATTTAGAGGGAACACTTATAAAAAGCTCCAAACCTGCCTTTGAAGCCGATTCGGTGGCAAATTGTTTAGATGCCGATGTATTGAACAATTTATTGGCCAGTACTAATAAACGTTATGTAGAAAAGAAACGCACGGCAGGAGATAAGTACCAAGCATCTTATAATTATATAACCGACCCTAAGTTTAAGCCCATTGGCATTATGAACCTTCCATATTTTGAGGATAATTCGTTTAATGATATGGAACTAAGGGAGTTTTTAATGCGCTTGGGGGGGGTGTATTTGGTCATGTTGTTATCAGCAATTCTATTGGCCTATTTTATTTCAAAATATATTACCAGGTCACTACAGACCATTTCTGATAAGATGGGGCAAACCAATTTGAACAGGCGTAACGAAAAAATCATAATTGAAGACCCTAGTGAAGAGATAGGCAAGTTGGTAGATGCTTATAATGCCATGATAGATGAATTAGAACAAAGTGCGGCAAAATTGGCGAGAAGTGAGCGTGAACAGGCATGGCGTGAAATGGCCAAACAGGTAGCTCATGAGATTAAAAATCCGCTAACACCTATGCGACTTACGGTACAGAGCTTTGAACGAAAATTTGACCCTGAAGATCCCAATGCCGAGCGAAAAATGAAAGAGTTCTCTAAAACCTTGGTGCAACAAATCGATACCATGAGCAATATTGCTTCGGCATTTTCGAACTTCGCTGATATGCCAGCACAGCAAAAAGAGACCCTGAACGTGGTAAAGGTTTCAAAATTGGCCTTAGATATTTTTCATGAACCCTATATACATTTTATCGCTGAAGATGAAGCCTTAATTGCCAAGTTGGATCGTACACAGCTGATACGTGTTATTACAAACTTGGTCAAAAATGCGATACAGGCTGTCCCTGAAGTAGAGAATCCCCGTATTTTGGTGACGGTCGCTTCTGAAGAAAATCAAATAAAAATATCTGTTGCAGATAATGGTGTAGGTATCGCAGATGAGTTTAAAGAAAAGATTTTTGAACCGAAGTTCACTACAAAATCCAGCGGTATGGGCCTTGGATTAGGAATGGTAAAAAATATTGTTGAGAATTATAGCGGTTCTATTGACTTTACATCTCAAGAAGGCAAGGGAACGGTCTTTACGGTAAAATTTCCAAAAGAATAGCGATCAGTTTTCAAAAATGGTTTTATAGACAACTTCTACAATGGTTTTGTCATTTGAAACTTGAATGGTTAATTTTATCTAATATCAACAGCTAACATCCAATTAATGAATTACGAAAACATCTATATAGAAGAAGAAAATAAGATTGCCGTTATCACCATAGACCGGCCTAAGAAGTTGAATGCGCTTAATAAAGACACCATATATGAGCTTCATGAAGCATTTAAAGAGCTAAATGCGGATGCTGAAATAAAGACGATTATCATTACTGGTAGTGGCGAAAAAGCCTTTGTCGCCGGAGCGGATATTTCAGAATTCGCCCATTTTTCGGTGAAGGAAGGCGGAAAATTGGCGGCTAAAGGACAGGAAATTCTATTTGACCTCATTGAGAACTTAAGTACTCCGGTTATCGCCGCCGTTAATGGGTTTGCTCTTGGAGGAGGTCTGGAATTGGCCATGGCCTGCCATTTTAGAGTGGCCACTGACAATGCAAAAATGGGTTTGCCAGAAGTTTCTTTAGGGGTGATACCTGGCTATGGCGGTACGCAACGTTTGCCACAATTAGTAGGCAAAGGAAAAGCGATGGAACTTATCATGACCGCAGGCATGCTTGACGCCCAAAAAGCACTAGATTGCGGCCTGGTTAATTATGTGGTCGCCCAAGAAGAGTTATTGCCCCTTTGTCAAAAGCTAGCGAGCAAGATATCGAATAACTCTTCAGTTGCCATAAAACAGGCAATAAAAGCGGTAAATGCAGGTTATAGCTATGATAAGAATGGCTATGCCGTTGAGATTGATGCTTTTGGAGGGTGTTTCGGCACCAAAGATTTTAAAGAAGGCACTACGGCCTTTTTAGAAAAGCGAAAAGCCAATTTTCCTGGTTCATAGCCTTGGTATAACCAAAGCTACTTTTATGATTACAAGACTACTTCTAGTATGTGTATTGGCAATAGGACTGCAATCTTTTGCGCAGAAAATGCCTGTTTCTTATGATTTTAGTGAGAAGTACAATGATAGGTATCGGTATTCAAACCTGGTAACCATTGACGATGATGGTGATGGAGGCTATATTTTGGTCAGGGCCTATTTTCAAGGTCTTATCTTAAAGCCGAAAGGCTATTTTATTGAACATTACGATAAGGATCTAGAATTGGTTTCTGAATACAATTACAAGTTGAAAGGAATGCAGTTCGTAGACGGTTTCACAAAAAATGGCCAACTGAATCTTATCTTTTTGACCTATGATTTTGAACGCGGTATGTACAGATACACTGCTCACACTTCGAATTTGGTGAACTATAATTTTAAGACAACAAATCTTTTAGAGTTTAAGACGCCTGCAGTTGAAGGGGCATTTGGCAGAAATTATTACAACCGAAACTTTAAAAACGGATTTTCTACTACCCTGCTTTTTAATCCTGAGAAGACGGGCTTTATTATAAGCACACATCATATTAAAGGCAAAAAGAATCAACATACCATTCATTTGTTCGATACCAATTTGACTAAAAAATGGGAGCAAGATTTTTCAGCAGAAGTAGAAGAGAAGAACTATGCCTTTGAGCAGATTGCATTGTCTAATAATTTAGAAGAAACCTTTATTGTTGGAAAAGC
The DNA here is from genome assembly GCF_042684265.1 of Croceitalea marina. Classification (NCBI taxonomy): domain Bacteria; kingdom Pseudomonadati; phylum Bacteroidota; class Flavobacteriia; order Flavobacteriales; family Flavobacteriaceae; genus Croceitalea; species Croceitalea marina. The sequence goes on along the minus strand of NZ_JBHULB010000012.1, from coordinate 77,330 downwards.
TTATTTTAAAAAGAAGCGTTTTCAGGTCGACGAGCGTAAGTTTCAATATGAACTCATAAAAATTTCAGGGGGTGTTGCGAAAACACAGTCTTTTGATGACCCCGGTAAGTATTCTGAGGGTTTATATCCAATCATTGATGACAATAGGTTGCTATGTGTAGGGTTTTATGCCGATAGAAAAGATAATCGTTATAATGGGGTATCATATTTTGATATAAACCCGAGCTCCCTTGCCATTACATCTAAAAAATACCATCCCTTTTCCGAACAATTTATGGAAGATAAATTTGGTAGAGAAGAAGATAAAGTAATCAAAAACCTCATATTTAAAAGCGTGAATGTTACCGATGAAAATGACATTCTTTTTAATGCAGAAGAATATTTTGTAACCAGCAGTCTACAGGTCACCGGGGCCGGACAACGTATGAAAGTAGAGCGTTTTCACCACAATGATATCGTAAGTGCCAAATTGGATATGGACGGCGATTTGATATGGACAAGAAATATTAATAAGGCCGAAGTTACGCAAGGCGACGGGGCCTATGCCTCGTACAGTTCGTATAGTAAAGATGGCAAGACCTATTTCTTTATTTGTACCGCTGCCGAAAATCCGCAACTTATTAACGGAGAACGTTTAATCTTTAAACAGGGCTTGAGCAGAAATAGAAATGTATTTTTAATTTCTTTGGATGAATCAGGGAAACTTGATTATGAAAAGGTCATCGGCGATGAAGAGGCCAGACTGCCTTTAATGGTGTCTAAACCACTAATCGATTCTGCTAAAGACCAACTTCTGTTCTATGCCAAAAGAGGTAACAAAAAACAGTTGGTCGAAGTTGTTTTTAAATAAGATTATTTAACATCTAAAATAGGAATAATTCCATAAATTTGGAATAAATCCTAAATTGAAACAATCGCCATATCTTAAGGGTAGGGGTGCGCAACAAAACACGCCCAACAAGTTTCTCAATCATATTTATGAGCAGCGAGACGATTTCTTGGAGTTTTGTAGACTTGAAGGTGAAGAAGCTGATACTAATCGCACCCAATATATTCCGATTTTTCCCAAAACTATTGTCAATAAGGTTACCAGCCCCGATGTTGGCATGCAGTTTTCGATGAATCCCTATCAGGGTTGTGAACACGGTTGTATTTATTGTTATGCACGCAATGCACATGAGTATTGGGGTTATAGCGCCGGGCTCGATTTTGAACGTAAGATTCTTATTAAAAAGGCGGCTCCTGAACTTTTGGAAGAAAAGTTGAAAAGCAAAAAATGGAAGGCCGCTACCATTGTGCTTTCAGGTAATACAGATTGTTATCAACCTGCGGAACGGCAATTTGAGATTACAAGAAAGTGCTTAGCGGTTTTTTTAAAGTACCGCCATCCTGTTGGGATTATTACTAAAAATGCTTTGATATTAAGGGATTTGGATATTTTGAAAGCGCTTTCCAAAAATGGTTTGGTAGGTGTCAATGTTTCCATTACTTCCTTATCCGAGGAAACTAGACGTCTTTTAGAACCTCGTACCACAACAATAGCCAAACGCTTAAAAACAGTTAAGGTTTTAGCTGAGAATGGTATTCCTGTAAATGCAATGCTAGCCCCAATGATACCGGGTATCAATAGTCACGAGCTTTTAAAGTTGGCACAAACTGTTGCTGACCATGGCGCTTTATCTTTTGGGTTTACCGTAGTCCGTTTAAATGGTGCGATTGGACAGATCTTTACGGATTGGATAGAAAAAGCTATGCCAGACCGTGCCAAAAAGGTATTGCATTCAATTCAAGATTGTCACGGAGGGTCTTTAAATGATAGTCGGTTTGGGTTAAGAAATAGAGGGGAAGGCAAAATAGCTTCACAAATTCATGATATGGCCAAACTGGCTAGGCAAAAGTATTTTTCAGATAAGGAATTCCCGAAGTTAAGAACCGATTTGCACGAACAGTTTAAAGATGGGCAAATGAAATTATTTTAAATAAATTTATAAATGGTTGTCCAATGTCTAGATGTGTTTTCGTCATGCTAATGAAAACAACGTAAAATCAGTCCGCTTGAAGTGGACACAAAATGTAAAACGATGAGTAATTTTTTGTATTTATTTAGAGGTGGCGATGATGCTTATGGGAAATTGTCACAAGAAGAAAAACAAGCACATATGCAAGTATGGGGGGCATGGATGGGAAAGTTGCAAGAAAAAGGCCAATTATTAGACGGACTCCCCTTGGCCGAGGATGGAAAAGTAGTTCACAATAGGGGAGAATTGGTGACTAACGGACCATTTGCAGAAGGGGCTGAGCTTGTTGGAGGGTATTTAATAGTTTCCGCAAAGGATATGGATGAAGCGGTAGAAATTTCTAAAGGATGCCCCATTTTCGATTATGAGGGCAGTAATGTTGAGGTGCGTGAAATACTTTCAATGGACCAACACTAAAATCAAAATAGATAAAGGCCTGATGTTCATCAGGCTTTTTTATATCCTATGCAAAACAAAAAAGCAACTGATACCGTAGAACACCTTTTTAGAAACGAATATGGTAAGGTTATAGCTCTATTGACCAGTAAGTATGGCGTTGCTTATTTAGAAAAAATTGAAGATGCCATACAAGACGCATTTATAAAGGCCATGCGCTTGTGGGCCTTTAAAGATATTCCTGACAAACCTACGGCATGGCTATTTAGAGTAGCTAATAATGCTCTAATCGATGGCCTGCGAAGAGATAAGAAAATGAGCTATCTAGAAGACTCAAAAACAGCAGAAGCCGCAGGTTCGCGAGTAGAGTTGGCAACAAAAGATGAGTTGACCGATAGTCAACTTAAAATGATATTCGCCTGTTGCCACCCAGCATTATCAGAAGAACATCAACTTATTTTAAGTTTAAAACTAATAGGTGGTTTTAGCAATAAAGAGCTTGCAGAGGCACTGCTTAAAAAGGAAGAAACCGTTGCCAAATCTTTTACCAGAGCCAAAAAAAAATTCAAGAATAAAGTGCAGTTTTTGCAGATACCAATTCAAATGGGCTTACAGTCAAGACTTTTTGTTGTCTTACGTGTAATTTACTTATTATTTAGTGAAGGCTATGCGACAACCACTGGGTCTCAAATGGTAAAACAAGATATTTGTTATGAGTCTTTAAGACTGGCCCTTCTTTTAAGAGAAAATAAATATTGCAGACATCCGAATCTAGAGGCCCTTATTGCCTTGATGTGTTTTCACGCCGCTCGTTTTGATTCACGCTTAGATGAAAATGGTGATTTGGTTTCCCTAGAGTTTCATGACCGTTCTAAATACTCTAAAGAGCTGATTAAAATTGCCGAATATCACTTAGAGAATTCGGGTACTTTAGACAGATTGCCTTCTAATTATCACTTAGAGGCTGCAGTCTCTTATTACCATTGTTCGGCCAAGACCTTTGAAAAAACGGATTGGAAAAGCATTCTTTATTTATATGACCTACAATTAAAACAACAGTTTTCCCCAATTGCAGCCTTGAATAGAATTGTACCTTATGCAAAAGTATATGGAGCTAAAAAGGCCTTAACGGTGCTTGAAGTCTTAGAAGAGAAAACGAATTTTGGTTCAAATAGTCTTTTTTATGCGATAAAAGCGGATTTGTTTTTTCAATTAGAGAATGATAAAGCCCACCAAGAGCATTTGCAGAAAGCTATCCGCTTAAGCAAAAACGAACTGGTCAAAAAGCACTTAAGAAAAAAAATAAGGAAGGTATAGGAATAGCTTACTCATAAGCCGTGGTTTACAAGGGTAGATGCGCCAATTTTAATAGTTTTATTTAAGAGCACTTGGCCTTTATTTTCGACCCTAACAAGTAACTTTCCTTTTCTTCGATTAATAGAAATATCCATGGGTGCTCCGGCTATAAATACGTTTTTAAGAGATAAAAAGTCCCAACCATCTGGTAAACTTGGTGATAGTTGTGTTTTATTAAAACCCATGGGTTCTATACCCAACAAACCTTCGGTAATAATTCTACAGTAAAGGGCACTTTCAGCTGATAAGTGCTTCATATTATTTTCTGGATAAGCTTCAATGGCATAAGGTACATGATCGCCCAAAAGCCTTTTTTGAGAGTAACTTTTTAGTTTATTATAAGCAAGGTCAACTTCACCAACTCGCATAGCGCCTCTAAGGGCATAGAGGGTTGCCCTATCCCAAAAAATAGCATCTTCGACCGGCACTTCAGGATTCAGTTCTACCAAGATGCCGTTTTTCGTCCAGAGCTTTTCAAAAAGTGCTGCAAGTGTACCCTCTTTTCTTTTATCGATGCCCATTGTTAAAGGCAGGCATATCCAATGGCGCAATAAGGTATTTTCTTCAAAATATTTATAGGTTTCTAGACCTTCCATGGTGCTTCCAAAATAGTTTTCGATAACAGCCTCCATTTCATTTGCCCTGGTAGCATACAAAGCGGCTGCTTTAGCCAGTTTTAGTTCTTTGGCAAGTCTTGAGGCATATTTTAGTCCGCCATAATATAATGTTGAAGTAGATAGGTTGGCAGTGCCAGTTTCTATTCGTCCTTCCATTTCATCAGATTCTGATTGTACGGCACCTGCGGCGTTTCGCATTTTATGGCAATATTCGATAGACCACTCTATCAATGGCCATAACTTTTTAGATTGCTCCATATCACCGATCGAAAGCAGATATAACGATGTGCCATAAGCGATCATAGCGGCGTCGCCACGATCTAAATGTTTCATTGGAAATATGCCGTCAACTTCGAACGCATAAGGAATATGGGTATCTTCTGTCGGAATGTTTTCCAAGAATTTTTTATACGTATTAAATGCGGCCGTACTAGCATTTTCATACCCTAAATAAGGAAAAAAGGGCCCACTATACTCTACTTGATCATTCGCCCAGATACCGGTATAATAATTTCCGCCCCCTGGTGAATGTACTAGCCCCATTGAAGAATCAAAAATACTTTCTGAAGCTCGTATTTTTGAAAAATAGAATAGTGTGTTAATGACCGCGTCAGGTGTGTTTAAAACTAAGTTGCTTTGAAGCTCTTTTAAAAATTGCTTTCGTTGCATTAGGGCGCTATTAAAGTCAAAATCTGAAGCTTTTTCTTCTTTTAAAGTAGCGCCATAGTAAACCGGAAAGCTATAAGACTCATTGGGCGCTATTGTTCTTTTGTCAGTCGCGTCACTGTAAACCTCATGGCGGTAGATGCCCTTGTAACCCAATTCTTTTTGCTGAAGCGAATAGTTGGTAAAAAACACTTCTTTTTCTGCGGCATCGATATTTTTAATATCCCATTTTTCTACCAAATAACGATTTTCCATTGACGGATATAGGGTTTTGGTCACCTGCAGACCATTGACCGGAGTACAATAAAAAGTAAGCATCCCAGAAATTTTAATGGAGTCTATTTTTGAGGGAATTATGAGTTTTTCGTTATAGGTAATGGTTGGAGACGCATCCTCACCGACCTTTTTTCTGAAGTAAGCACGATACTTTTTCCAATCTGGCTCATTGGATTTGTTATAAGTTCTAAGCTGCGGAAAAATCACATCTTTAGTAATACTTAAGTTTTTCTCTTCGTCAATCTCATAGTAAAGAATTGCAGAAACCTTTCTGCCCGACATTTCAATATTGTCTTTGTGCGGCAGTCTGTCTTCGTTGGTCAAATCCCAAACAATACTCTTTTCATCAGAGAGTTTCCAGAAATTAGGACTAACAAGGTCTTGGGCAATGCTGCTGTAGAAGCTGAAAATGAATAGAAGGCTAAAGAGATGAAAATACTTTTTCATAATTAAATTTGAGTTTTTTGAAGATACAAAAAGAGGTTTAATTATGCGAGATGCCATACTAAAGTTGGCCGTTCCATTCTTTATAGAATTGTTCAAGATAATCAAGCATTACTTGATGGCGTTGTTCAGCTATTTTTTTACCGGTAGTGGTATTCATTTTATCCTTCAATAAAAGGAGTTTTTCATAGAAATGATTGATAGTTGGCGCCTTAGATTTTTTATACGCTTCTTTGGTCATGTTCAAGTTTGGTGCAATATCGGGGTTGTATAATTCTCGATTTTTATACCCTCCATAATTAAATGCACGTGCGATACCAATGGCACCAATGGCATCTAATCGATCGGCATCTTGAACAACTTGTAACTCTTTTGAATTAAATGACTTTCTATTTTTATCCAAAGAATTTTTAAAAGACATGTTTTTTATAATATCGATGACGTGCTTACTTATTTTGCCCTCTACGTTTAAAGAATTTAAAAAATCCTTTGCCCGTTGTGGCCCTATACTCTCGTCGCCATTATGAAATTTTGGATCCGCAATATCATGTAAAAGGGCTGCAAGACTGACCACTAAAATGTTTACATTCTCTTCTTTGGCCAGTAGTAGGGTATTGTTGAATACACGTTGAACGTGAAACCAATCATGTCCGCCTTCCGCACCTTTTAAAGTTTCTTTTACGAATACAATGGTTTCTTCTACCAATTCTGAGTCGTTCATCAATCTACTTTAATATCTTTTATAACTTGTTGCTCAATTTTTGAAAGTAAATCATCAATATTTCCTTTATTTTCTATGGGAGGATGCACTTTAAATTTTAAGTGCGCACCGATGCCCATCGGAAATTTGCCATAGCGCAACAACTTCCAAGAGTTGTTTATAGTTATAGGAACAACTAACGCAGATGGCGCTTTTTTAAGCAACATTTTTAGCCCCATTGGTTTAAAGGGCTTTGGGTTGCCATCTCTACTTCGCGTACCTTCAGGAAAAATAACGGCGCAGCGATTGTATTTTTCTATGTAAGTGCCCAGCTTTCCTATTTCGGTAATGGCCTGCTTTCCATCATTTCTATCAATAAGTACAGAACCACCATGCCTGAGATTATATGAAACACTGGGGATGCCTTTACCCAATTCTTTTTTGCTCACGAACTTCGGATGAAACTTTCGCATGTGCCATATGATAGGTGGAATATCATACATGCTTTGATGGTTAGAAACAATGATAATGGGCTTATCTAACGGTATATTTTGATTGTTTTTAAAGGTATATCGAGTGCCTAAAACATTGGTGGAAAGCATTAAACATCTATTCAAAAGACTTACACTTTTTTTATGTGCATTGTAACCAAAAACATTAAAACAAATCCACTGTATAGGGTGAAAGAAGAGAAGTGCTAATCCGAAGAAAAGAAAGAAAAGAATGGTCAGCGGATATGAGAGCAACTTTTGCATGGCGTAAAAATAAAAAACCACCTCAAAAAAGAGATGGTTTTTTTAGTAGTTTTTAAACTGTTCTTAGCAATGTTCGTTGTATGCTTCTGTCAAGTTTTCAGCAATCATTTCGGCTGGTCTACCTTCAATATGATGTCTTTCGATCATATGGACCAATTCTCCATTTTTAAATAGGGCCATACTTGGTGATGAAGGTGGAAAAGGAACCATTGCCGCTCTTGCCGTATTGACGGCTTCTGTATCTACGCCGGCAAATACCGTAGTAATGTGATCGGGCTTTTTATCGTTTTGCAAACTTAGTTTTGCCGCCGGCCTGGCATTAGCCGCTGCACAACCACAAACAGAATTTACAACTACTAGTGTTGTACCTTCTTTTTTTAATGCATTCTCAACAGCTTCACTTGTATATAATTCTTCGAATCCAGCACTTGCTAGATCGTTTCTCATTGGTTTTACTAATTCCTCAGGATACATAGTCTATTTTTTAAGATTCACAAAGATAGGTTTTTTGTCGTATTTTTTTGTGAGACTTAACATGTCTTTGACTATTCAAAGGGCTATATTTGAAATTTCAATTTTTCATTTATGATCAAGTGGTTTGCAGCCATTATAGGGTATTCTTTTTTACGTTTTCCGGGTGCTATTTTAGGCTTTCTGATAGGTAGTTTTTTAGATAATTTAAATAGTAATAAAGGTGGGGGAGCTAGAACCGTTTTTCGAGATTTTACCAAACAAACGGTTTCACCTGCAGATTTTGAATTGAATCTCTTATCACTTTGTTCCATTGTAATAAAAGCTGATGGGCAGGTAAGTCAAAGAGAGCTCGATTATGTAAGGCAGTATTTTGTGAGCACCTATGGCAAAGAAAAATCAAACGCAATTTTTAGAACATTTAACGATGTCATCAAAAAGAGAGAAGTTTCTGCACAGCGCATTTGTTCCTATTTAAATCAAAGAACACGCTATGAGGTGCGTTTGCAATTGATACACTTTTTATTTGGAATTGCGCAAGCGGATGGGCAAGTTAGTCAACCAGAAGTCACTAAATTAAGGGAATTGGCAGGTTACCTTCGCGTGGGGCAGAACGATTTTGAGAGTATTATGGCGATGTTTATTAAATCCGCCGATAATGCATATAAAATCTTAGAAATTCAACGATCTGCAACAGACGATGAGGTAAAAAAGGCCTATCGAAATATGGCAAAAAAATACCACCCTGATAAGGTAATAACCGATAATGAAGCCATTAAAAGGGGCGCCGAAGAAAAATTTAAGGAAGTACAAAAAGCATATGAGGTCATTCAACAAGAAAGAGGGATGGTTTAATTTAGGGGTCAGTAATCAGTAGCTAATCTCTAAACAGTATAGTATCTGCAATAGTAAATTTTCAAAGAAAACCGCTACGAGGTACTACAAAAGGCTTGTAACTTTAACTTGTAACTAATAGACATGCAAGATTTTTGGTTTTATATAAAATTGGGTTTAGAGCACGTTTTAGATTTAAGTGCCTATGACCATATTCTTTTCTTATCCGCCTTGGCAATTCCGTTTACTTTTAAAAGTTGGAAACCCGTATTGGTTTTGGCCACAATATTTACCATTACACATTGCACTTCTTTGGCATTTTCAGTGTATGGCATTTTCTCGATAGATGTTGAGTTAATTGAATTTTTAATTCCGGTTACCATAGCGCTAACGGCTATACTCAATTTTTTCAGGGTATTTAGAAAAGAGCACGTTACAGGCATCTATTTTCAATGTCTTGCAACTGCTTTTTTCGGGTTAATCCATGGTTTCGGATTTTCAAACTATTTTAATATGTTAATGGCAGAAGAAGAGCATAAACTATCACCATTATTGGGTTTTGCTACAGGTATTGAATTCTCTCAAATCATAATCATCTTAATGATTTTGACTATAGCATATCTTATGCAATCTGTGTTAAAGGTGAAACAATCTATTTTCATTGGGGTTACATCGATTTTAATTCTTATTGCCACAATACCCATGTTAATCGAGACGTTTCCTAATTAGACCAATAGTTAATTTTAAGCGAATAAGGTTGTAAGGCATTTTCAAAGCAGGTATATTTAATTTTATGAAGGAGAGCAAGCAAGAAAAGTATGATAAGGCCTATTTGAGAATGGCAAAAGAATGGGGCAAACTATCGTATTGTCAACGAAAGCAGGTTGGAGCGATTATTGTAAAGGATAGGATGATTATTTCTGATGGATATAATGGCACCCCAACAGGTTTTGAAAATGTTTGTGAAGACGAAGAAGGTGATACAAAATGGTACGTTCTGCACGCCGAGGCAAATGCAATTTTAAAGGTCGCTGCTTCTACCCAGTCTTGTGAAGGAGCCACGCTTTATATTACCCTGTCGCCGTGTAGGGATTGCAGTAAATTAATTCATCAATCAGGTATAAAAAGGGTGGTGTATCAAAAAGCCTATAAAGACGATTCTGGGCTACGATTTTTAGAGCGCGCAGGGGTCGAAACCATGCATATGCCCATTTTAGAAGAAATGGTTTAGGCAAAAGCTATGAAAAAGAAATACAGTTATATATTGCCCACTTTATTGGCATTGGCAGTTGCCATTGGTATCTTCATTGGTGGTAAACTCCACTTTAATGATTCACCAGAAAAACTTTTTTCTACCAATTCAAAAAAAGATAAGCTTAATCGGTTAATAGATTATATCGATTATGAGTATGTAGATGATATTGATACCGATAGCATTGTAGACGTTACGGTGAACAATATTTTAGGCAAACTTGACCCCCATTCGGTTTATATACCAAAAAGTGAAATGGAAGCCGTTGCCGAAAATATGAAAGGTGATTTTGTGGGTATCGGCATACAGTTTAAGAGAGTAAAAGATACCATAACCGTGGTAAGGGCAATTAAAGATGGGCCTAGCGATGTTAATGGAATAAAGGCCGGAGATAAAATCTTAATGGCGGATAAGGATACCCTCTTCGGCAAGCAAATATTGAATAGTGAGTTAATTGCCAAGCTAAAGGGAGAACGCGGCACAAGAGTTCGCCTTAAAGTGCTTAAAAAGCCTGAAAACGAGGTCTTTTTTGTAAATGTGACACGTGGTGTGGTTCCCATTCGAAGTGTTGAGGCAAACTTTATGCTATCTAGTGATTTGGGCTATATAAAAATAAACCGATTTGCAGAATCTACTTTTGATGAGTTTAAAAAGGCTTTAAATAGACTTCAAAGAAAGGGTGCGCAAAAACTGGTGTTGGACCTACGGGACAATCCTGGCGGATATCTTGGGATAGCTGAAAAATTAGCGGACGAATTTTTAAAAGAGGGAAAGCTTATTTTATATACCAAGAACAAAAAAGGACGCATAAACAAAGCGTTTGCTACCAAAAAAGGGAGTTTTGAAGATAAGGAAGTATATGTGTTGATTAATGAGCGTTCAGCTTCTGCCAGCGAAATTATTGCTGGTGCACTACAAGATAATGATATCGGAACTATTGTTGGCAGGCGTTCATTCGGAAAAGGCCTAGTGCAGCGTGAGATGGATTTAGGAGATGGATCAGCCGTACGATTAACGGTTTCACGTTACTATACACCAACGGGGCGTTCTATTCAAAAGTCATATGATAAGGGTCACAAAGACTACTATCAAAAATTTATGGAACGTTACAATAGCGGCGAACTGGTTTCTGTAGATAGTATCAAAGTAGCGGATTCTTTAAAGTTTAAGACTCCAAAAGGCAAGATAGTATATGGTGGTGGAGGTATTATTCCTGATGTATTCGTGCCCATTGGTACTTTAGAAGAAGAACGAGTGGAAAGTTTGGACAACAGGGGCTATTTTTCTGATTTTGTTTTTCGCTTTCTAGAAAGGGATAGAACTAGGTTTGCGAACTACCCGAAAAATGAATTTATGAACGATTATAAAGTTGACGATATCATCTTTGAAAGGTTCGTAGATTATGCCTTAAGCCTAAATGTAAAGATGGATTTCTATGGCCAAGACGAGAAAATAAAGCGTTATTTAAAGGCAAATATTGCAGAACAAATGTACTCACCTAATCTAGCGGCAGAGATTAAAAGTTCTGAAGACAAAATGCTCCGTAAGATTTTAGAACTGAACAATGAAACGCTAGAAATACAAGAGGCAGATTTAATAGAGTCTCAGAATTAGCCTTTCTTCACTTTTTCTTCAATCTTTTTAGCGGTCATAAATATCAATAATAGTACAATGGCGCATAATGAGGCCACAATACCTATAGCCGCAATTAAACTATCTCCATCAAATAGATTATTAAAGTCTAGCAAGGTCACATTGTAGGCAATTAATCCTAAAGCAATAATAATTAAGATAAGGGTGAGGGTTTTGTTCATGGCGCTCTGGGTTAATTTAATAATGCATTAATGTTAGTGGCAAATAGTTTTACCGCTATTGCCAGTAAAATTACGCCAAAAACCTTTCTTATGATATTCAATCCGGTTGCACCAAGAATTTTCTCGATTTTAACCGAAGATTTTAACACGATATAAACGAAAATGACATTAATGACAATGGCTACGATGATATTTTCAACATAATATTCGGCGCGTAGTGAAAGTAATGAAGTCAGAGTACCTGCACCAGCAATAAGTGGAAATGCTATAGGTACGATCGAAGCACTTTCTGGCTCGTCATCTTTGTATAATGTTATGCCCAATACCATTTCAATGGCTAGAAAGAAAATAATGAAAGCACCGGCAACCGCAAATGAGTTGACATCAATACCGATTAAAGATAGAATGCTCTCTCCCACAAATAGAAAAGCGACCATGATACAAGCTCCGACTATTGACGCTTTTTCTGATTGAATGTGCCCAACTTTCTTGCGGAGCCCAATTATTATGGGAATACTACCCAAAATATCGATTACCGCAAAAAGAACCATCGTAGCGGTAACAATCTCTTTGAAATTAAAGTTCATTTTATGCTTTACTTAAAAATTCGTGCAAATTTACGTTTAAAAGCAAGTATTTAGATTATACGAATGTGTATAAAATGAAAGTTTTAAATTTACCTTCTTTAAAAAGAATCCTTTTCCGTTTTATAACATGTTCCAGATAGCTAAAACTTTAATTTCCGAAGAAATCATAGAGAACGATTTTGTCTGTAATTTAAATGTCTGTAAAGGGGCATGTTGTGTTGATGGTGCGTCTGGAGCTCCACTAGATGACGATGAAACAGTTATTTTAGATGATATTATTGATGCCGTAAAGCCGTTTCTTAGGTTAGAGGGCATAAAGGCGATAGAAGAACAAGGAACTTTTGTAAAGGGCGATGACGGTGAATGGGAGACTCCTTTGGTGAACAATAATGAATGTGCTTATGTTACATTTTCTGAAGAAGGCATCACCAAATGTGGCCTAGAGGAGGCATACAATAGCGGAGCTACCAATTGGAAAAAGCCTATTTCTTGCCACATGTACCCCGTTCGAATACGCGAATATTCTGAATTTACTGCGGTAAATTATCATAAATGGGAAATTTGTGATGCGGCTTGCAGTCTGGGTAAAGAGCTAAAAGTGCCTATATATAAGTTTGTTAAAGAGGCCCTTATTCGAAAATTTGGCGAAGCTTGGTATAAAGAGCTTTCAGAAGTGGCCGAAGAACACGCTAAATCGTAGGAATTTTGAGTGTGATTTTTGTTCCAGCGGCTCCTCCAGTTTCGTCTTTTAAATCTTCAATGGCTACTTCAAAATCGTTTTCATAGTCTTTAGAAAAATTGGCCAAGCGCTCCGTTGTAATATCAATACCTACAGATTTGCGTTTTAGTACCCGATTTTCCTTGATTTTTTCAGAAGCGTTTCTTCCTACCCCATTATCTATAACGTCAATTGCAATATGATACTTGTCATAATTGTATACGTTGAGCCAGATTCTTTTTTCACCTTCTTTTGATGATAAACCGTGCCAAATTGCATTTTCAAGAAAAGGTTGCAATACAAGAGATGGTATTTTTACTTGTTGCGAATCAATTTCTTTGGCAACATCGATCTCGAATTTTATCTCTTCCGAAAATCTAATATTCTCAATATTCAGATAAAGCTCTGCGGTTTCTATTTCTTCAGCTAATGAGATTTCCTTTAGGGAAGAACCTTCTAAAATCCTTCTGACCAGTTTAGAGAATTTATTGAGGTAGTGAACAGCGTTCTTTTTGTCATTGTTAATGATGTAGAGCTTAATGGAATTTAAGGAATTGAACAAAAAATGCGGATTCATTTGGCTACGCAACATGTTCTGCTCGAGACTTAACACTTTTTTCTCATTATCGGAATGGTACTTTCTATACATTATAAAAAGCATAGTGCCTATTAGACCAAGGGTCAAAGCAGCAACAAGAATTGTAGTTTGATTTTTTCGAAGTCTAATTTTAGACAACTCATTTTCTTGAGCAAGTGATTCTATCTCACTGTTCTTTTTCTCGTTGTCGTATTGTAAGGTAATCTCACTGATATAATTAAGATTACGTTGATTTACGATTGTATTTTCGAAACTTTCGGCTTCTTTTTGATATTTTAAAGCTTCTTTATAGTTACCGGTTTTTTCGGCTAGACTAGATAAAAATCTTTTTGCAGCGATAATAAGTGCCGGCATATTACTTTCTTCTGCCAGTTGAAGACCATAACTGATATTTTTTTTTGCTTTTTGGTATTCGCCGATCGAAGTTTGGGCGTGTCCGGTATTAATAAAAACAGATGAGCTTATGAAGTTATCCCCAATCTTGAGGGCTTGTTTTTGTAGTGGTTCAAAAATTACCAAAGCTGCATTGGGCATACCTTGTTTTGTATAAATACGGGCAATACTATTTTTACAAATGACTCGACCATAGTCAGAATTTATATCTTCATTATAAGCTAGAGATTTTCTGTAGTATTGGAGCGCTTCTTCTAGCTCTCCTTTTTGCTCGTAACAGTCCCCAATATTTTGATTATTTATGGCAAGGCCTAATTTATTGCTTAATTCTCTTTCTAGTTCAAGAGCTCTTTTAAATTGAGAAATTGCTAAATCGTATTGGCCTAAGGTTTGGTACAGATTGCCAATACTATTTAATGCAACATTTATACTCCTCTTTACATGCTTTGATTTATTTGACACCGTTTCTGCAATCTCCAAGGCTTGCTGATTATAACCTAATGCTGTTTGTATGGCATCTTTTCTTCTGTAGACTACACCTAGCATGTTTAAACTTAAAATCTTAAAATCGGTACTTTCTATTTCTTCTGCTATTGCTAGCCCTTTTTCATGTAGTATGATGGCTTTTTCGAGTTGAGACAAGTTTCTAAAGGCGGTTCCTAATTGGTTAAGGGCATAGGTTTGACCTTCAAGATAATTGTTTGATTTAGCCTCTTCTAAAAAGTAAGTAAGTAAGGTGGTATCTCTTTTTGAACGCTTTAATGCGGTATCTAGTTCCCCATATGATTTAGGTGCATCTTTAATTAAATCGCGAACTTTTTCCTTAAAATCTTCGGGGATGTCCTGTGCTTTTAGGGTTGGGCAGAAAAGCAATAAAAAAGCGATCAACAATGTGATGCAAGAATGACGGTAACTTTTTATAAAGTGAGGTAGTTGATGGTTTGGCATTCAGAGCATTTATAACAAATCTAAAAAATCTGATTTCTTTTGTCTTGACACAGGTATTTTATGGTTAGATTTTAGTATCACATAACCATCGGTTTTTAAAAACTCTTTAATCTGGCCTAGGTTTACTATAAATGAGTTATGTATTCTGAAAAAAGAATCTTTAGGTAGCAAAGCGTTTACTTCCTTTAGCTTTTTGGTCAAAACAATCTTCTGTCCGTCCGCCAGAAATATGGTGCTATAATTACCATCAGACTCCGCGTATAAAATTTCGTCGGCTTCTAAAAACAAAAGTTTCCCGTCCGTATTGACCGTAATCTTTCTGTCCAATGAATTGGAGTTAAAATTCAGTAATATTTTTTCAAATTTTTCAGCAGTATAGTTTCTAGAATTGTATTTTTTAATTTTTTCTATGGTTACACTTAGATCATTAGAATCTATGGGTTTTAGAAGGTAGTCTATAGCTTCGTTTTTCAATGCCTTTAATGCATATTGGTTGTATGCAGTGGTAATCACTACCGGAAACTTTGTATTGGTTAGGTTTTTAATAAATTGAAAGCCGTCCATTACCGGCATCTCAATATCTAAAAAGAGACAATCTGGGGTGTTTTTGGCTAAATAATCCAATGCTTTATGCGCATCGGTAAAAGATGCAACAATTTTAACCTCATCGCTTAGATTGGTAAGTTCCCAGCTAAGACTTTCTAGGGCTTTTATTTCATCGTCTACAATTACAGCTTCTAACATAAGTACAAACTAAGATATAAACATAGGACAAAAACGCATAGTGCGTTTAAAAATATGTATTAATGGGATGATATGTATTATAGTTGGTATGAAAAAGCAAATAGTTCTATTGAAAGGGGTGTAACGACTTAAAAATCAAGGTATAGTTGTATAATTTCTCTAGAATCCATTTATACATGATTCTCTGCCATTTATACAATTGACAAAATAATCAGTTGTTCGGCTTTATATCTTCGAAGAGGATTTTTGAAATAGAACAACTCAATATAGCCAATAATGAAAAAGAGTTTAATATTATTTGTGGTTTTGCTTATTGCTTTAGTGTTTGCCGCTATAAGTGAAAACAGAACTTTGCAAGATTCAAATGAGATTGCAGCTGTTGAATATAAAAATTAGACTTAGCAACAAATGTTATATCAACCAGCGTACGGCCAACCAAACATGCCAACGGTATGTGTGAAAATATAATTTAGGTCATTTAAAGCTTAGGTTCTAGGTGAGGGTTTCGGGGGAACTACCCAATCTTAATAGCAGAAGTGTATACAATGACTGGGCCGTACGGTTTGGTGATAATTTTTTAGACCAAAAGGTATCTTAATTAAGATACCTTTTGGTCTTTTTATTTTGTTCATTTTAACATAAGAAAGTTATAAATAGATTTAATTTCTACAATGTACTGTACATCGCTTGCGAGCCTAGATTTCAACATTTTGTGTTAAAAACTTTGAGGGCAATTACATAAAACAAACTTTACAATTCGGTTACATTTTTGAATCTTTGTTGGTCCCTGCCGAAAGGTAATTTTCAATCCTATATAAAAATTTAAATAAAACACTATGTCAGCTGCTATTGAGCCTATTTTAGAAGAAAATGAAGACAGATTTGTGATTTTCCCCATCAAGCATGATGATTTATGGGAATGGTACAAGAAATGTGAGGCTTGCTTTTGGACGGCTGAAGAAATTGATTTGGGTGAAGACCTTACGGATTGGAACGAAAAACTTAATGATGATGAGCGTTACTTTATCAAACACATTCTAGCCTTTTTTGCAGCGTCCGACGGTATAGTAAACGAGAATTTGGCAGAGAATTTTGTGAGCGAAGTACAATACGCCGAAGCGAAGTTCTTCTACGGTTTTCAGATTATGATGGAGAACATCCATTCAGAAACCTATTCTCTTTTAATAGATACTTATGTGAAAGATGAAAAAGAGAAAAATGTGTTGTTCAAGGCAATTGAAAATTTTCCGGCAATCAAGAAAAAGGCAGATTGGGCATTAAACTGGATAGAATCTCCAAGTTTTGCAGAACGTTTGATCGCTTTCGCTGCGGTAGAAGGAATTTTCTTTTCAGGAGCCTTTTGCTCTATCTTTTGGTTAAAGAAAAGAGGACTAATGCCGGGCCTTACATTTTCTAATGAGCTAATTTCAAGAGATGAGGGTATGCACTGTGATTATGCGGTACACTTGCATAACAAACACTTGATCAACAAAGTGCCAAAAGAACGTATTACTCAAATCTTAACGGATGCTTTGAATATCGAACGCGAGTTTATAACAGAATCTTTGCCAGCTAGTCTCATAGGAATGAACTCGAAGTTAATGACCCAGTATCTAGAATTTGTAACGGATAGATTATTGGTTGAATTAGAGTGTGATAAAGTATACAATGCCACCAATCCGTTTGATTTTATGGATATGATTTCGCTACAAGGAAAAACCAACTTCTTTGAAAAGCGAGTTTCAGAATACCAAAAAGCGGGTGTATTGAATAAGGATAAAGATGAGGATGCGCAGAAAATTAGTTTTGACGCAGACTTTTAAATAAGTATTGTTCAAAGGAGATTTCTTTAAAGAAAGCACTTTAATCCTTTTTTGCCCCAAAGCAAAAAAACCTACCAAGTAATGCCGACAAGTAAATCTTGTTAGCGTTAGCGAACATATATTTTAATAAACAAAAAAACAAAGTAGCCACATGTATGTAGTAAAAAGAGACGGAAGAAAAGAGTTGATAATGTTCGATAAGATTACAGCTCGAGTACGAAAATTATGTTACGGTCTTAACGGTCTTGTAGACCCTTTAAAAGTCGCCATGCGCGTAATAGAGGGTTTGTACGATGGGGTTACTACTTCTGAACTTGATAACCTAGCTGCAGAAATTGCGGCAACGATGACTACTACACATCCTGACTACGCAAAACTGGCTGCGAGGATATCCGTTTCGAATTTACATAAGAATACGAAAAAGTCTTTTTCAGAGACGATGAAAGATTTATATGAATATGTAAATCCTAGAACCGGAAAAAAAGCGCCCTTACTTTCAGATGAAGTTTATAAAGTGATTTCTGAAAATGCTGAAAAGTTAGACTCTACTATAATTTATAACCGTGATTTTGGCTACGATTACTTCGGTTTTAAAACATTGGAGCGTTCTTACTTGTTGAAAGTTAATGGTCAAATCGCTGAGCGTCCGCAGCATATGCTAATGCGTGTTTCGGTAGGTATTCATGTTGATGATTTGGATGCTGCTATAGAAACCTATGAGTTGATGTCAAAGAAGTACTTTACACATGCGACACCAACCTTATTCAACTCCGGAACACCAAAACCGCAAATGTCTTCTTGCTTCTTATTGGCAATGAAAGAAGATAGTATTGATGGCATATATGATACCTTAAAACAAACCGCAAAGATTTCACAATCGGCGGGGGGTATCGGTTTATCTATCCATAACGTACGCGCAAGAGGATCGTATATTGGTGGTACAAACGGCACTTCGAACGGAATTGTGCCAATGCTAAAAGTATTTAACGATACGGCACGTTACGTAGATCAAGGTGGTGGAAAACGTAAAGGCAGCTTTGCCATTTATATGGAACCATGGCATGCAGATATTTATGACTTTCTAGATTTGAAAAAGAACCACGGTAAAGAAGAGATGCGGGCGCGTGATTTATTCTATGCCATGTGGATATCGGATTTATTTATGAAACGTGTTGAAGCCAATGAAGAATGGACTTTAATGTGCCCTAATGAATGTCCGGGTCTTTTCACCAATCATAGTGAAGAATTTGAGAAACTCTATACAAAATACGAAGCTGAAGGCAAAGGCAGAAAGACGGTAAAAGCCCGCGAGCTTTGGGAAAAAATTCTTGAATCTCAAATTGAAACGGGTACACCGTACATGTTGTATAAAGATGCTGCCAACCGTAAGAGTAACCAAAAGAACTTGGGTACGATACGTTCTTCTAACTTGTGTACTGAGATTTTAGAGTATACATCTCCAGATGAGGTTGCTGTTTGCAATCTGGCATCAATCGCTTTGCCAATGTTTGTTAAAAATGGGGCTTTTGACCACAAAGAATTATTTAAGGTTACGAAAAGAGTTACCAAAAACTTGAACAAGGTTATAGATAGAAACTACTACCCTGTTAAAGAGGCTGAAAACTCGAATATGCGCCATAGACCCATTGGTTTAGGCGTTCAGGGTCTAGCGGATGCTTTTATCATGTTGCGTATGCCATTTACAAGTGATGAGGCCAAGAAATTGAATCAAGAGATATTCGAGACGTTATACTTTGCGGCAGTTACCGCTTCTATGGAGTTGGCCAAGGCAGAGGGAGCATATTCTTCTTATGAGGGTTCTCCGATTTCTGATGGTGATTTTCAACATAACCTTTGGGGTATCAAAGACGAAGAGCTTTCTGGCCGCTGGGATTGGGCCAAACTTCGAAAAGAAGTTAAAAAGAACGGTGTTCGAAATTCACTTTTGGTAGCACCTATGCCTACTGCATCTACCTCTCAAATACTAGGTAACAATGAGTGTTTTGAGCCATATACATCCAACATTTACACGCGAAGAGTACTTTCTGGGGAGTTTATCGTAGTGAACAAGCACCTTTTAGAAGACTTGGTTAATCTAGGTCTCTGGAATGAGAATATGAAGCAAGAACTCATGCGTGCTAACGGTTCTATTCAGCATATAGAAACAATACCGCAAGAGATTAGAGATTTGTACAAAACTGTTTGGGAGCTAAGTATGAAAGACATTATTGATATGTCTAGACACAGAGGTTACTTTATTGACCAGAGCCAGTCCTTAAACTTGTTTATGGAAAATGCGAATTACTCAAAACTAACTTCAATGCATTTCTATGCCTGGAAGAGCGGTTTAAAAACAGGAATGTATTATTTAAGAACGAAAGCTGCAGTGGATGCTATTAAGTTTACCTTGGACAATACCAAGAAGAAAGAGGTTCCAGTAAGTGTCGCTGCCGAAGCGGAAGTTACAGCAGCTGATCCAAAAGCTGCAGAGAACATAAAAGTGAACCCTACTCCTGTAGCGCAACAAGAAGTTGATATTCAGCCAATGACAGCTGCTGAAATGAAAGAGATGATTGCACGGGCAAAAGAAGGTCAAGCAGACGACGATTGCCTTATGTGCGGATCATAGTGTGATAGTGTTTATTTGATAAATGCCCTAGGTAAGCTCACCCCACAGAAGAGTTTCCTAGGGCGTTTTCGTTATAGAAGAGAAAGACTTTACTTTCTAACAAATAATCTAAAGGCCACAGCAGATATTGCTAACATGCCCAAATAGATTACCAAAAAAATTAAATACTTGTCCATTTAAATGCTTTCTTATGATAAGTACGATTCAAAATCATTTTTAGATTACGAAAACGTTGTAGAAATTGTAACTTATTATATATGAACGTACTAAAATTGAAAATCTTACACCATTAACGAAGATTTAGCATTTTAAAATAAAAAGCCCCTTTCTATCTTAGAAAGGGGCTTATATTGAATAGATTGTTCTAAGTTATAAAGACCAAGCTCTGCCTTGTGTTAGTTCATTTACGTCTCCACAGGCAATATATTCGCCAGGTAGGGGTAAATATGCAAGAACTTCCTCACCTATATACTCAGATGATTTATAAGCCCAAGTGGCTACTCCTCTAATATTGCCAGCAAATTCAAAGCAAGCAACATCTTCATCTAACGTAGCAGATTCTCCAGCTTCTATGGCTTCCATATAATCTCCAATAGCTTCCCCATGTGCTTTTTCTTCTTCTTTCGATCTTTTTGCCAAATACTTGTTTAAAGCAGGTTCAAAGTCTGCTCCTTCAAGGTCGGCCAAACTATCTTTTCCAGCGTCGGTCATTACCTTGTTCATGAATTTATCCATTACTACTTTCATGAATGCTTGTTGTTCTTCAGGAAGTACTTCTTTGGCGAATTCATCGATAAATACGTGTACATTAACTTCCGTAGCAGAAGGAGTATCTGTTTTTGGAAGAATAACATCAACCATTTGAGCTAAAGCATAACCTTTATCCTTCTCAAAATAACTAGGTACCCATTCTGCAAATGGAGCCTTGTCTTTACAACTCTGTACGAGTCCTAATAAAGTTGGTGTAGCAACGGCATAGCCGAATACCATACCCATATTTTTAAGTGCTGATCTTCTTTCCATTAGATGTTTCCTTTTTTAAGTTCTTGTGCCGCGTGATTCGCTGCTCTTGCCGTAAAGGCCATATAGGTTAATGAAGGGTTTACGCATGCCGCAGAGGTCATAAAAGCCCCATCGGTTACATATACATTCTTACAGGCATGTACTTGATTGTATTCGTTTACAACCGATGTTTTAGGATTGCTACCCATTCTAGCTGTACCCATTTCATGAATACCAAGACCAATGGCATAGGTGTCATCGTAACCTTCTATTTCGCGCGCTCCAGACTTTTCAAGCATTTGAGCCGCTTGATCGATCATATCTTTACGCATGTTCAACTCATTTTGTCTGATCTCTGCATCAAAAGTCACTGTTGGCAGACCCCATTGGTCTAATTTTTCATAGTCAAGGGTCATTTTATTCTCATGATAAGGAAGAATTTCACCAAAGCCTAACATATTCATATTCCATCCACCAGGAGTTAAAATAGCATCTTTATAGGCTTTTCCAAAATTAGCTTCAGCAACCATTTCTTCGTAATCGCCTCGACCGGCGCCACCTTGGTATCCGTAACCTCTGGTAAAGTCTTTCATGGTGTTGCTGCCAACGTTTCTAAATCTTGGCACGTAGATGCCATTAGGTTTTCTTCCTTTGTAATATTTATCATCGAAACCATCTATTTTACCTCTGGCGCCAGCTTTAAAATGATGGTCCATGATGTTGTGACCAAGTTCACCAGAATCATTTCCAAGTCCGTTTTCAAAACGGTCAGATTTAGATTGCATGAGTATAGAAGTAGATGAAACGGCAGAAGCACATAGAAAAATCACCTTCGCTTTAAACTCATAGGTTTCTTTGGTCTCTCGATCAATAACTTTTACCCCCGTAGCCTTTTTGGTGTTTGGGTCGTAAATGACTTCATGTACGATTGAATCTGGTCTAAGTGTCATGTTTCCGGTCGCTTCTGCAGCAGGTAGTGTAGAAGAAACACTACTAAAATATGCTCCGAAAGGGCAGCCTCTGATACATCTATTACGGAACTGACATTTAGAACGGCCATCGCCTTCAAACTTTTTGTCTCCTGTTATGTGAGCTACACGCCCTGCAGTTATTACTCTTCCGTCAAAGTGCTCGGCCACTTTGCTACGTACGTGGTCTTCAACACAGTTCAATGGCATCATTGGTGTAAATTGTCCGTCTGGCAGTTGGGGCAGTCCTAAAAGTTCACCGGAAATGCCAATATAAGACTCTACCTTGTCATACCAAGGTGCTATGTCTTTGTAGCGTACCGGCCAATCTATGGCAACACCTTCTTTTTTATTGGCTTCAAAATCAATATCACTAAATCTGTAGCTGTGTCTACCCCACATAATAGAACGCCCACCAACGTGGTACCCACGCATCCAATCAAAACGCTTGGTTTCATTATACGGGTGTTCAAGGTCGTTCACGAACCAGTGTTTTGAGGCCGCTTTTGTAGTATATCCTGTTCTATTCTGTTTTTCTTGTTTGGCCACATCTTCTCTCGTAGGTTCTCCATTATGCGGAAAATCCCAAGTGTCCATATTGGCGGTAGGGTAGTCTTCACGATGTTTGACCATAGGGCCACGCTCCAAGACCAATGTCTTCAATCCATTTTCACACAATTCTTTAGCGGCCCAACCTCCGCTTATGCCAGTTCCGACAACAATCGCATCATACGATTCTTGTTCATCATTGTAATAGAATTTACTCATGTATACTTCATTGTTTATCCTCTAAAAGTATTAAATATTAAATTAATTTTCTACATTTAATCCCTATGTTTATTGGGAAATTAGCACTATAACGTTGTAGTAAATCCTAATTTGATAAGCATTAGCATTTTGAATCGCCAATATGAAACGAAGAAGGTTTATTGAGAATGGGGCCAAAGCGGGTATTGCTTTTTCATTGTTAGGAATTCATGCGTGCAAACAATCTTCAAAAGAAACTAAAGATAGTGCTGCTGAAAAACCGGTAAAAGTTGCGGAAAAAAACCCCTTTTTTGAATTATCATTAGCGCAATGGTCTATTCATAGAATGATTAGAGAAGAAGGTCTGGATCCCTACCTTTTTGCTGAAAAAGCAAAATCATGGGGGTTCAAAGGTTTGGAGTATGTCAGCCAGTTATATAGAGATGAACTGGAGGCTGAAAGTTATTCGGTTGAGGCCATGCAAAATTTTGTCGACAAGAATAACCTAGAGGCAAAAAAACACGGTCTAAGAAATCTTTTGATTATGATTGACGGTGAAGGCCCACTTGCGTCACTTGATGTAGATAAACGAACACAGGCTGTGAAAAACCACCATAAATGGGTCGATGCTGCCGCTGCCATGGGCTGTCATTCAATTCGTGTGAACCTGCAAGGGACAATGGAACCAGAACCTTGGGTTAAAGCTTCGGTCGATGGGCTGACCCAACTCGCAACCTATGCCAAAGATAAAAATGTGAACATTATTGTAGAGAATCACGGTGGACCTTCTTCTAATGGTTCATGGCTGGCTGAAGTTATGCGAAAGGTAAATTTAGATAATTGTGGTACGTTACCCGACTTTGGTAATTTTTGCGTGAAACGAGAGTCCGGGGGTTATTACGACTCTGCATGTATAGAAGAATATGATATATACCAAGGCGTAAAAGAGCTTATGCCTTACGCTAAAGCGGTAAGTGCGAAAACGTATGATTTTGATAAGAATGGAAATGAAGTCAAAATCGATTATGTAAAAATGATGCAGATAGTAAAACAAGCAGGATACAACGGTTTTGTTGGGGTAGAATATGAAGGAGATGCCTTAAATGAAGAAGAAGGAATTATAGCAACTAAAGATTTATTAATAAAGGTAGCCGGACAACTTATTTAGTTTCAGTTTTCAAATATGAAATCACTATTTAACCAACTATTCGATTATAATTTTTACTGTAATAAGAATTTAATAGAGAAGTGTTCCGCACTTGATGAAGTTCCAGAACAAACGGTAACTCTTTTTAGCCATGTGCTTAACGCACATCATATTTGGAATATGCGTTTATTGGGTAAAGAGCATAAATACGATGTTTGGCAAATACATGCCTTGGAAACTTGGAGTGATATTCATTACGAAAACCAACGGACTACATTTGAGATTATCACCAATAGCGATGATTTTGAGAAACGTGTAGATTATGAAACAACCGAAGGACGTGTTTTTGCAAATGAACTAAAAGATGTTTTGTTTCATATAATTAATCATTCAACACACCATCGAGGTCAAATTTTAGCCAATTTTAGAACAAATAATATAGAGCCGGGCAATCTGGATTATATTTCATATAAACGATAACCAACCAACTTAATTTTCACATGAATTTTAAAACCAAGCTTCAACTATCTTTAATGATGTTCCTTGAATTCTTTATTTGGGGAGGGTGGTTCGTAACTATGGGAATCTATCTACCCAATACTTTAGAAGCAAGTGGAGGAGATATTGCCCAAGCTTATTCTACGCAATCATGGGGAGCAATAGTAGCACCTTTTTTTATTGGTTTAATTGCGGATAGGTTTTTTAACGCGGAACGTATTTTAGGAGTACTTCATTTAATAGGTGCTTTTTTAATGTATCGGCTCGCGCATGCGCAAGATTTCTCGGTGTTCTATCCGTATGTGCTGGGGTATATGATAGCGTACATGCCTACATTGGCTTTGGTAAACTCTGTTTCGTTCAACCAGATGAAAGACCCAGCGAAAGAGTTCTCTTTTGTAAGGGTCTTTGGAACGATAGGTTGGATTATTGCTGGTTTAACAATAAGTTATTTAGGTTGGGATAGTGAACAAGGTGTTCAAGAAGGGCTTCTTAAGAACACCTTTTTAATGGTGGCTATCGCATCGGCAATACTAGGTCTATTTAGTTTTACTTTACCTAAAACTCCACCACAAATTGCTAAAGGAGAGAAGATTTCCTTTGGGGATATAATTGGCTTGGATGCCTTAAAACTGCTTAAGGATAGAAATTTTTTAATTTTCTTCTTAGCCTCTGTTCTAATATGTATTCCCTTGGCATTTTATTACCAGCACGCAGGACAATTTTTAGGAGAAATTGGAGTATCAAACCCTGCTGCTAAAATGTCCATTGGGCAGATATCAGAGGTGTTATTTATGTTATTATTGCCCTTCTTCTTCAAGAAGTTCGGGTTTAAGAAAACAATTTTGTTTGGCATGGTCGCATGGTTGATAAGGTATTTGTTATTCGCATACGGAGATTCAGGAGAATTAGCATTCATGTTAATTCTGGGCATTGCATTACACGGTATTTGCTATGACTTTTTCTTTGTCTCGGGTCAGATCTATACGGACACTAAGGCAGGTGAAAGATATAAGAGCGCTGCTCAGGGCTTAATCACACTGGCTACTTATGGAGTTGGGATGCTAATTGGTTTTTGGGTTGCAGGTAAAATTACGGACACCTATCTAATTTCAGAAAACGTACATAACTGGAAAAATATCTGGACATTCCCTGCCCTATTTGCATTGGGAGTCCTAATATTATTTGCTTTATTTTTTAAGAATGAAAACGTAGCGTATAAAGAATGACCAACCTAATCATTAAATAAATTAAAATGGATAATATTAATAAGAATAGACTATTTATAGCCTCCTGTGTTGCCTTATTGGTAACATCTATGACTTTTGCAATTAGAGCCAGATTAGAAACTGTTTTTGGACCGGAAGGAGTGGGCCTTACTCTAGAGCAAATAGGCTGGGCATTTACACCTGCTTTTTGGGGCTTTACAATTGCAATGATTGTTGGAGGACCACTAGTTGATTCTCTTGGTATTAAGAAAATCACATGGATTGCGTTTATTACCCATGCTATTGGGATTGTATGGACAATTTTAGCCAAAGACCAGATGTCATTGTTTATAGCTACACTTTTTGTTGGTATTGGCAATGGTATGGTGGAAGCTGCGCTTAACCCGATGATAGCATCTATGTACACGGAGAATAAGACTAAGATGTTAAATCGCTTTCATGTCTGGTTTCCAGGTGGAATAGTAATTGGATCCTTAGTCGGCTGGTTAGTAATGGATGTTATGGGACTAGGGTGGCAGGTTATGGTAGGAGTATTATTTATTCCATTGGTGATTTATGGTTTTATGTTTTTAGGACAAAATTTCCCCGTTACAGAACGCGTGCAATTGGGAGTTAGTAATAATAAAATGATTGCTAGCTTAGGAAAGCCACTGTTTATTTTTATGGTGTTATGTATGTTTTTAACGGCCGCCTCCGAATTAGGAACTACGCAGCGTATAGAGTCCTTACTAAAAGAGTCGGTTGCAGTACCCTTATTGGTACTAGCTTTTATTAATGGTATTATGGCTCTGGGAAGAGCTTTTGCAGGTAAGGTCATACATAAGCTACAGCCAGCAGGTATGTTATTATTTTCAGCAATATTTACCTTTATAGGGCTATGGTTATTAACTATAACAAGTGGGGGAATGACATTTGTAGCAGCAGCCGTTTTTGCCGTTGGGGTTACCTTTTTCTGGCCAACTATGTTAGGTTTTGTAGCAGAGTATCTACCAGAAACCGGTGCTTTAGGATTATCTATAATGGGTGGAGCAGGAATGTTGTCCGTATCAGTAGTTTTACCAATAATGGGTAATCTAATGGATAATGCCAATCCTATTGAAGCTTTAAGAACAATGTCTATTTTACCAGCAATTCTAATAGTTGCCTTTATAGGATTATACGTTTATATGAAAAAAAGAAAAACCGCTTAAAACATTGAAATAAAAATGCCAAAAAAAATTAGATTAGGAATTTTAGGTGGAGGAGGAGATTCATTAATTGGAATCTTACACAGAGTAGCATCTCAAATAAATGATAATTATGAAATTGTAGGGGCCGTTTTTAACCCAGACCATGAGCAAAGCATTGCTTTTGCGAAAGAGATTGATATTCCAACAAATCGTATTTATAAAGATTTTGACACTCTTATTGAAGAAGAACTAAAACTTCCTGAAGATGAGCGAATACAAGTATGCTCGGTACAAACACCTAATTTTCTTCATTTTCCAATGGCCAAGAAGCTTTTAGATAATGGTTTTCATGTGATTTGTGAGAAACCCATGACCATGAATTATGAAGAAGCTAAAATTCTGGAAGAAGCACATCAAAAATCTGGAAAGGTTTTTGCCTTGACCCACACTTATACGGGTTACCCTATGGTAAGGCAAATGCGAGAAATGATAAAAGCAGGAGCTCTTGGTAAAATTCATAAAGTAGATGCTAGATATTATCAAGGATGGATTAATACCATTATTCACGATAAGGAAAAAAGGTCTTCGGTATGGCGTCTAGATCCCACAAAAGCGGGTATAAGCTCCTGTATGGGCGATATTGGGGTTCATGCTTTCAACCTGGTTGAATTTACTACCGGCCTAAAAATAAAGTCTCTGTTGTGTGACTTCAACTATCTATACGAGGACAATCAAATGGACGTAGATGGTACTGTATTGGTTAGAATGGATGACCATGTAAAAGGTGTAATACGCTCTAGTCAAGTAGCTACTGGTGAAGAAAATGGTTTAGCTATAGCTATTTATGGTGAAAAAGGCGCGTTTAGATGGGAACAAGAAAAACCAAATTTCTTATATAAGATGAGTGATACGGAGCCACTGCAAGTTTACAAGCCAGGTCATGCTTATAATTCTGAACTTTCGTTGTCAGGAACTAAATTACCACCAGGCCACCCTGAGGGAATCTTTGATTCTATGGCGAATATTTATTTAGGAGCTGCAAAAGCAATTCGAGGAGAAAAATATAACGATGGTGAATTCCCGACCATGAAAGATGGTGTTCGTGGCATGAACTTTATAGAAAGCACCGTTGCTTCCCATAAAAAAGGAAACGTTTGGATAGATTTGGATTAGTTTCTATTCTTACACCCTGCCTCAAATACAATAATGGTCGCCTAGTGCGGCCATTATCTTTTAAACAAAAGCTCAAAGCGTTCAAAAACAACAATCATGCTTTCTCTTGGCACTCTATTAAACGGTTCTAGCTCCCGAGTATAATAATCCCAGTGCACTTTTTTCCAGTATTCAAGACTTTTATCGCCTTCTCCTTCTAAGCGAGCATGCTCTGAATGAATTGAAAAATAAGGAAGCAGTTTGACCGAGGTAGTACGAATCAAACATTTCGCTTTTTCTTGCCAATCCGTAACAACAAAAAAATCACCTATTTTAGGCATCGGTTCCGCTCGAAGCTGAAGGCCTAAAAGGGAGTGGGAAGTTGCTCTTTTGATATCTTTGGCTACTAGTTCTGCTAAAGTATTGGCATCTTTTTCATTATCTCCAAAATAGCCTACTTGAGGTGCCTTTTCAAAAGCAAATTCAGTGTGTTTGTCTAAAAAATCTCCCCAAAGGTTCCTTGCAGAGGTGTTATCCATTTACTATAAATTAATTAAGCGAATTTACCTAATTTAAACTGTTCTGCGGCATGGTTGGCTGCCCTTGCCGTAAAAGCCATATAGGTTAAAGAAGGGTTTACGCAACTGGCAGAAGTCATAAAAGCACCGTCTGTAACGTATACGTTAGGTACTTCATGTACTTGATTATTTTTGTTTACAACAGATGTTCTGGGGTTCCAGCCCATACGAGCACCACCCATTTCATGAATTCCTAGACCCGGCCCCGTAGCATTGTCATAGGTGTTTATATCTCTAAAACCAGCTGCTTTTAGCATAGCAGCAGCTTCTTCTTTTATGGCTTCTCGCATATTAAGTTCATTTTCTTTGAACTCAACGTCAAAATCTAGTTGAGGCAGTCCCCATTTGTCTTTTTTATCCTTGCTAAGTGTAACACGGTTGTCATGATGCGGCAACATCTCGCCAAAACCGGTCATTCCAATGCGCCAACCTCCGGGCTTTAACATCGCTTCTTTATAAGCAGCGCCATGGCCTAACTCCGCCACCATATCGCTCCAATTGTCACGGTTTGCACCTCCTTGGTATCCAAAACCTCTTAAGAAGTTGCTACGTTTTGTTTTGTCGTCTAGGTTTACAAATCTGGGGATGTAAAATCCGTTAGGTCTGCGACCTTTAAAGTACTTATTAAGATGACCATCGACTTTGGCCGACGCCCCCAATTGATAATGATGGTCCATGATATTACGCCCGACTTCGTCGTAATTGTTGCCCAACCCATTTGGGAAACTTTTAGATTTAGAATTCAATAAAATTCCAACCGACGCCATGGCAGAAGCACATAAGAAAACTATTTTACTTTTAAACTCTAATGCTTCTCCAGTTTCAGCATCAACCACTTTAACACCAGTAGCTTTTTTGGTATTTTCATCATATACAACTTCATGCACAATAGCGTTTGCGCGTAGGGTCATATTTCCGGTCCGTTCTGCCGCTGGTAAAGTAGAAGAATTACTGCTAAAATAACCTCCGAACGGGCATCCTCGCCAACAGCGATTTCTATATTGACAGGGGCTTCTTCCTTCTATTTTCGTATCATTTTCGGTGATATGTGCAACACGACCTATGGTTAAAAGGCGTCCATCTTCGAAATTGGTTTTCATGGCAGTTTGAAGGTCCTTTTCGACACAATTTAATTCCATTGGTTTAAGGAACTGGCCATCAGGAAGCTGCTTTAAACCGAGTTTTTCACCGCTTACACCAATGTACGATTCAACTTTATCATACCAAGGAGAAATATCTTTATAGCGCACCGGCCAGTCTACGGCAATATCTTCTTTTAAATTGGCTTCAAAATCGATATCGCTCCAGCGGTAGCTTTGTCTGCCCCAAGTTAAAGAACGCCCGCCTACTTGGTATCCACGAATCCAGTCAAAACGTTTGGTCTCTTGATAGGGGTGCTCTAAATCATTTACAAAAAAGTGTTTTACATCATCTCTGGGGGCCCAGCCAACCCTTAGTTGTTTGGCATATTTTTTCTTATCCTCCCTTGTTAATTGACCCTTAAAAGGATAATCCCAGGGGTCATCGTTCATGGTTTTATAGTCTTCGATATGCTTTACCATCGGTCCGCGTTCTAAGACCAAGGTTTTTAAACCATTCTCACATAGTTCTTTGGCGGCCCAACCGCCGGTTATTCCGGTACCTACAACAATGGCATCGTAAACAGTTTCTTGATTCAAAATAGTGCTATTTAATTATTGGCTAATCATTATATTTATAGCTTTCATGAGAATAAGGTAAGAAAGCCATTATTTATTTCTTAAATATAGGGTATAATCGGCATTTTTTTTAGCAAAACCCAAAACTTAAAAAAGTAATATTAATGAAGACAATTAAAGGTCCCGCAGTATTTTTAGCACAGTTTGTAGACAGTAAAGCTCCTTTTAACACATTGGACGGAATGTGTAAATGGGCTTCAGATTTGGGGTATAAGGGCATACAAATACCGACATGGGAATCTTTTCTAATAGATTTGGATAAAGCGGCCGAGAGTCAAGATTATTGTGATGAGTTAAAGGGTAAAATAAACTCATATGGTCTTGAGATTACTGAACTTTCGACACATCTTCAGGGGCAGTTGGTAGCAGTGAATCCCGCATATGATCTAATGTTCGATAATTTTGCGCCGGATTATTTAAAGGGAAAACCAAAAGAGCGCACTGAGTGGGCGGTCGAAACGGTTAAAAAAGCCGCAACGGCAAGTAGAAGATTAGGCATAACCGCTCACGCTACATTTTCTGGAGCATTGTTATGGCATACCATGCATCCATGGCCTCAGCGCCCTGCTGGTCTTGTTGAAATGGGTTTTAAAGAACTGGCCAAACGTTGGATGCCCATTCTCAACCATTTTGATGAAGAAGGGGTAGATGTCTGTTATGAAATACATCCGGGTGAAGATCTGCATGATGGGGATACTTTTGAACGCTTTTTAGCGGCCACGAATAACCATAAGCGTGTAAATATACTCTATGATCCAAGTCATTTTGTATTGCAACAGCTAGACTATATTACATACATAGACCATTACCATGAATTCATTAAGTCTTTTCATGTAAAGGATTCCGAATTTAATCCAACCGGTAAAAAGGGCGCTTTTGGTGGATACAACGATTGGCAAGACCGTGCCGGGAGGTACCGTTCTTTAGGTGATGGTCAAATTGATTTCAAAACCATCTTTTCAAAACTAACACAGTATGGATGTGATGTTTGGGCCGTAATGGAATGGGAATGTGTCATTAAAAGTCCTGAACAAGGTGCGCGAGAAGGTGCGAAGTTTATTCAAGATCATATTATTGAAGCCACTCAAAAAACCTTTGATGATTTCGCCGGTGGAGATATCGATAAAGAAGTATTAAAGAAGATATTAGGTATTTAGTTCCCTAATACTCTTTAGAGATGTCGTTCGTAGAAAAAAAATAGATACTGAGGTCTTGAGTCCTAATTTTAGCGGAAAAGTAAAATACATGAAAAATTTAGCAATTTTCACTATTGTAATGTTGATGACCCTCTCTTGTAAAGAGAAACAAAAAGCAACTGATATAGAAAGAGAAGTACTTTCAGAAGAAGACCCATTCGTAGTAAGTAAGTCTGAATGGATTTCTATTTTTGACGGAACCTCATTTGACGGATGGCATTATTATAGGGCTTCAGAGGTCACTAACCCATGGAAAATCGAAGACGGGGCAATGGTTTTTTACCCACCTAAAGAAAGAGATGGAGAAAGCTATAACATTGTTACGGATAATGAGTATACGAATTTTACACTCTCTTTGGAATGGAAGATTTCTGAAGGAGGAAATAGTGGTATTTTTTGGGGAATTCTAGAAGATGAAAAATACGGGCAACCTTATGAAACAGGTCCGGAAATTCAAGTTCTCGATAATGAAAGGCATCCCGATGCTAAAAACGGTCCTACTCGTCAGGCGGGTGCCCTTTACGATATGGTTCCGCCGAGTGATTCACAAGCTGTGAAACCTGCAGGGGAATGGAATACCTGTGTATTAACCGTAAATCATAATACCAACGAAGGCAGTGTTGTTCTAAACGGCAAGGAGATAGGAAGATTCCCTGTAAACGGACCTCTTTGGGATGAAATGGTATCCGATTCTAAATTTGCCACATGGGATGGTTTTGGGAAGTATAAAACAGGTAAGATAGGCTTGCAAGATCATGGTGATATTGTAGCCTACCGAAATATAAAAATTAAAGAATTATAGCAAATGAGATACGGCATCATAGTTTTAGGAGTACTTTTTGTTCTTTCAGGTTGTCAAGAGAATACCAATAAGACAAGTGAAGAGAAAGCAAACTCCATTGAGGAAAATTCAAACGAAAAATATCAAGGTGAAGAACCTACCACCCCTGAGGCAACGGAGATTTATGAGCCAGTCCCTCCGAAAGTAACGGTTGATTCTAATGGATTGCCAAACGATGCTATTGTACTTTTTGATGGAACTAACTTGGATGAATGGATTAGTGCAGCGGATAGTACAGCAGCAAAATGGGAAATAAATAAGGATGATAGTATGACCGTAAAAGATAAATCGGGTAACATACAGACGAAAAGAAATTTTGGCAGTATTCAGCTGCATCTAGAATGGAAATCTCCCTTGCAAATCATGAATGAAGGTCAGGCCAGAGCAAACAGCGGTGTTTTTATACAGCAACGTTATGAGATCCAGATTTTAGATAATAATGACAATCCAACATATACCAATGGTCAAGTAGGTTCTGTTTACAAACAGTCAGTACCTCTGGCGATGGCATCGAAACCGACGGGAGAGTGGAATTCTTATGATATTATTTTTCATGCCCCAGAATTTAAGGAGGAAGCGCTAAGTAAGCCTGCTTATGTAACCGTACTTCACAACGGAGTACTTATACAAGACCATTTTGAAATTGAAGGTATTATTAAATATATAGGCTGGCCAAATTATGAAGCACATGGTAAGGCGCCCATAGTTCTGCAAGATCATAGAGATAACAGCCGAGTAAGTTATCGCAATATTTGGGTGCGAGAGTTATAATGGTTTAAATGTTTTCAAAGAAAGACAGGATACAATACGCCAACTTAAACGCCAAACAAAAAGAGACCTATAACTTTCAAAAGTTTTCCTCTATTTTGGCCGATTATGGTTTCGCTACCCTAAAACTTAATGATGATTGGAATGGAGCTGACTTTATAGCGCAGCATATTAATGGTGAAAATTACTTGAAAATACAACTTAAGGGAAGGCTCACCTTTGATAAGAAGTACATTGGAAAGCATATTTATGTTTGTTTTAGAGAAGATAACGATTACTATTTATATAATCACGATAGTTTATTAGACCTTTTTCTTAAGGAGTTTAATGATACTATGGCGAAGAGCGATTCATGGATGGTTTCTGGGGTTTACAGTTTTCCATATTTAAGCAAAAGGTTGAAAATACTTCTGAATGAATTTATGCTGAACTAGCACATAAACTTTAAACTTTAAACTGCAAATCTTCGATTTGCCCTACCTTTGCCAAAATTTAATCATCTTATATGATTCAATCCATGACCGGTTATGGGAAGCATGTTGTACAGCTTCCGTCAAAAAAAATCACTATTGAACTTAAGTCTCTAAACAGCAAAAACCTAGATATCAACGCTAGAATACCACAAGCGTATAGGGAAAAGGAATTGGAGCTTCGAAAATTGATTTCAGAATCCTTAATACGCGGTAAAGTTGATTTTAGCCTCTACATAGAATTAACAGGTGATGAAACCACAGCTGAAGTAAACGTAGCTATGGTCAAGAAATATATGGAGCAATTACGGGCCATTGCGAAAGGAGACGAAGTTAAATTACTGGAAATGGCGCTTAAAATGCCAGATACCCTAAAAACGGATAAAAGTGATATTGATCCAAAAGAATATAGCACTATAAAAACTGCTTTGGTCGAAGCCTTGAAGGCCATCAATATTTTTAGAACAGAAGAGGGTAACGTGCTCGAAGAAGACTTTAAAAATAGGCTAAAAACTTTATCAAGGCTATTGGGTCAAGTTAAGGAAATGGACACGGAACGTTTGGATACCATTCGCGAGCGCCTTGAAAAAGCCGTAGCCGATTTAAAGGTAGAATTAGATGCGAACCGTTTTGAGCAAGAACTTATTTACTACCTAGAAAAGTATGATATTACCGAAGAAAAAGTACGTTTGGCAAACCATTTGGAATATTTTGAAACTACAATTGATTCCGCTGACTCCAATGGAAAAAAACTAGGATTTATTTCTCAAGAAATAGGTAGGGAAATCAATACTATAGGATCAAAAGCGAACTTCGCACCTATGCAACAATTGGTAGTGCAAATGAAAGACGAATTAGAAAAGATTAAGGAACAAATGCTCAATGTTTTATGAGTAAGGGAGGCAAGCTTATTATATTTTCGGCCCCATCCGGGAGTGGTAAGACAACCATTGTTCGCCATTTGTTAAACCAGCCAGAATTAAACTTGGCGTTTTCGGTTTCTGCCACCTCACGTCCTCGTCGCGGTAAGGAAAAAGATGGTGTTAATTATTACTTTATAACCGCCAATGAGTTTAAAAAGCATATTAAAAATGATGACTTTTTAGAATGGGAAGAAGTTTATAGAGACAGTTTTTATGGTACTCTAAAGAGTGAGGTAGAACGACTTTGGGCTGAGGGTAAAAATGTGATTTTTGATATTGATGTTGTAGGCGGACTTCGTATAAAAAAGAAGTTTCCAGAACAGACTTTGGCGGTATTCGTAAAACCGCCCAGTGTAGACGAATTAAAAATTAGACTAAAAAAACGCAGTACGGAGAGTGATGATAAGATCAATATGCGAGTCGCCAAGGCTTCTGTAGAATTGGCAACTGCTCCTCAGTTTGATGAAATCATTAAGAATTATGATTTAGACATTGCCTTAGAGGAAGCCCATCAATTGGTTGCCGATTATGTGGGTGCTACCTATAAAAATTCTCAAGAAGAGGAGTGATGAAAAAGGTTGGCCTATATTTCGGAACATTTAATCCCATACATGTAGGGCATCTAATTATTGCCAACCACATGGCTGAGTTTTCAGATTTAGATGAAGTTTGGCTTATCATTACACCCCAAAGTCCATTTAAGAAAAAGAAATCCCTGTTGGACAATCACCACAGGTATCAGATGGTTTTTGAAGCTACTGCCGACTATCCTAAACTAAAGCCTAGTAAAATCGAGTTCGATTTGCCTCAACCCAATTATACAGTTAATACTTTAGTCTATTTAGAAGATGAGTATAAAACGGGCTATCAATTTTCACTAATAATGGGCGAGGACAACTTAAAAAGCTTTCACAAGTGGAAAAACTATGAGGTAATTCTAGAGAATTATCATTTATATGTTTATCCAAGAATTTCTGATAAGGAAATAGACCACCAATTTAAAGACCACCCTAAAATTCATAAAGTCGCTGCACCAATTATTGAGATCTCTTCAACATTTATAAGAAAGCAGCATGCCCTAGGAATGAATATTAAACCCATGTTGCCCGACTCGGTATGGAAATATATGGATGAGATGAATTTTTACAGGTAATTCTGTCAAAGTTTTAGTTTATTCCATATTTCTAAAAAGCTCGTTTTTTGTTTAAGCTTTTATATGTTTATCTTCATTAAAATTCGAAATTAGATGAACAAAACACTTTGCGCACTTGCTTTGCTTTCACTGGTGCTTTGCAACCCAATTCAAGCTCAGAAAACCAAAAAGAAAAAATCGAAAGAAACTACAGAGTCGGTATCAAAACCAAAATCTAATAATGGAATAAAACCTTATACCAAGGTCATTACAAAGGAGGCAGTTTCAGACGAGGGTGTATTTACTATCCATCGAATTGCAGAAGACTATTTCTATGAAATTCCTTTTGAGCAGCTTAACAAAGACATGCTTTGGGTAAGTCGTATCGCCCAGCTACAAAATGGCTTGGGGGGTGGCTATGTAAATGCCGGCTCCAAAACAAACGAACAAGTGGTGCATTGGGTACGCTTTCGAGATAAAATTCTATTAAAATCAAAGTCTTTTGTAAATGTTGCCGATAGTACCAAAGCTATCAGTAATTCGGTAAAAGTAAATAATTACGAACCTACTTTACATGCTTTTGATATCAAGGCTTTTAATGCTGATTCATCTGCGGTAGTAATTGATGTCACTAAATTTTTTACATCAGATATCGCGGCGATAAGTG
Organism: Croceitalea marina; assembly: GCF_042684265.1. Classification (NCBI taxonomy): domain Bacteria; kingdom Pseudomonadati; phylum Bacteroidota; class Flavobacteriia; order Flavobacteriales; family Flavobacteriaceae; genus Croceitalea; species Croceitalea marina. Next base: position 41,086 of record NZ_JBHULB010000012.1, on the reverse strand, counting down.
GGCTCTCGGCTAGACTCAGAAAAGACTATAAAGTCAAAAAATTAGATGGTTCAAGAAGCTTTATCAATAGCATAAAAAGCTTTCCGCAGAACGTTGAAGTAAAGCAAGATTTTACGTATGACGCCTCAGAACCACCAAGTTTTAGAAGCACCCAGTCGATAAGTATTCAAATGAATCAGTCTATGATTCTACTGCCAGAAGACCCTATGCAACCAAGAATCTATGATCCAAGGGTCGGATTTTTTACTGTTTCTCAGTACGATTATGGGAGTGAAGCCCTCAAAGCAGACCGAAAAACATATATACGAAGATGGCGTTTAGAACCAAAAAATCCCGAAGCCTATGCTAGAGGAGAATTGGTGGAGCCCATTAAGCCCATAGTATATTATTTAGACCCTGGCACACCTGAAAATTTACAGTCTTATATAAAACAAGGCATAGAAGACTGGCAAAAACCTTTTGAAACAGCAGGTTTTAAAAATGCGATCATTGCCAAAGACGTGCCAACAAAAGAAGAAGATCCTGAATTTAGCCCTGAAGATATAAGGTATTCTGTTGTTCGATATGTCGCAAGTACGACGCGAAACGCAGTTGGCCCAAGTGTTTCAGACCCCAGAAGTGGAGAAATCATAGAAAGTGATATTATTTGGTATCATAACCATCTACGAAGCTATCGCAATCGGTATTTATTGGAAACTGGAGCGGCAAATCCTTCAGCTAGAACCTTAAATACCTCAGAAGAGGAAATCGGTGAAATGATGCGTATGGTGATTGCGCATGAGGTGGGTCATGCACTTGGTTTTCCGCACAATATGGCGGCCAGTTATGCCTATCCTGTAGATTCACTTAGAAATGGAGCGTTTACCCAAAAAAACGGGATAGCTGCAAGTATTATGGATTATGCGCGCTATAACTATATAGCTCAGCCAGGGGATGAAAATATAAGATTTGTGCGTCAAATGGGTCCATATGACCACTATGCGGTAAATTGGGGGTATCGGTGGCTTTCAGCGGAAAATGCAGATGCTGAAAGACCAACTCTCAATTCTTGGGTGTTAGAAAAAGCAGATGACCCTAAATATAAATTTGGTAGGCAGACCAGTCGTTTTGACCCTCAATCACAAACCGAATGCATCGGTGATGATCCTATCAAAGCGAGTACTTATGGTTTGAAAAACTTAAAATATGTTGCGGCCAATTTACCAAGTTGGACGTCAGATGTAACTAATGATTACCAAGATTTGGAAGAATTATATGGGGAGTTGTTAGGAGTTTATAGCAGATATGCGGGTCATGTAACCAATACGGTTGGTGGTGTTTTCGAGAATATTAAAACCCCTGAGCAAGAGGGGCCTGTATACTCTAATTTTAATGCTGCAGGTCAAAAACAGGCTATAAAATGGCTGCATGCTAATATTTTTGAAACGCCTGAATGGCTTTTAGATAAGGCAATTTTACAGAACATTGACCATGCCGGATATTTTGAAAAAGTTCGAAGGTTACAAGTACGGCAATTGAACTCATTACTGAGTTTTGAGCGTTTGGGAAGACTCATTGATGCTGAAAGTTTAAATGAATCGTACTATAGTGCTATGGAAATGCTCGTAGATTTAAGAAATGGACTTTGGAAAGAAACCCTTAGGGGAACCAGTGTTGATCTGTACCGAAGAAATTTACAGCGTTCCTACGTTGATAGAATGGCCTATCTAATGACCGAAGAGCAGCAACCCAATAGGTTTGGGCGACCGGGCTTCGAAGGACAAATAGCTTATAATACCAAATCTTCAGATGTGAGAGCTTTGGTAAGGGGAGAGCTAAAAGCATTAAAAACCAAATTGAAATCGGCTAAAAATGGTAGCATTAACAGAGAAACAAGGTATCACTATGAAGATGTCATAGCTAGAATTGATGCTATTTTTGAGGCTGGATAGATACCTGTAATCAGTTTTGAGACAGGGTATCAGTACCCAAATATTTGTCATCTTTGTTGTAATACCAAGCTCTTGACATGGGCATATTTATTCCATGAACATTTTCTAGACCTTTAAGTAGAATGTATTCTCCATCGTTTTTTGTTTCGTCATGGAAGAACTGGTAAACTTCCATGGCAAAAGTGCTTGGGTCAAAATAAAAATACCATGTGTCCTTACCCACACCTTCTGAATAATTTACTTTTAAGACAAGATATTCTTTTCCTTTAAAGGTTCTTTTTTCAACTTTGGGTTCTACAATTGTTCCAGGGTCTTTTAATTTCATGGGCAGACCATACAAGTAAGTATAGTAATCTTTCATCATCATACCCCGTTCGCAGCTTAATTGAAGTCTTTTAATATCCTTCTCATTAATTTTTGAGCTACCGTTTAAAGAAATGCCGCAGCTATCTTTTTCAATGAGGTAGGCATAAGAATCATTTTCTTTGACTACATCCAATACAAATTCTTGTCTAGGCAAATTTAGATGTATTTTACTAACTCTATCGCTAGAATTAGGGGTTTCCATAGTAACTTGAAATCCGCCTTTAAAGGTGGGCCAATTCCCTTTAGGGTCATGAAATTCTATAGCTTTATTCAAGAGTTCATCTCCTGAAATTTCTTGGGTATATGAAACCGTGTAAAAAGCGAAAGCGAAAAACAGTAACGAAAACCGCATAGGTCTAAAATTATTTTTCAATTCTGGCAGGCACAACAGAGCTATCATGTTCTGTGTAATATAGCTCTAAAAGCTTCATGGTAGCCTCAATCATATCCTTACTTTCGGTTAGAAGTGAGAAGTATAAAGAGGTGTTTTTCGGACTTGATTCCTCCGTACGTGTTCTAGCTACTTGTGTTTCTATTTTGTCGGATACCAAATCAAAATACTCTTGCTTTTTATTCAGAAGGGCTCCGATATTTTGAAAATTTCTACTGCTGAATATATCGGTACTATCTTTTAAAAGTCCTTCTAAATGATTATCCAAATCTTTTAGTTCTTTAATTTGATTGTATTTTAATTTACGATGATTGTTGTTGACATGGGTGTAACTGATCTTGGCGATATATTCTAGCGATTGTGCCAAATCTTGCAAATGGCCTAGCATAACAATATAAAAGTTACTTGCCCCACCGACGCTCGATTCATCTAAATTTTTAATAAAATAATAGATATTATCTTGAAGGCCGTCAACCTCTTTGGAGAGTTTGGACATTCCTTTTTTATTCTTTTTAAGATCATCAATATTGTGTTTTGCCAACCCATTGATAGAGCTTGTATAAATCTTGTTGCTTCGCTTTATAACATTACCAATGTTATCGGCACTTTCTTCAATGACCCCTTGAATAGAGCTGCTCTCAGCTCTTCTTAAGCTGTCTTCAGCTTTGGTAACCTTGGTTTTCTTGTTATGAGCGATATAATTGCGTAATAAAAGTCCGGCAGCTAAAACCAGTAGAACCAATAAGGCAACAAAACCACCAAAATGAAGGATAGTGGCAATAATAGCCGCAGCAGTAAAAGCGCTAAATGCCGTAAAAAACCATCCGCCTATTACATTAAGTACACCGGCAACGCGATATACCGCGCTTTCGGCCCCCCAAGCCCGATCTGCCAAAGAGGTTCCCATGGCGACCATAAAGGTCACATAAGTAGTAGAAAGTGGTAACTTCATTGAGGTTGCAATCGATATCAATACACTGGCGATCATTAAATTTACCGCCGCCCTTACCAAATCAAAAGCGGGCAAATCTTGTACCTTGCTTTTTGGAACATAGGTATAGGGTACTGCAAATCGTTTGTCTATCTTATTTTTTAGGCTTTCAGGTAAGATTGTGGAGAAACCTTCAAAAGCAGAAACACTAAGTTTTACGATTTGTCGTGAAATAAAATTAGGCTGAAATCTTTCATCGCCCTCATCTTGTCTGGCAAGATCAACACTGGTTTTCACCACACTTTTTGCCTTTGAAGAAAACCATAATGTTACGACCATCACCCCGCCAGATAAAAGCAATAATAAAGTTGGGGTTCTTACTGCTGCAGATAAACCTTGCATATTAAATTCAGATGCGGCGATTCCTGAACCTTGCCAATCTTGAAAAGACTGGAGCGCTGCAATGGGCACCCCAATAAAATTTACAAGATCGTTACCGGCGAAGGCCATGGCTAGGGCAAAGGTGCCCAAAATAATAACGACCGTATAGATATTCCATTTTAAAAATGTTGAAAAAACCCAAGAAAGCAATGTCCAGAAAAATAAATTGCCGACAATGAACAGTTCTGGAGATTCACTAATGAACTGGATAATCGATTCATCAAAAATAGCGGCGCTCTTAAGGCCTTTTACAATGATAAAGTAAATAATGGCAGTTATCGCCAGACCACCAAAAATAGACTCTACCCATTTTGGTTGGTTTTTATATTGAAAAGAGATGAGAACCCTTGAAATAAATTGCACTATTGCCCCTATGGTAAAGGCGATAAAGACCGAAAGCAAAATTCCGAAAATAATTTGGGTGGCTTTCTCGGTATTTATATAGTTATTGAGGTCCGAAAAGCTTCCTTCGATTCCGTAGATTTTAATAAGCGAGATCGCTACAGCGGCCCCTAATAGTTCGAATACGATGGATACCGTCGTAGAGGTTGGCATACCGAGGGTATTAAAAAAATCGAGGAGCAGAATATCGGTAATCATTACGGCCATGAAAATGAACATGATTTCTTCAAAAACAAATTCCCCCGGATTGAAAATACCTTTTCTAGCTACTTCCATCATACCACTAGAAGACATTGCCCCAAGGGCAATACCTAAACTTGCAACAATCATTACAGTTCTAAAAGTGACGGCTTTCGAACCTATGGCAGAATTCAAAAAATTAACGGCATCGTTACTAACGCCAACAACTAAGTCGGTTATTGCTAAAAGACCAAGTGCAACAACCATAAAAATGTAGATATTCTCACCCATACTAATTCTTGAAAGTAAGCAAAAATGCCATTATAATTTGGCTTATAGGTTAATAAAATGTTACCAAATACCCCGTAAAAATAGCTCTTAAAAAGACAAAGGAACTTATCTTGGCATAAAATATACCCTAGATGAATTGGGAAGACTTACTTTCATTAAAACGATTTGGAGACACCGCAAAGAGACTTAGAAAAGAACAGGACGAAACTCGTCTCGGTTTTGAGGTGGACTATGACCGCATAATTTTCTCCTCGGCTTTTAGAAGTTTGCAAGACAAAACCCAAGTGGTACCTATGCCCATTACCGTTGGCTCAAGAAAAGAGTTCGTTCACACCCGTTTAACGCATAGTCTTGAAGTATCCGTTGTAGGTAGAAGTTTGGGTCGTGTCGCTGGTAGAATGTTGTTGCACAAATACCCTGTATTAAAGGATAAACATGGATATCAGTTTAATGATTTTGGGGCTATAGTAGCGGCAGCTAGTTTGGCACATGATATTGGTAACCCGCCTTTTGGGCACAGCGGTGAGAAAGCCATAGGAACTTACTTTAAATCTGGTAAAGGGCGCAAACATAAAGTAGCCCTATCTGCAAAAGAATACCAAGACCTCGTAGATTTTGAAGGGAACGCCAATGGTTTTAAGTTGCTTAACGAATCTCGAAATGGCGTTGAGGGCGGACTGAGATTGAGTTATGCCACCCTCGGGGCTTTTATGAAATACCCCAAAGAATCATTGCCCAAGAAACCATCAAAAAATATTATCGATAAGAAATTTGGGTTTTTTCAATCTGAAAAGGAGTTTTTTTTAGATGTTGTGAATGAATTAGGCCTAAGAAAGAATACGAATAATCCTGAAATCGGGTATCACCGACATCCACTTACATTCTTGGTCGAGGCTGCTGATGATATTTGTTACACCATTATTGATTTTGAAGATGGTATTAACCTAGGTTTTATTTCTGAGGAGTTTGCGCTGGAATACCTCATAAAGCTGGTGAAAGATACAATCAACACCAAGAAATATCAAGCTATGCGCTCTATGAGCGACCGCCTGAGTTATCTTAGGGCATTGGCCATTAGTACTTTGATCAAAGACGCAACTCGTATTTTTGAAGAAAACGAAACCGAGATACTAAAGGGTAATTTTGATGCTGCCCTATTGGATAAAAGTGCCTATAAAGCGCAGATAACGGATATTATAAATCTAAGTATTCAAAAAATATATCAGTCTTCAGAGGTTTTAGAAAAAGAGCTTGCTGGGTATAAAATTATCTCTGATATATTAGAAGTTTACACCACGGCACTTATCAATAAAAAGGAGGGTCAAGAGACCAGTTATGATAAATTGTTAATCAGATCCTTGCCTGAAAAATATCAAAATACAGATACCACGGTTTATCATCTACTTTTAAATACCAGTTGTTTTGTGGCAAGTCTTTCGGATAGTGCTGCTGTTTATATACATAACAAACTTATGGGGAAGCAATTATAACTGATATTTTTAAAACGAATAATTAAAGCCTACGCCCAAGAATTGTCTGAACTGTATACGCGGTTCGCCCGGGTCTGTAACCGTTCCGTCATCGGCAACAACTTCATCAAATTTGATATCATCATCGTAGATAAGATGTGTGCCTATATTTGCCTTTACGTTCTCGTTTACGGTTAGGGTAAATGCCATTTCCCAGTCTACATCAACATTCCCGAAACTTCTGAGGTAGTCGGTGTAGAGATTAACTCTATGATTGAGTGAAACGTTTTTGAATATTTCTTTTTCCCATGTATTCGTAATCAGAAAACCAACTTCCATAAAAACCGAATCTCCCTTGTCTACGCCAAACGCGCCTTGTTGCGAAAGTCTTTCGTCTAAAACGAAGGTTGCTTTTTGCGTAAATGGAGAAATGTATAGATTAAATTTTTTTCCTTCAGGAATATAAGATGTTCCCGCACCAAGAAACAAATAGCCTGGGGCCATAAACCTTGAAATTGGCGTGGTTCGATCTGGGTACTTAAAACCATTGGAAAACTGGGTGTTGAAATTCATTTTAACGGAATAGTACCAACTGCTTAGGGTATCTCTTCTAAAACCAAAAGTCGAAGATAGTTTTACTAGATCATCGGTTTTGCGAAGTTTTCTGCCTTCTTGTGCATTTATTCCATAGCGGAGCCTAAGTTCATTATCCCAATTGATATATCTGAATTTGTAGTTTCTGACAAAGTTCAGATTTCCAAGTGCAGAAATAGAGTTGTCGCCACCGGCATTCCAGTTTACAAAAGCTACTTCGTTAAGATTGATTCCGAAATCATTTTTAATATCCCAAAAAGAGGTAGGTACAAATTTTTTAGGCTTTTTTAATAAAGGTTTTGTAGCGTTAAATGAATATTTAGGACTTCTAAGTTTAACGCCCCTTAAGATGTTTTTAATTTTTTTCTGTTCCCATCGAATCACATGGGTTTCTATCTCGGTCGTATCTGAAGGAATAGTGTCTTGAACCGTGTTTTGAGCTTCAACAGAAAAAACGCCAAGCATAAAAAGCACTTGTAGTATTAAGAGGTTTCTATTGAAACTCTTCAAGATATGTTTTAATTGCTTTAGCATTGAGGCCACAAATATCATATAATTCTTCGACTGTACCTTGTTGTACAAAGGTATCATCAATACCTAAAACTTTAATAGTGCCTTGATAATTTAAAACATTTGCTTGATCTAGAACTGCGCTACCAAATCCACCAATTTTACAACCGTCTTCTATGGTAATTACATATTCAAAATTTTCGAATATGCTTTTTAGTATATTCAAATCTAATGGTTTTGCAAATCGCATATCATAATGTGCAATAGTATCCGCCTTTGAAATATTTTCTATGGCTTTTTGAACTTCATTTCCGATATGCCCTAATGAAAGAACGGCTATTTTATTTCCCTTTTTTACCTGTTTTGCAGTGCCAATTTCAATTTCAGAAAAAGATGTTTTCCACGCTATAGTAGTGCCCCTACCTCTTGGATATCTAATCGCTATTGGGGCATCAAGTCCTTTTTGAGCAGTATACATGATATTTCTAAGTTCACCTTCGTTCATAGGGGCAAAAATGATAAGATTGGGAATGCACCTTAAATATGCCAAATCAAAAACCCCATGGTGGGTAGGGCCATCTTGGCCTACGAGTCCGGCGCGGTCTAAACAGAAGATAACGGGCAGGTTTTGCAATGCGACATCATGTATGACTTGATCATATGCACGTTGCAAAAAGGTAGAATAGATATTGCAAAAAGGAACCAAGCCCTCTGCCGCCATGCCAGCAGCCAAGGTAACCGCGTGTTGTTCTGCAATACCTACATCAAAAGCCCTTTCGGGTAGTTCTTCCATCATATATTTTAAAGAACTTCCAGTGGGCATGGCAGGGGTGATGCCTATGATATTTTTGTTCTTTTTAGCCAATTCCACCAAAGTATGCCCAAAAACATCTTGATATTTTGGCGGTTCTTGCTGAGGACTTTTCTTTTGGAGCTCCCCGGTGAGTTTGTCAAATTTTCCTGGAGCATGATAAGCTACCTGATTTTCTTCGGCTTTTTTTAGCCCTTTACCCTTAGTGGTAATGATGTGTAAAAGGCGAGGACCTTGAACTGATTTTAAACGCTCCAATTCTTTCAATAAAACTGGTAAATCGTGCCCATCAATTGGACCGGAGTAATTAAGGTTCAAGCATTCAAAGATATTCTCCTCTTTTGCAGTACCTTTTTTAACATTGGTCAGGTATTTTTTTAATGCCCCGACACTGGGGTCTATACCTATGGCATTATCGTTTAAAATAATAAGCGCATTGGCATTGGTCACCCCTAAATGGTTGAGCCCTTCAAAGGCCATTCCGCTTGCTATTGATGCATCACCGATTACCGCAATGTGTTGCTTTTGGGTGTCGCCTTTTAATTGTGAGGCCATTGCCATACCCAAAATAGCTGAAATAGAGGTTGAACTATGACCCGTACTAAAATCGTCATATGCACTTTCACTTCGTTTTGGAAAACCACTTATGCCGTTTAGTTGCCGATTGGTATCGAAAATTTGTTTACGCCCAGTAAGAATTTTGTGTCCGTAAGCTTGGTGCCCCACATCCCAAATCAGTTTGTCGTTTGGGGTTTCAAAAACATAATGCAATGCAATCGTCAATTCCACAACGCCTAGACTTGCTCCTAAGTGGCCTTCTTTTGTAGCAACTACATCAATTATAAATTCACGCAATTCTTTGGCCAGTTTGGGCAATTGTTCTTTTTTCAATTGCCGTAGGTCATTAGGTAGTTCAATATTTTTGAGAAGTTTTTTCAAAGCCTGTAAAAAGCAAAAATACCCATATTTAAGCATTTAATGTTGCATTCAGATTTGTAGTTTTGAAGTCTTATGTTCTATGGTATTGTATGGAAAATCCTTTTGACGATAATTATTTTATGAAGAAAGCCCTGCAAGAGGCAGAAATGGCTTTTGAACGTGGAGAAGTTCCTGTAGGAGCGGTAATCGTAGCTAAAAATAGAATAATCGGTAGAGCACATAATCTTACCGAACAACTACATGATGTTACAGCTCATGCAGAAATGCAGGCCATTACTTCGGCAGCTAATTTTTTAGGTGGAAAGTACCTTACGGGATGCACTTTATATGTAACCCTAGAACCTTGCCAAATGTGTGCTGGCGCCCTGTATTGGAGTCAAATCTCGAAAATTGTTTACGCAGCTTCAGATCTGGAAAGAGGATATAGCGTAATGGGAACTACGCTTCACCCCAAGACAGAAGTGGTTTCAGGTATTCTTGAAAAGGAGGCTTCTGAATTGTTAAAACGTTTTTTTATTCAAAAACGTAATTTAAACTAAATAAAAAAACCCTAGTGTTGACTAGGGTTTACCATGTAATAAAGTACAATATTGTATTAGATTACCTGCACTTGGGCAGCAACCATTCCTTTTCTTCCTTCTTCTTCTTGGTATTCTACTTTGTCGCCTTCATTTAATTGAATGCCGTTCAATGCTGTTGCATGAACAAAAATGTCTTGTCCGGTATCATCATTTGTAATGAATCCGAATCCTTTTGATTCGTTGAAAAATTTTACTGTGCCAGTCATTAAAAAAATATAATTGTTGAGACTCTAAATTAATACAATTCCATAAGAAGCGTATGAAATCGCCTGCAATTTTCGTCATAATTATTGATTTCCAGTCTTTTGGCGCTCTTTTTTCTGCATTTTTTCAATATTTTCCTTAGTTAACATATAATCTTTCATTTTTTTGCCTTTACTCTCTTTGTAAAGAAATAAAGGCATTGCAATAAGAAAGAGTCCTACAGTACCTGAGCCAATAAACTTATTGGCCAAAAGGGTGTCTTGAGATTTTATGGTAAACCCGTAAATTATTGCTGTAAAAGATGCTATTACTATTAAAACGATAAGATGTTTGAACTTCATTATTAACTGGAATAATTAATTAATTTTCTTCTGTAGGCTGTCAGCAATTTCGATTTTGAAATAAAACCGACGTATTTTCCCTCTTTGATAACGGGTAAATTCCATGCCCCGCTATCTTGAAATTTAGACATCACCTTTTTCATGGAATCTTCAGCGTAAAAAATATATTCTGGTGGGGCATGCATGACATCTTTGACAAATAGTGTCTCATACATTTCGGTATTAAACATGAACTCTCGTATATCATCTAAAAGCACAATGCCTACCATTTTCTTGTCACCGTCCAAAACGGGAAAAATATTACGGGTAGATTTTGAAACTGATTTATGCAACATTTCCCCTAAGGTCATCTCTGGATTTACGGGTTTAAAATTTGTTTCGATAACATCATCTAACTGCATTAAAGTGAGTACCGTCTGGTCTTTATTATGTGTTAATAAAGCTCCTTTTTGTACGAGTTCTTTGGTGTAAATGGTGTAATCTAAAGTATTTTTTGTGATAAGGTATGATATGGAAGCTGTAATCATCAAAGGAACAAATAGTTCATAACCTCCGGTAATTTCTGCAATAAGAAATATAGCGGTCAACGGGGCATGAATTACCCCGGCGATAAGTCCGGCCATTCCTATTAGGGTAAAATTACTTTCAGAAACATCAAACCCAAGTCCAAGATTGTTGATCACTTTGGCAACAACATTGCCTAAAGCGCTCCCCATCACCATTGTAGGAATAAAAACACCACCGGCACCACCTGCGGCAAAAGTAGTCGTCATGGCAATGGCTTTAAAAACAGTAATGCCGAACAATAATAAAATTACGACCCAAATACTGTCTAAATAGGTGTCAAAAGGAGTTTTGCCTAGCGCTTTTATGTGATTTCCTTCCAAAAGGTTATTGATAAAGCCAAAACCTTCACCATAAAGTGGCGGAATAAAGTAGAGCATGATACCAATGGCAATTCCACCAACTAATAGTTTGTATTTAGGACTTTTAAGCGGTTTAAATAGTTGAAGTATCCAAAAGTACATCTTGGTAAAATAGATAGATGCAAAGGCGGTTCCTACGCCAAGAACGACATAAAACAAGGTGTCATTCAACTCAAACCCTTCGGTTAAACTAAAATTAAAGAGCACCTCGTTGCCCAAGAAAAAATAGGATGTTAACACCCCAGAGATTGATGCCAGCAATAAGGGCAGTACGGAGAGCATTGTAAAATCCAGACTAAATACCTCAACGGCGAAAACGATAGCCGCTATCGGCGACTGAAAAATTGATGAAATTGCACCGGCAGAGGCACATGCTATTAATAATGAACGCGTTTTTGCATCAATATGAAATAAGCGGCTAATGTTGGAGCTCAATGCAGAACCAGATTCTACTGCAGGGCCTAATAAACCAACCGAACCTCCAAAACCGACCGTCAATGGTGCCGTTAGCAGTGGGGTATATATTTTTTTAATTGCCAATAAGCCCTTGTTTTTGGACAAAGAGAATAGAATAGAAGAAACCGCGTGCCCCAAAGGATGTTTGTGTACATACTTTACATAGAGATATACCAAAGTAAGGCCGATTACGGGTAATATGAAGTATAGCTGATTCTCTGAAATTGCGATACCTTTTTCTAATAATGCCTGAATAAAAAAGGTTAGGTTTTTTAGGGTAACCGCTGCCAGACCAGAAATTAAACCGACAACAAGGCTCATTAAATGCACAAAAGTTTTGTTGGAGATGTTTTTATATCGCCATTTTAGAAACTTTTTTAGTAAGCTCTTGGTGTTAGGCATTATTATGAACCTAGTTTATCTAAAATTAGCCTTTTATTTGAGATTTTAACTCTTCTAAGTCTGATAAATAGATTTGACGTAGCGTTTCTACGTAAGGCCTCTGATTATAAAAACCTTCTTTAAGATCAATAATTGCGGCTTCTATTATAGGGAGTGCTTTTTCAGATTGTTCTTGTTCTAAGAATATTTTTGCTTTGTAATATTTGGCATCTGCGGTTTGCTTAAAATAAGATATTGCTTTATCAAAATCTTTTAAAGCATTTTCATGATCTCCAGATTCATAATAGGCAATGCCACGGTACAAGAATGCTTCCAGTTCTACCCAGTCTTCACCTGTATCCTCAGTCTCTTTTGTAATGTGTTTGTTCCAGTAAGCAATTGAGTTTTCATAGTCTTTTAAACCTAAATAGGCTATTCCTCTCCAAAAGTCTACACTATGGCCTTGTGGATGGTCAATATGTGGTGTTAGCGTATCCGAAGCATTAAAATCTGCGATTGCTTTTTTGTAATCTCGGTAAAACCAGAGGTAATTATACCCTCGATATGCTTGCCAAGCTACTGAATCATATCGTACTGCTTTATCTATCCATTTTTCCCATTCGTGGGGAATCCCTCTTTTCAGATATGGAATAGATAACTCTCTTGCCGCTTCGGCATATGTTGAATCTAACTCAAAAGCATAGGCAAATGCATTCATTGAACCAGTTGTTCCTTGATGAAACACTTTTTGCCCAAAGTTAAAAGCGTCCTCATTTTTTTCTTCTTTAGACTTGCAAGAAATTAACATCATTGCAATAGTAAGACTAAGGAAGTATCTCTGTAATTTCTCCATTTTCTATACGGTATGAGATATACATGTAAGAATCCACTTTTTCATCTCTAATGATATTTGGATTCCATTCGCTTAACTGTGTGGTTAGATCAAATAATTGTTCTTTTAATTCTGTTGTAAATTTTTTAGGTTTTAGATTTAAGTCGTTCTCATGAATAACATATCTTCCAGTTTTACCTTTGCAGTTGATGACAAATCTTATGTTTAGGTATCCAGAATCAGTATAAGCCTTATTCTTATAGTTTTCTAGAACGAATTTTCGAAGCCCATTTTTCCCGGTAATATAAGTAGCCCTTTTAGGATTGTAATAGTCGTAAATATATTCGTTACATGTTTGAAAATCCTCTGAAAGTAAGGATTTTTCCCTATCTATATATGCTATTCGATGTTCATGCTCATTTTGGGAAGGCGTGTATTTTTCATTGAAAGTATAGCAAGCAAAAAGATAAAGTCCACCAAATACAAGTCCTACTATACCTAGAATAATAAATGAAATTTTTCTAATTTTTTTCCAGTTTGTAGGCATACAATAGGTTAAATACCCAACTTCAAATTTAGCTCTTTCAACTGTTCCTCATCAAGGTTTGCAGGAGCATCAATCATCACATCGCGACCACTATTGTTTTTAGGGAAAGCAATAAAATCGCGTATGGTTTCCTGTCCGCCAAGTATAGAGACTAGTCTATCCAATCCAAAAGCAATACCGCCGTGTGGTGGGGCACCGTATTGAAATGCGTCCATTAAGAATCCAAATTGTGCCTTTGCCTCTTCAGGTGTAAAACCTAGGTGTTTAAACATGGTAGCTTGGATTTCCTTATCATGAATACGGATGGAACCTCCGCCAATTTCATTACCGTTTAAGACCAAATCATAAGCATTGGCTTTTACCTCTCCAGGATTGGTATCCAATAATTCCAATTGCCCTGGTTTTGGCGAAGTAAACGGATGGTGCATGGCATGGTAGTTGCCAGTTTCTTCATCAAGTTCCAACAATGGAAAATCGATGACCCATAACGGAGCAAACTCATCAGCTTTTCGAAGGCCCAAACGTTCTGCCATTTCCATGCGTAAGGCGCTTAATTGAGCCCTTACTTTAGTTGTATCACCAGATAGCACACAAATTAAATCACCTGCATTTGCCCCGGTAACTTCTGCCCATTTACCCAAGTCTTCTTGGTCATAAAACTTATCTACTGAAGACTTATAAGTGCCATCTTCATTGCATCTGCAATACACCATACCCAAAGCGCCAACTTGGGGTCTTTTTAGCCAATCGGTAAGCTTATCGATTTCTTTTCGGGTATAAGAATTACCCCCTGGCACCGCAATACCCACAACGAGTTCGGCAGAATTAAAGACATTAAAATCTTTATGTTGGGCAACTTTATTCAGTTTGCCAAATTCCATTCCAAAGCGGATATCCGGTTTGTCGTTTCCATAACGCTTCATGGCCTCATCAAATGTCATTCTAGGGAAATTGTCAGCCTCAATGCCTTTAATTTCTTTCAAAAGATGTTTAGTCAATCCTTCAAACGTATTTAAGATATCTTCTTGTTCAACAAAAGCCATTTCACAATCAATCTGGGTGAATTCCGGTTGTCTATCGGCCCTTAAATCTTCATCCCTGAAACACTTTACAATCTGAAAATACTTATCCATTCCACCGACCATCAATAATTGCTTAAAGGTTTGTGGAGATTGGGGCAAAGCATAAAATTGACCTTCGTTCATTCTACTCGGCACTACAAAATCTCTTGCGCCTTCAGGAGTGGATTTAATTAAGTAAGGAGTTTCAACATCTATAAACCCTTGGTCAGAAAGGTATTTTCTAACTTCCATAGAGACTTTATGCCTAAAGATGAGGTTATCTTTTACTGGATTTCTACGAATATCGAGATACCGATATTTCATTCGAATATCTTCACCGCCATCGGTTTCATCTTCAATGGTGAAGGGAGGTAATAAAGATTCGTTTAGTACGGTTAACTTTGAAACCAAAACCTCTATTTCCCCGGTCGGAATATTTTTATTCTTAGAAGCACGTTCGATAACTTCACCCTTGATTTGAATTACGGTCTCCCGCCCTAAAGTTCTGGTCAACTCAAGTAGTTCTTTAGAAGTGCGATCCTCATCAAAAACAAGTTGGGTAATGCCATAACGATCTCTCAAATCTATCCATGCTACAAAACCTTTATCCCTTATTTTCTGAATCCAACCACTTAAGGTAACTTCTTGTCCTATGTGTGAAGCGTTCAATTCGCCGCAGGTATTACTTCTATACATGTGCCTATTTTATGATTGGCAAAGGTAATTAGTTCAATTCTTTTGTAACACCAATATTTAGACAGATTTTAAGGTGTAAACGGAGATATACCGACAACTTATCGATTTTTTCTTTCTATTACGGGTTCGTAAATGAGGCTATAAATTTTATACATATAATTGCAAATCAGATAGTTAAGGTTCTAATGTAAATTTAATGTAAATTATTTGTTACTTAAATATGTATTTAAGGTAAAATAATTTGTATGTTTGTATCGTTAATGTAAAGGAAGCGCAATTTAAATCCCAAAATGATGAAGCAAGCGATATTAATTTTAGCAGTAGTATTTTCAGCACAGATATATGCACAAGACATTAAGCCTACTTTTGAAAAAGAAGGTAAAATGGTAAAGGCAACTTATTTTCATGACAATGGAGAAGTAGCTCAAACAGGTTTTTTACTTGACGGTAAATTACATGGGCAATGGTCTATGTACAATGTAGAGGGTAAAAAAATTGTTTCAGGAAGGTATGAAAATGGTGTACGTTCAGGGAAATGGTTTTTTTGGAAGAACGATATTTTAAAGGAAGTGGATTTTCAGGACAATAAAATCGCTTACGTAAAAGATTGGAATAACGCTCAAGTTGTTTCTGTGGACAAATAAAATTTTTAACGAATAAAAAAAGCCCCGTGATTTTACATCACGGGGCTTTTTTTATTGAACCTTTTAAGATTAAGCCGCTACGGCTATTTTTTCTTCGTTGGACGTATTTTTCTTATAACTTCCCTTAATCCTTAATTTTATACGGTACACTATATTGAATAAAACCGGAACTATAATCAAGGTTAAAAAGGTAGCCACTATTAATCCGAAGATGACCGTCCATGCCAATGGCCCCCAGAAAATCACATTATCACCGCCCACATAGACCTGCGGGTCAAATTGTCCGAAAAGTGTAATAAAGTTGATGTTTAATCCTGTGGCTAGTGGAATTAACCCCAACACCGTTGTAATTGCAGTTAATATCACTGGTCGTAACCTAGCTTTTCCTCCTTTGATAATAATATCGGTTACCTCTTCACGAGACAACAATTCGCTATCAGATATACCTATGTTCACCTTTTTTCGATCAATCAATATTTGGGTATAATCTAGCAGTACTACACCGTTGTTGACCACAATTCCCGCTAATGAAATGATACCCATCATCGTCATCATGATTACAAAGGGCCAACCTGTAGCTACAATTCCACCAAAAACCCCGATGAAACTTAGAAATATGGCCATCATAATAATTGCAGGTTTTGAGATGCCCCCGAATTGGAAAATTAAAATAAGCATAATCAAACCTAAACCAGAGAAGAAAGCGCCCATTAAAAATGCTTGCTGTTTTGCTTGTTCTTCAAGCTCACCAGTGTAGTCTATTTTAACTCCAGAAGGCATACCCTTAAAGTTTTCCATTTCTTTTTTGATCTGGTCAACTATAATATTGGCATTACCGCCTGGCTTTAAGCCTGAATATACAGTCACTACGCGTTGCCCATCTATATGTTTGATTGCATTGAACGAAGAAGTATTTTTTCGTGAAGCAACTGCAGAAATGGGTATTTCTTTGATTTGCCCCGTAGCAGGATCCCTAAAAATCATATTCTGGTTGAACAAGGCACTGGTATTGTAGCGCAGATCTTCATTAAAACGCACATTAATGTCGTAGTCTTCACCATCTTTTTTGTAAACGCCGGCTTTGTTACCAAACAAAGATCTTCTTAGTTGTTGCCCTACTTGTCCAACAGATACACCTAGCTCTCCGGCTTTTTGACGATCAACAAGTACCTCCATGCCAGGGCTGCTTTTATTTACATCGACTTTAAGGCCTTCCATACCATCAATACTTTTTGAGTTGATGAAGATGCGCATTCGCTCAGCAACGTTTATCAAAGTATCATAATTCTGACCTATTAATTCAATGTTCACGGGATAGCCAGCTGGTGGACCCACGGCGTCTTTCTCCACAGAAATCGTAACCCCAGGATATACATCGGCCAATGCATTTTGTATGCGAAGCCTTAGTTTTTCGGTATCCAAACCTTCCCTGAATTTAAATTCTTGCATAGAAAGCGTAATCTTGCCACGGTGTGGCATCTCGGCTGCAGAACCTCCTTCTGTGAAAGGGTTTTCAGCCCCTTTTCCTACTTGTGAAACTCCAGTGTCCACCAAATAGTTTTCACCATCGGTTTTTAAATATTGTTGATCATCAATGATATCGTACACACGCTCTTCAATATCCTTGGTTAAGATATTGGTCTTATCAATATCGGTGCCTTGAGGATATTCGATATAGACGTATATTTCCTTGGGCGTATTATCAGGAAAGAACTCCACTTTGGTACGTTGGCTGCCTACCGAAGCCCCAAAGGTCATAAACGCGGCTACCAATAAAATCATGGTTACCCCAAAATACCAATACACGTTCTTACCGCGAAGCGCGTGTTTCAATCTTTTTTCATACCAGTTTTCCAGACGTACCAAACTATTTTTTTGGAAACGGTTCGACCAAGGTTTTAGAAAGTATTTATAAATCCAAAACAAGATTGCAACAACGATCATTAACGTACCCAGACCACGTACTGGACCTCCTAACAGTAGAATAAAAAGTCCAAAACCACCTAGTATAGCACTAATTTTAATCAGTTGTTTTCTAGTCAGGTTTTTTTCGCCGACCTCCATAAATTGCGATACCAACATCGAATTCATAAAAATCGCTACGAATAATGAGGAACCAAGTACAACTGAAAGTGTGATAGGGAAGTAAATCATAAACTCACCCATAATGCCAGGCCACATTCCCAACGGAACAAAGGCAGCTACGGTAGTCGCAGTCGAAATAATAATGGGGATGGCGATTTCGCCAATTCCTTTTTTGGCAGCTTCTTTTCGTGACATACCTTCTTGTTCCATCAAACGATATACGTTTTCCACAACTACGACCCCATTGTCCACAAGCATTCCCAGACCCATGATGAGTCCAAAAAGAATCATAGTGTTCAGGGTGTAGCCCAATGCCGAAAGAATCATAAAAGACATGAACATGGACATTGGAATGGCGAACCCAACAAAAAGTGCATTTCTAAACCCTAAAAAGAACATCAATACGGTGACCACCAAAATGATCCCGAAGATGATATTATTCACTAAGTCGTCAACCTGGTTTAAAGTAGTACTGCTACTATCATTGGCAAAAGTAACCTCCAAATCTCCTGGAAGCGTGTCTTTTTGTGCCTCGGCAACAATATCACGGATTTTTTCAATGGCAATCACATCATTTTTGCCCGATCGTTTTTTAATATCAAGCATCACAACACTTTCACCCATCTCACGTGCGTAAGTGTTTTTGTCCTCTTCTTCAAAAGTTACCTTGGCGATATCTTTTAAATAGACCGTTCCATTTTCTGATTTCACCACAAAATCGTTTAATTCAGATGGTTTTTCGATTTCCCCAGTGATTCTTATGGTTCGTCTTTGTCCACTGGTAATTAGGTTACCTGCGGACATGGTCATGTTTCCATTGCCTATGGCCTGTATAACATCATCAAAATTGATTTTGGCAGCCATCATTTTATTGATATCCACCGCAACTTCAACTTCTTTCTCTTGCGCACCGCGAATATCAACCTGTTTGACTTCCTCTAAATTCTCGATTTCGTCTTCAAGATATTCAGCAAATTCCTTGAGTTTTTCAACGGGGTAGTCCCCTTTTAAATTTACATTTAGAATGGGGAAAGACTCGGCAAGATTCAGGTCAAAAACGTTAGGCTCTACCTTTGCACCGTTAAAAATGGGCCAGTCTTCGCCCGCTTTCTCAGCATCTACCTCGTCTTTTACCTCTTGCTTGGCATTTTCAACGGTAATGTTTTCATCAAACTCTACCACTACCATAGAATAATCTTCTTGTGAAGTAGAGGTCATCTCTACGTAATTACTTACGTTCTTTAATCGCTCTTCAAGAGGATCGGTAATCAATCGTTCCATATCCTCGGCAGTGTTGCCGGGATAAATGGTGCTTATATAAATCTTGGTCTCCACGGCCTCCGGAAATTCCTCCCTTGGCATTGCAAAATAAGATGAGATTCCAATGAAAAGGAAAATACCTATCATCACATATATGACCGATGGATTATCTATGGCCCAAGAAGAGAGCTTAAACTCTTTGTCGGCATTTTTTTTGGCTTTGTCCATAATCTATTTCTTGGCTGTATTTTTAGAATTTAGAACTTTCACTTGTTGATTGTCCCTCACACTTCGGGCCCCTTCAACGATAATATTATCACCAGCAGAAAGACCTGATAGTACTTCTACGTAATCTCCCTGGGTTTTACCCAATTGTATGATTGTTTTTTTGGATACCAATTCAGTTTCGGAACCATTTTCTTTGGTCAAGTACACATATTGTTCACCCAATGCATTTTCAGATACGACGCTTTGCGGAATCAATATTGCCTCATCACTGGTGTAATCGTTGATTTTTGCAATTGCGGTAAGGTTCGGCTTAATCTTTCCTTCTTTATTTGGGACAGGAATTTCAACACTGAACGATCTATTTCCGGGGTTAATAAAGTTACCTGTCTGCCTAACTTTTGTAGTTACGCTATCACCCAAGACCGGGAAATATACTTGAACCATTTTGCCGGGCGTAACATTGGCCAAATGAGCCTCAGGTACTTCTACCTCAATGTACATATCGCTTAGGTTTACAATTCTGAAAACTTCAGAGCCTGGTCCAGGGCTGACCACTGTTCCTTGATCCTTGATAATATCATCTATAATTCCCGAAAAAGGAGCACGAATAGAAGATTTACCTACTTGACTTTCTAGTTGCTTAACAGCACTTTGTTGCGCTTCATATTGGGTTTTTGCCTGTAGGAACTGTATTTCTGAGCCTATGTTTTGGTCCCATAATCGTTTTTGGCGCTCAAATGTGGTTTTTGCCAATGCTTGTTGGGTCTTTAACTGTGCCAATTGACTAGAAAGTCCACCATCGTCAATAGAGGCTAAAAGCTGTCCTTTTGAAACCCGTTGTCCTTCTTTGACATAAACACGATAAAGCGTCCCAGCCATTTCTGGATACACTAGGACGTTTTGGTCTGTCATCACATCGCCTTGCAATTCTAGATAATGGTTAAATACTTGTTTTTCTACCTGCATTGTGGATACCAACGGTAATTTGGCGTTATCGTCCAGTTCACTGATAGCCGAGTCCAGTTGTTTAACCTGGTCTTCCAAAGCTTTTAGCTCTTGGTTCATAGCAGTTCTTTTGGTACGCATGGCGTTCAAGTCCTTACTTGATATGACGTCCTCAACAGAACCGCTGGCACCACCGCCACAAGAGGCGATTAAGATGCCTAAGATTGATAGTTGAATTATTTTTTTCATTGTCTTTATGTTTAGTAGTTGATGAGTTTATTGATTTGTATTCAAAATATTTTCGAGTTTGGTCTTGCGATTGATGACATCGACCATTGAACGTAAATATTCTTGTTGCGTAGTATAAAGTTGTGTCTGTGCTTGTCGCAGTTCAAAACTAGTGGCTAGGCCTTCAGCATATTTCACCTGATTTTTGTTTTCAATACGTTCCGCTAAGTTGAGATTGTCCTTTGTTGTTTGGTATTGCTCAATGGCAAATACGTAATCACTCTTTGCACTTTCGTGCTGAAGCATTAATTGCGATTGGGCCTGGGTCAACTGTGTTTTTGCTTTTTCGAAGGCAATTTTTGCTCGCTGCGTAGAGGCACTTCTTCCCAGTGAGCTGAAAATTGGGATGCGTAAATCAACGCCTAACGTAGAGAAACCGAACCAATCTTGCCCACTATCAAAAAAGGTAAAATTGTCACCAAATGAAAGACCTCCGTAATTTACAAATGCATTTAGGGTAGGCAAGGCCCTGCTCTTGGCCAATTTAAGCTCCAGTTCGCGCTGTTCGTTTAGGTTTTTAACAATTTTAAAATCGGTGTTATCCTCTAAAAGAAATTGAGTGTCCAACAAGCCGAAATCTATTTGTTGTTGGGTAAGTTCATCTAAGTCTTCAGTTAAAACGGTAGGGTTATCCAAAGGAAGCCCCATCATTAAGTTTAACATCTGCATGGTGATTTTTTCCAACCTCCTTGCATTTTTCAGTTGATTGTCGATCGATGATAAAGTTATCTGTAATTGATCAACACTTTCTTCATCACCAAGACCGTTCTCATAGATTTTTTTGGTCTCGTACAGGTTGTCTTCAAGTGTTTTTTTATTCTTTTCTAAGATAAGTGCATTTTCTTTGGTCAAAAGCACATTGCCGTATGCCTCAACCACTGCCGTTTTAACTTCTAAATCGGTCTTTTCCTTAAAGTTTCTGCTATATCGCAGAAAAGCCTGTGTGGCCTGCACACCTACAATGTAAGAACCATCAAAAATTTGTTGGCGAAGGGTGGCTGTCGCATTCATTTGTTGGGGCTGACCAAAAATTATGGGTACAAAAACATTAGGGTCTTGCTCTACACCAGGAGGTAAAAATTGTTCTGGAATTAGAATAGATGGGAACTGAGATTGTGCTTGCTTCAACTGGTTTTGATAAGAAACCGCACCTTCTATCTGAGGTAGACCGGTAGCAATGGTCTCCCATTTTTGTTTTTGGGCATCCACCAAATCACGGCCTGCATTTATCGCTTCGTAATTATGCTCTAAAGCATAGGCAACGGCCTCGTCTAAAGAGAATGAATTGTCTTTTTCTTGTGCCATTAATGGTACGGACCATACTAATTGGATGAACAGTAGTTTTGTAAGTGTTCGCATTTATTCTTGGTTTGAATTGATGATTTCATTTAGTTTTTTTCGTCCTTTGGGCGTAACGATGCCACGTAGGTGGTATTCTAGGTAATTATCCATTAAATACGTCATGGGAAACTTTTGATGGGGAAATAAAGACTCTTCCTTAATGCTGGTAACACCACTAAAATAAATACGTGCGATAAAATCGACATCTAGATTAGCCCTGTAGATACCTAAATCGACACCTCTTTTTACATTATCTACAACACACTTTTGCATTACTTCAAACTGCTTGTTCTTTAAATTGTGATGCAGTTTTGGATAATACTTTTGTAGTTGATAGCTGGGCGATGATTTTTCTTCTTTTAACTGGACCATCACAAACTTTTTTATCTCGTAAAGTTCCTCAATGGGATTTTTCTTTAGAGAGATAATGTAGTCTATACCATCTGAGATAGCACAAAAAACGCACATGGTACACTCTTCAACTAATTTGGTCTTGTTCTCAAAATGGGAATAGATAGTTTTTTTAGATATGGCCATTTCATTGGCCAAATCGTCCATAGTAACGCTTTTAAAACCTAGGTTTAAGAATAGGTCAGTTGCTCTCTGTAAGATTTTTTCTCTCATAATTGAGGTGCAAATGTAAGATGGAAACTTTAGGAACAAAAAAAGTTTCTAAGGTTTTGCATTTTTTTAACATAACCTTAATTTTTTTTCTTTTTATGATGAATTTCATCATTATGACGATTTTGAATTTCAGAATTGGACCGGAACGTTGATTTTTGGTTTAAACTCCAGAAAAAAGATTTGAAACGATATTTAGCCTGCCTTGAATTAGGGCCTTTCTTATCTTCTACCATTATGATATATTTTCGTTTCGCTTACGTTCCATATAGTCTTGATACGCTTTTTCGCCCTCTTCTTGCCAAAATGCATCATAATGTTTCCAGTCAGAAAAATCATTCCGCCAGCTGCATTTTTTTTCTTCAAATCTTTTTTTATTGATTTTCTTCTTACCGCCAGGTCCGTCGGAATCACCAAAGCCAAAGCCAAAAATTATTTTGGCCAGTACAATAAGGCCCAATGCTTTCCAGTAGTCTATGGTTGAGAGGGCAAAAAGTTCAGGCATTAGCCAGTTCCATAGCAACATAAAAACGTAATTCATGAGCAGTAAAAATGCTATGGCAAGAACGATGAAAAAGAATATTTTCACCCCTTTTGTTACGTAGTACTCCGCTCTGCTTTTCATGCGCTTTTCTAAATGATTTTTGTAATCCATAATCTTGAATTTTATTTTTTTAGTTCTAGTTCTTTATACAATATTGATAAGGCCCTATGTCTTCGAGACATTAGGGTGCCTTGCGCTATTCCGGTTTCCTCAGAAATCTCCCTATAAGTATACCCCTCAAAATCAACCGCAATGATGATATCGCGATAGGCAGGTGTTAGTTGCAGAATAGCTTTTTTAAGGTTTGCTTTTAAGTTTTCTGAATATTCTTGGTCCATACTTTCATAGAAAACTTCTGCAAAATCAGACCATAGTTGTTCCAAGGTTTTTTCATCATATATGCGCTCTTTTTTGACCCGCATTACATCAATAATCTTATTGCGTATGGCACTATAGACAAAACCCCCAATGTTAGTTATGGGCAGGGCATCTTTTGGTCTCGAAAATATTCTTAAGGCAACATCTTGTATAATATCATCGGCATCACTCTCTGAAGTGTGTTCTATTTTTGAACGCACATACCCTTTGAGTGCATTGTACTCTTCTTTAAAGAAGTTGTTTAGGTTGTTGTTTTCTTTTCGAGAAACCATTTAAGGTTTTTGCTATTGGTCTTCTTTTGTTAAGACGATGATTTTGATTTCTATTGCATTTAAAGGCAATTTTTCTACTCAAATACGACGCTTTTAAGGTCTATTTGTAACAATGCGTGTATTTTTGAGCAAAATTTGAAAGATGCAGCCCATAGAATTCTATAGAGATGAGTTCATAAATTATCTTGAGAAAAAGGTTCAAACAAAAGAACCGCACAACCTATATGAACCTATTGATTATATTTTAGGTCTTGGTGGAAAGCGATTACGACCTGTGCTTGCGCTACTGACTACAGAATTATTTGAAGGTGATTATAAAAACGCTTTGGATGCGGCTCTGGCGATTGAGGTGTTTCATAATTTTTCTTTAGTGCATGACGATATCATGGATGACGCCCCTTTACGCAGAGGAAAGGTAACGGTGCATGAAAAGTGGGATATTAACACTGGTATTCTTTCGGGCGATGCCATGCTCATTAATTCGTATCAGTATTTTGAAGGATATTCAGATGCCACTTTTAAAGAGTTGGTTCAGCTTTTTAGTAAAACCGCTATTGAGGTCTGTGAAGGCCAACAGTATGATGTAGATTTTGAAACTAGGGATGATGTAACCATACCTGAGTACCTTAAAATGATTGAGTACAAAACCGCTGTTTTGGTCGCTGCCGCTATGAAAATGGGTGCAATTATAGCAGGCGGCTCAAAAGAAAACCAGAATTTGGTTTATGAGTTTGGTAGAAACTTGGGAATTGCCTTTCAGTTGCAAGATGATTATTTGGATGCTTTCGGAGATCCAGAAACCTTCGGCAAACAAGTTGGTGGCGATATTATTGAGAATAAGAAGACATTTTTATATTTAAAAGCCTTAGAATTGTCAAGTGCTGCTGAGCGAGAGACCTTATTGCATCTTTATTCGATAGCGCCAAGTGACCCCACAGAAAAAATTGAGGCTATAAAAACTGTTTTTGAACAGAGTAGTTCGGTAAATATGACAAAGAAAGAAATTGAAGGCTATACGCAGCGTGCTTTTGAGTGTTTAAAACAGCTAAATCTGCCAGAAGAACGAAAAGAGATTTTAAAAATTTTTGGCGAGAACTTAATGCAGAGAACGGTTTAGTTATTTTCTATTGTCATCGAAAAATTGTCCACATAAATAGTTAAATCCTCAGCATTCGGATTTGCGGTTGCGCCTACTTGAATTCTTTCATAAACAACAGGTAGCTGTAACTCAAAATCGATATTGTTTTCTGCGAATACATCACGAAATACTTGAGCGTTTGGCATGTTCATTCCATCTTGCGATAAAATTTGGTCTCCATTTAAAAATACCTTGTTCGCACCATCTTCATTAGGTGAGAGAACCAATTCCCATCTAATGGTTACCCACTCTTTTCTTGGAAACTTAAAGGAGGACTGCCTTAGGGTCGTACCTGCAATTTTTCCTCGTTCAATAGCTAAATAATCATCACCGCCAGACAGCATTAGACGAATTCCGGGACACTTGTTATCACCATCTACAGATGGATCCGCATCTACTTCAGGATCCCAACAAGAACAACACTCTAAATCTAAGAGAAAAAGGTTTTCAAGGTTTGCGTCAGAATCAATATAATAATCTGCTTCAATGGTCACTTTACTATTTGTTGCTGCACTGAACGCTCCTTTTTCTATATCGGCCTTGGATAAAATCTCATCTGATTGCTTTGATTGAATAACGAGTGACTGATTTCCGTCACTTACTATATTTGAAGATAAACCTAAACTATTTGTGTCACGGTTTGGACTTATCAACTGCACCGTCGTCCATCGCGAATTATCGTTTGGAAATAGCAGTGAAAAGTCGTTAGAACTTGTCTCAAAACTATCTTCAAAAACAAAATTGGCGTTAGTTTCTAGGTTTTCCTCTTCATCGATTCTTTCTGCGTCATTTGAACATGAAAAAACAAGAAAGACTAATGGTACAAAAAATAAATTTTTCATAAGAACCAGCTTGTTAGTATAAAACGAGTATCAAGTCGCCTTAGTATCTAAGCAACCGTTTAAACAAAGCCTTTACAAAGGGTGATTTTGGGCATGCCCAAATGATTTGAAGTTCTTCCCAAAAGGTAGTTTCCTCATCCAAGAACTTTAATATAAATTGTGGTTTTCTTTTTTTGAACATGGCCTCAAAAATAGAACCTCCTAAATGGTTGTCACTTTGCAGAATATCGAGTAGCAATAGGTCGTAATACCAAAAACGTGTTTTTTTTGAGAAATCGGATAAAGATTTACCCGATTTTAAGTAAGCGACCAACTCTTTTACTTTTTTGGTAGAATTGTAGAAGGTATAGCCAGTGCTGGGCTTGGCCCAACCACCGGCAATACCGATATTTAAAATATTTTCAGAATTGCCCTTTGAAAAGTCAAAACAGGTCATCGGTATATTGCCTTGTTCGACCTCGGTAATGGTATATTCAGCTACGGCCAGTTTATCTTTTAAATACGATTTTATCGCATTTTCATATTCCTCTTTTTCTAAAGTGTTTTCTGAAAAAAGCGTGTATTCTACCAAGGCGTGAGTTTCCGAAAAAGGCAAAACATACATGAAACGGGTATTTTCTTTTTGGGGAATGGAAAAATCCATAAAGGTAGCTTGCTCAGTATTGAATACAGGCTTCTCCGTTTTTATAAACCAACCCAAAAAGTGCTGTTGCAGTACTGGATATTTGGTTTGATTTAAAAGCTTTTTGTAATCAAAAATGCTATTAAATACTTTTTTTGCGATATATGAAGAACCTTCGGTTTTCACCTGCACCTCAGCTTCTTTAACTACTATGGCACTAACGCTTTCTTGGATAAAAGTAACATTGGCATAACCCGTTACCCTTTCAAGATAGTGATCATAAAAATCAATACCTCTAAGCATTTTGTATTGATACGGATCTATTGAAGTGGCCAGTTGGAGCTCATTACCTGCAAAATAAATTTCTGGCCATGTTTTATGAAGAATAGCATCAAATTCACCCGATGCATTTTCCCAAAAGCACCAAGTGCGGTCATTACTATTTTTTATATCCTTGTCAAGAATTAAAATGCTTTTGTTAGAGAAGAAATCATCACGCCCCAGGGCATCTGCTAATAGCAATCCGGATGCGCCTGCACCGATGATGATATAATCGTAGTTGGGCATTTGCCAAAAATACACAATACTGCCCTTTGATTTAAGGCTTTCTTTGGTAGCTTTATGCAGTCTGAACTATTTGTTCCAAAGGTCATAAGTGGATTTTAGTTTTGTTTAGGTAATTGTTTATGATTTCTGCTAACTGTTTTGGTTTGCTGAGCATCAGTAAATGTCCGCTATTTAATTCGACTACTTCTTTACAGTTTAGATTTTCAATCATTTTGTTTTGCATGTTTTGCGAAACGGATTTATCATTTGAAAGTTTTATAAATAGGGTATTTTTTGGTAATGAATCGTAGTGAATCTTAGTGGTATAAAGTTTTATTGACTCTGGCGAAAACCTTTCAATAACTTCTTTTGATTGTGAAATTTCTAAACCATTACACAATTCTTCTTTAATGACTTTTTGCGGAGGTTTTGTGCCGAACAGTTTCAATATAATAGGTAAAATAAATTTTTGAGGCATTGGAAAGGAACTTGTAAATGACTTTCCATTTTTTGGCAGTATAGCGCTTATAGCAATAAAGCTAAGTACTCTTTCTTTATAGTGGTCACTTATTTTAAGACCTATGCAACCTCCTATAGAATGGGCAACAATTATAAATCGGTCTACCGCCCAATTGTCAATTTGCTCGATAGCAGCATTAAGGTAATCTACAAATAGAAGTTTGGCATTGGCTTTGTCTCCAACTTCTCGATTTGGAAAGCTTATCGGAAGAATAGGCTCTTTGAAGTGTTTCATAGTTTCGCTCCAAATAAAATTACTTAGTCCGGCTCCATGAATCAATACAATTCCAATGTTTTCTTTCATCGCATTTATTCTTTTTGTCTATGACCATTATGCTGGCAGTAAAAGCTATACAGCAAAATTCCGTTAAAATCTCAGCTTGGTTTGAAGATAAGAATTTTTGTTCAGGTAGTCTTGAGGTAAAGACTTTGAGTCAGATTTCTAGTAAGAATTATCCATTTTCGTATTCCGTTCGAGTAGGGGGAAAGACCATTTTAATTCGTCGTATAATTTCCGAGCGATTTTGAGCCCATTTAGGGTAATCAGTCCATTCACCTTCACTTTTAAAGTAAATGACATGATTTATTTTGCCAAGTAGTAATTCTCCGTCAATTTCTATGGATTTCCATTCTCCGTCAACTTTTTGCTCATAGCTAATAGCGTCCCTACCTTTTTTTGACACCTTCCAATTTTTTGGCTCTTTTTTGCCCTTAAATCGCCTTAGAATTGTTATTGCCATTATAATCATAATTATTAATTAACTGTAAAGAATTAAGCTATGGCTTTTCATAGGTATCATTGTCAAATGCTACTTTTTTTGTTTGATACTATTTTGACTTTTTCAACCGGTTTATTCAGAATGGGATGAGGGTCGTAAATTATTTTAAGTCCATCCGATACTACTTTGTGTATTCCTTCATCAAGTTTTTTCATGTCAGCCCATGCTATATCAGCAAATGATAATTCAATCTCAATTTTACTTTTTAGGAAAACATCTGTAGACCAAACTCTACCATATTACTTATCCTCAAAGAAATCTAGTCTTTCATTGATTTTATTGAAATCAAAACTGTCAATCCAGTTAGTATTTTATATCTCAACTTGTCATTAACAACGATTTATACATCTATATCAGAATCAGCCCTTGCGTTCCCTCTGGCATAAGAGCCACAAAGTCATACACCAAAAATCCTTGGGTTATTTTCAGCAAACACTTGCATTAAATCCAATATTTATCAAGCTTGTAAGGATCCATTGATACTTCGTCAATTCCGGTTCAATTTTCACCTAAGGATCCCGACTAAAATTTCCTGAGGGAATAATTCATAGGATTATTTCGCTAAACAATTTAGCCGCAAATTAATAATTTGATTTTGCCGTGTAACCGCCAAACTCTTAATATCCTAATCAGTAATGTTTTATACGTTGTTAATAATCGTTTTATTCAGATTCTTTTGCTTTTCCTTTTGTGAAGGGTATCATCATGGGTGTCTTCTTCATATATGATAAATACTTAGATTTAAAATCTTTCTTCAAATCTTTTTCTTCATAAAGAGCACCAATAAAGAAGTAAGCAGTTAAAAGAATGGCAAATACCAAATGTGTTGCAGACATCGTAGGGGTAAACCATAAGCCGATGATTCCCCCTAAATACAAAGGATGCCTTGTATATTTATACAATGAAATTACTTTAAACTCTAAATTGGTATATGGCTTATTTAATAGCTCTAAATAGGTTTGTCTTAGACCAAATAAGTCAAAATGGTTAATCAAAAATGTGCTAACAAATAAAATTATCCAGCCTAAAAAGAAAAAGGCATATAATATATAAAACAATATACTTCCTTCTTCAACTGTCCATATATTGCCCCCAATAGGCTCCCAATTCCATATTAGAACAAATAGTAAAATTCCTGCTTGCAGCACATAAGTACTTCTTTCTATGGGTCTTGGTAAAACTTTAGTTATCCAATTTTTAAATGGTTTCCTAGCCATTACACTGTGTGGTATTGCAAATAGCAATACAAGCGCAATATTTTTTAGAATAGCATAGTAAAACGGCACTTCTGGGCTTCTATCAATTGATATTTCGGGTATTAGATGACTTATAGATAAAATCCAAAATAATAGAGAAGCAAAGCCAATGAGGTAGCAAATAATTGAGTAGATGAACATTAATAGCGTTTTCATAATATTTAATTGAATTAATAATGACACAAAATTCAATCAAATATGTAAGTAGCAGTTTGCTGAGATGTTCTAAAAATGTTCTCTAAGGTCCAATTTGAATAGCTATAAACTGGCCTTTAGTTTCCTAAACTGATTTGGAGGCAAATGGTATTTTTTTTTAAAAGCTTTAATGAAATGTGATGTATTTTTAAAACCACTTTCATGACAAATTTCATTGATATTCATTTGCGTACTGGTCAGTAATAACTTACCATGATCGAGTCGTCTATTAATGAGCCATTTTGATGGCGTTGTTTCAAAACATTTGTTGAAATCTCTCTTAAAACTTGAAAGACTTCGGCCTGATAGTTTTGCAAAGGCATCAATAGGTAGGTCATATTGAAAATTATTGATCATGACTTGTTCAATATTCGCTTTTTTATGATCCGCGATATCAAGTAATACGTTAATCAATGTTCTATTATTCTTGTTTAAAGTGATAGTATATATCAATTCTTTAAATTTCAGTTCTACAAGTTCGGGAGGTATGGGCATATCCATAGTAAGATATTGTAAAATACTATTTATTAAAGTCTGGTATGAACTGTTTGAGTGAATTTTGTATACGCCATCAAATTCAGATTCAACGTTCGATACGTTAGAATTTAAATGATTTTGCAAAACAAAGTTTCTAATGAAATCATCATTCATAAAAAACAACATGACGCAATAGTCTTCATCAAGATATTGCTTAGTCGAATACACCCCTTTTTTAACAAATAGTGTATCTCCTGCAGTAAGACAATGGGTTTGTCTAGGGGTTATCCAATCCTTTCGTCCACTAATAACATAGGTGATTAGATGAGATTTTGTCCATAATTGAAATTCTTCAACGTTGAGCGGGCATTTATATTCAACCAAAAGGAAGTCATTTCCGATGTGCTTATTGAATTTAGGATGCTTTTTAAAAAATTCGTAAACATCTACGGTCATAAACCTTTAAAATATTTTAACGCCGCGCTATGTGCAGTCCGGCTAATTTTAAGGAAATATAGCAAAATCAAACCAACTATGTATCGGATATTTATCATCCTTATAAATTCGCTATATGGTTCGTCAAGGAGTTTGCTTTAGCGGAGGTATTCTTGTTGATTTGGTGCCTGCCCATCTTTGAAGAGGTATTGGGCTTAAAATTAGACCTACCACCGAGCGCAGCGACCGATGAACACCCTTAAAATAAAAGTAACAGTGAATGAATTGCGGTTTAGCGTACTGATATGTTTTGTTGATAGGCTAGCGGCGATTTTGGCAATCGGTCTCTTATTACAATATACTTGTTTAAATGAAAACGGTTCGAGTTTGCACCCGAACCGCTATTGCTTTTATATCTTGTTAGAGACAGTTTTATTTCTTACTTCTTTGATAATAAGTAACAATACTCGCCTTAGCCAATGTATTGTTCCATAAGTAATAGCCAACTACTGCAGGGTTTGTACTTTCATTAAGACCAAGTTTATCTGTTTTAAGAGCGTAAACTGTGATTATATATTGGTGTAAACCGTGTCCTTCAGGAGGGCAAGGACCTCCATAACCAGTTGCTCCATAATCTGTAATACTCTGAATAACACCTTCAGGTGTTAAGTTTAGTTTTGTATTTCCAGCTCCAGCTACTAAATCGTTAGTGCTTACTGGAATATCAAATACTACCCAATGCCACCATCCGCTGCCAGTTGGTGCATCTGGGTCGTACATAGTTACTGCAAAACTTTTAGTTCCTGCAGGTGCATTTTTCCAAGATAACTGAGGGGACTGATTTTCGCCAGTACAGCCAAAGCCATTGAATTCTTGGTTAATTGTTGCTTGTCCACCTAAATCTTTACTTGATAAAGTAAATGTGTTTTGTCCGTAAACGGAGGTTGATAAAGCAATTAATACTGTTAAGATTTGAAATGATTTTATCATAATATTTGTTTTTGATTATTAATTTATGATGCAAATCTAGGGAGCAATTCAGGCTGTTTGTTAATCAGAAAAGTTCAAAAAGTATTGATAAAAGTTCAATTTGATTGATACTGTTTTGGAGTGACTCCGAATTTTGTTTTAAAAGCTTGAATAAAATTAGATAAGTTTTCATATCCAATTTCTTCAAAAATATCTGAAGGTCTTTTTGATTCGTTTTTTAGAAGAAAAGCTGAGTGTTCTAGCCTTTTATCTTGAAACCACTTGCTAGGTGACCTCTTGAAGTTTTTCTCAAACTCTCTCTTGAAAGTTGATACACTCATATTTGATAAAAATGAAAGCTCTTTTATTGTGAGTTTATTGAGTCTGTTGCTTTCAATTGTTTGAATGAACTTTTGATTTTGATTATCACTATTATTAACCAAAGAATAAAGAAAATCTAAACCTTTCAAGTCTACAAGGTAAAGCATTATTTCCTCGAGTTTTGTTTTCAACATATTTTCTTGAATTGACTTAGAAAGTTTCGATATATCTAAAAGGCTTTCAACAAATCTCTTTATAAATGAATCATACTTGAACGAATAGGTTGAGTACAGTTTTTTGGAATTAGAAGTCTCTAATTTAAATTTTCGCAAAAATTTAAAAACTTCTTCGTCCGAAAAGAAAAATAGAACACTGCGATAATGTTCTGAATCATTAGAGAGCTTCTCTGTCATTAAACAGTGCCCAGATTTCATTAATAGAAATTGAGAATTATCTATTGCATAGGCCGAATTATCAAAAAACACTTCTTTCGTTCCTTCTTGGAGAAAGCTAAAGGTATTTTTATTTAATAAGATTTGTTGTTTCGATATTTCAGTGATGCTTTCATAATCATAAACCTCAACAGATTTAGAAGAACTCAAATTTAATTCGTCTGGTAATGTAATCGTTTTCATTGGGTACTCTAATTGTCTCTAACGCCGCGCTTTGTACGACAGCTGCGTAAGCAGTGCGCGGGTTGCAGCGTTGGGAGCTAATTTTAAAGAAATATAGCAAAATACATTCAACAATGTTATGTGAGTTGGTCTTTCTTATGTTCAACTAACAGTTTTGGCCAATTAGTTGGCACTAGCCGAAGTAGGCCTATATTCTTTTGCGTCTACTTATGTTTGTTGGGACATTGGGTATGAAATTTATTAGACTTCCGAGCGAAGACAAGACTATTTAATAATAGAAATAATTAAAATGTGAATAATTCGATAGCATAGGTCTCGGTAGTAAGCAATGTTGGTATACATTTTACTTTTTGTATATGAACCTCAATCCGTTTGTAAACCCAACCCCAAAAATGGTTCTATGAGTTTCATTTTCTACAACTTCTGATTCAATACTTAGTTTCGGTATATGTTTTTCTTTTAGTAACTGAACAAATTCTTCTTGATAATCCTTTATTCTTAAATCTAATTCACCAGAAGCCATGTAGAGCTTTGTTTTTCTACCAAAAGTTAAATTCTTTTGTGAGACTTGATTCACCAATAGTTTATCCTTAAACCATAAAGATGGCCCCAGCAGTAGATATCTATTGAAAAGTTGCGACTTTTCTAATAGCGCATAAGAGCCATAAAGTCCTCCGTAGGAGTGCCCATAGATTGCTCTGTCCTCTTTTTTTATTCTATAGTTTTTTTCGATGAACGGAAAAAGTTCAAATTCTAAAAAATCACTAAATTTTGGGGCACCTCCGGTTGGGTCAACAGATTTGTTTCCCATTCTCAAACCGGAATCTTCAACTGGTGTCAAATCTCTACTTCTAAGTTTATAGAAGTTTTTATAGTCGGTACTATAAGCTATGCCCACTACTAAAATTTCAGGAATTAGTTTGTCTTTAATAAGTCTTTGAACAATATAGCTAACACCTCCAAAATTGGTTTCGGCATCAAGCACATATAAAACAGGATACTTTTTTTCTTTGTTTAGAAAATAATTTTTCGGGTACGAAATTTTGATTTGATATTGCTGACCGTTGAATTTTGAAGTTATTTGTTGAACATCAGTATTAGCTAAGGTAACAAGTGTATTCTCGTCAATTTTGTTAAGAACAATGCTTTGGTTTTTAAGCTGAGCTATCTTGTCTTTAAGTATTTGGTTTTCTGATTTCAGTTTATCTATTTGTAAATTCTGACCTTGACAAGCGGTTAGTAGTACTAATACTAATATGTAGTGAATTTTCATTTTCAAAAATATGTTAACGGGCCAGGCGGGTATTGCGAGTAGCGTCTCAAAGTATTTGAGATAGCTACGAGAGCAATTAGGCGTTATTTGGCCATACCCGCGTGATATGTCCAGTTCCTGCAGTGTGTTGTTTCGTCTGAGTTTTATTTGGTGGTGGATTTTAAAGTTAGCCAAATTTTGGCAATGTGACACATAAATTAGTTAGGTGCTGTGTTTTCAGTTACAGTTTTTCTTTAATCGCTTTTCTCCAGAAGTAAATTCCAAAAAAACAAGTCATGATTGCAAACATAATTCCGTTTTCGCCTAGCCAATGTTCCGTTCCTTCATTTTTAATTGTTAATTCAGGTAGTATTTTTTGAATGTATACATTGCTTACTGCGTGAAAAATCACTGCAGGCCATAGACTTTTAGATTTGAATGTGTAGTAAGTCATAATAAATGACATTGAGACAATGACAACATAAAATGTTGTTAATTCCAAGATTACATTTTCGCCATAATAAACAATTAATGGCCAATGCCATGTTGCCCAAATAATTCCACTAAAAATTGAAACACCCGTAAAAGAAAGAACTTTTCTTAATTCATAAATGAAAAAACCTCGCCATCCAATTTCTTCCCCTAAAGTTGTTGCTGCTGCTCTTATTACTTCAATTGTTCCTAATAAAATAATAGCTATGATTGCAATTGATGTTGGATTTAAAGTACTTATTCCAATCAAACCAAGTTCTTTTCCCCAATCTGTAATAACTTCCTGACTAGCTAAACCTCCAAATCCGAAAATCCAAATTAATACATACGTTAGTATACCATATACAGCTGGAATTAAATATGATAATCGAATATATCTCCAATTTCCCCAATTCCAATTAAGAGAAGCGATAGAGCGTCCTTTTATTTTTAATGTAATTATTGTTGCTATTGCGGGACACCACATTAAACCTCCAATATATATTCGTGATGGGTATAAATTAACTATTGCATAATGGAAAAGTGAACTTATAATGATAACAATAGCTAGAAAAATATAAATTGTATTCCATGTTTCTTTTCGTTCCTTTAAATTTTCATGCATTAGATCTTTCTGATTGGTTGGTTAATGCAAGACGAAGAGTTAGCGAATTTGTTACATTGTGCCTAACAATCATGTATCTATGATGTTGAATATGTATTTTACTATTGATGCTACATAAAAAATCAATTAAGAGGCAATAAAGTTAAGGACAAGAATAAAGAGTTTGTTATCATATGCAGTAGCACAGGGTATTTAAACCCAAAGGCAACTCTTGTGTATCCAGCAATGGTTGCGCTAAATAATTGAGGAAGTGTCAATATTGGTAGCAATAAAAGATTGATGAGATTTAATTCAAAATTAAAAATGTGTAACCAAGCAAAACTGATACATGAGAGATAATAAATCAACTTAAAGTGCTTTTTCCAAAACTGTTGTAAATCCTGTCTTATAAACCTTCTACTAGATATCACGTACACTATTAACAAAATCATAAATCCTGTTATGATTCTGTACCAAAACGTCTCATCCACCATAGACAATCGGCTTTTAAAAATAGCCTTAGTAATGACATAATAGGTGAGTGTTCCAGACGTTAAGGCCAAATAAATTGGTCTAAATTTTAGTGATAGTCTAAAAGTTATTTCTTCAAATATCGGTAAAATCATTCCACCGATTAAAAGCAATGGGAATGATCCAAATCTTTCTGACATACTTACTGATGTTTGGTTTTCGGGCTCATATACCAACTGTAATAATGAGGCAACCATAATGCTGAAAACAACCTTTATAAAAAAGAGACCTATGGTATCATAAATTTTATGTTTGGTACTTTTCTTTATGGATAGTTCATTTATGGGATGCCTAATAAAGTTCCCTAGGTCTAGTATTAGTGACTTGTAGTATTTTGGTTTTATTAACGGATAGGAAACTTTCATCATGTTCTTATTTAAATCATTGAGGCTCTAATTCACTTAAAGTGCTATGTAGAGCCTCAGTTAAAGATTTAGTAAGATTCCACTATTTCTGAATTCCAAATTCCAGTTTTTGCGGTTTCTTCGGTATAGGCTGAAAATGATTTTGCTTTTCTTCCCAAAACACGTTCTACATCATTAACCACCAACTGATTGTTAGGGTTGGTTAACACATGACTAAACAAATACTCTATTAACCACACCACATCGCCAGGTATTTGTTGTTGTTTCATACCTTCAACATACTGCTGCAGTGTGATATCATGAAAGTTTAGACTTCTGTTACTGGCTTTCGAAATCATAGTAACAACATCTTTAAAGTTGATTAATTCTGGACCTGTCACTTCAACGATATCTCCGTTATAAGTGTTATCAAGCAAGACTGTTGCAGCGACTTCTGCAATGTCATTAGCATCAACAAATGGAATTAGAACGTCCGATAATGGTAATGCTACTTCTCCGGACAATATTGGGTCTAACAAGAAGCTTTCACTCCAATTTTGGTTAAACCAAGAGGCTCTTACAATAGTATAATCTATACCAGAATCCATGACTATTTTTTCGCAGGCCTCAGCTTCGGTTTCCCCTTTTCCAGAAAGCAAAACGATTTTTTTAACTCCTGAAAATTTAGCCTGTTGGGTTAATTCTTGTATCGCTTCTTTGGCTCCTGGAACGGCCAAATCTGGATAATAGGTGACATACATGCGTTTTATCCCATTTAAGGCATTTACCCAAGTGCTTTTGTCATCCCAATCGAAGCTAGGCGATGCACTTCTTGAACCAATTCGAGGTTCTATACCTTTATTTTGTAATTGTTTTACTACTCGGCGACCTGTTTTTCCTGTTCCACCGATAACTAAAATGTTACTGTTCATAATTTTATTTTTTTATTTGATTTATACTTCACTTCAGAAATCTGAAGCCTTTTTTGTTCGTTTTTTGATTACTATTTATAATGTTCTATTTGGAATATATAAGTCCAACTAGCAAGAGGGCAAATGCTGTAAACGATGTTATGGTACGCTGAATATGCCAACGGTTCCATGGTTGTTCAAAGTTTGCTCTCAACTCATTAAGCTCTAATGCTGATAAGTTTTCCAATACCGTCTTGTCCAACATCTCATTGAGCGGAACATTTTTAAAAACCGTAATAAGACCTATACCAACGACGTATAAAATGGCTGCTATTAAAAAAGACTTAAACGTGACTGGATTTGCATTACGATGTAAAATGGCATTTGCAAAAAGCAGCGGCACAGGCCCTAAAAAGACAAAGAGAAAACTAGCATTAAGAATCGAACGATTCATGGCTTGAAAAGCTTGTAAAAAACCTAAATCGTCTAATCTCCCTATGCCAGGTGTAATGGCATTGGACCAAGTAAAACATAAACCTGCTGAAAGTCCTGTAAATAGTATACTTAGCATTAATACGATGAGTCTAATTTTAATTTCCATTTTTAATTGTTTTTAAATGTTGGTATAAAGCTAAAGTGGTTATGAACCAATCATTTATTCCAAAGGACTTATGATTTGTTCGAAAAGTTGAACCTTTTGAATTAGCGATTTCTTTAGGTCTAAATTTGAAATACCATTCTCTGAGAAATTGTCAAAAAAACTAGGTAAGGAAAAGTCTGATACGACATTAGCTCCTAAAAAAGGAAAATAGTTTACTGTAGCCTCTAAAACAGTGGCTCCACCGCGACTTCCAGGTGAGGTTGCCATTAAGAGTGTAGGTTTATCTCGCCATACTTTCATATTTGCGCGAGACAACCAGTCTAATGTATTTTTAAATACTGCTGTATAAGTTCCGTTGTGTTCTGCCAATGCAATTATAAATCCATCAGCGGTGTCAAATACTTCATTGAGTCTTTTAACGGCAGTTGGAATTCCATTTTCATCTTCAAAATCAACCCCGTAAATCGGCAGAACATAATCATTTAAGTCGATAGAAATTAGTTCTATATTTTCCAATAAACTAGAAGTATAGGATAACAACCTTTTGTTAATAGATTTCTGACTGTTAGTTCCTGCAATTGTGATTACTTTTTTCATTTTATTTGTTTTTTGATATTAAACCATCTATAGACCATTTTCCGCTGCCGTTAACCGTAACACTTAAGGCAAGTCCTATAACTAAAAGTGAATATTCATAGCCTTCTCCTTCTTGATTACCAAACCAGTTCATAAAAAAGCCATGCTCAAGTTGTGTAGTGATAATGATTCCTGTGAACATACCTACTAGTGCAATTGCCCAAAACCTAGAGAAGAATCCTAGTATTAATGAAATAGAGCCGAAAAACTCAATCATAATTACTGAGAAGGCCACAATACTTGGTAAACCCATTTGAGTGGTCAGAAAATCCATCGTTCCAGAATACCCATAGCCACCAAAGAGTCCTAATAGTTTTTGTGCGCCATGTGGAAATATGACGAGGCCAAGCGTTAAGCGTGCAATACTCAATCCAATATTTGGATTCGTTTTTAAAAGCTGTTTTACTAAATTTTTCATGATGTTTAAGATTTAAAATTGTTTATATAGTTAATCGATAATACAATCCGAAAGAAGTCTTGTTTATAGGCTTTAACCCATATTGGTCCATATCTAAACCAATGCCAACCTGAACATCATTAAAAGATACTCCTACGCGCCATTGCTGATAGCTTCTTGAGTGTGTTTTAAACTCGTCCCAAATGGTTAAGAGCTGACCGTTTAAACACAATGATAGATGGTCATTTAGAGGTTCGTTATATTGAATTTGAAGAAATACTTCTGCATAACTAGCATCAGTTTGTTCAGAGTGCGCAACTGTTGGGATTAATACAAATACTAGATGTGAACTTTTGAATGCGTATTTTGCGGATAGTCGTTTAGAAAAGCCAGCAAAGCTGTTATCGTATATGGAAGGACCAATGGCAATATTTTTGGTAATATTCCAGAATAAAGTTGGTTGTACACCAACCTCATCAAATGCTTCGTTTTCTTGCCTAAACTTTTGAAAGAAAGCCAGTGTATTTAGACTCAGCGTCTGACTTTTAGTAAAAGAGTAATTGGAGAATACTGTGAAGTTTGTTTTATCAAACCCTGAGAACAATTCTATCTGAGTAAATTGTGCCTGTAAAGGATTTAAAAAATCGATAATTAAAAGTAAACTGATAAGTGTTATTCTTTTCATGTTTCAAAATTCCGATAGGAACACATGAAAAAAAATGAACTAGTTTAAGACTTTTACCTTTTGTTGACTTTTGTGATAATCTTACTCATAAATTCGGGCGTGATACCAATATAACCTGCTAGGTCTTTCTGAGTAATTCGATTAACAATGTTTGGATATTTCGTTTTAAACTCAATATAGCGTTCCTCTGCAGTCAGTGAAATGCCATGATTTGAGCGTCTTATATAACTAATTAAAGATTTTTGATATAACATACGATAGAAGCGTTCAAACTTCGGTATCTCTTGAAATAACAATTCATAATTAGCCCTAGAAACCCCTAACAATTCAGAATCTTCGGTAGCCTTAATGAAGTAGCGCGTTGGCTGCTTAGTCAGAAAGCTCGCCATATCACCTGTCCAATAATCTTCTACAGCAAACATAGAAATGTGTGGTGCACCGTCATCATCTAAAGTATACACCTTTAAACAGCCTTTAGTAATAAAATACTCATATGATGTTATATCTCCAGCTTGCATTAAAAATTCCTTTCGCTTTAGACTGATTTCCGTAAGCAAAGAGAGATATTTCTGCTTTTCTAATTCAGTTAAATCAATGAATCTTGAAACATTATTTAGAATTAAGATATGTGATTCTTTGTAGTACAAGTTTCGTTCTAAATGTTTGCCAACGCCGCGCTATGTACGACAGCTGCGTAAGCAGTGTGCGGGTTACAGCGTTGGAAGCTAATTTTAAGGAAATATAGCAAAATACTTTTAAGGATGTCAAGTGAATTGGACTTCCGTATTCTCACATGACATCGTTCGTCAAGGAGTCCGCGCAAGCGGATGTATCCTTGTTGTATTTTGCGTTATTGGGATTAAAATTAGACGTACCACCGAGCGTAGCGACCGATGAACCCCCGTAAAATAAAAAGCAACAGTGAATAAATTGCGTTATAGCTTCCTGATATGTTGCGTTGATAGGCTAGCGGCTATTTTGTTAAATAGTCCCTTTAATCTATGTATTGAGCAATCTGACAGAGCGCGGCGATGATGTAGCATTTCTAAAATTATGGGAATTGAACGTAGTGCGATGTAGTGATTTTAGTCGCCGCAGGCGAATGCTACATCATCGGTTGGGCTATGAACAGTACGGGAGCAAACTGGCGTTTGCTTTCTACCACGCACACAGCGAAATCTTTTGGTTTTCTTTTTTTCTTTGTCCCGTTAAAAGCAAAATCCCAAAGATTTTGCGGACTTCATAAAAATACACAAACCCTGCGATTAAGCCCGAAGTCTGTATTGTTTATAGGTTTTGTTGGCAACAGTATTTTTGCGTGCAGTTTAGAGTATGTTTTTCAAATCCTGTTTTCCAACAATCGCCATGATGTCCACCGTATCATTATTGATTTTGAAGTAAATACTATCCGAACCGCAAACACATCTCCGATACCCTTTTTTTATGTATTCCACAGATTCAAATGAATAAGGACTTTTAGCTATAATGTCAAAATATTCGAAAAACGTTTCGAAATATATGTCCGCTTGTTGCACTCCAAATTTTTTAATTCCGTAACGATGAATTCGTATCAGGTCATCTTTTGCGTCATTACTTAATCTATACTTAGTCATTAGGTTTAGACTTGGATTGTGCTAAGATTTGTTCCTTGCTATCATTGGTAAATCCGCTATTTTCTGATTTTTCCAATTTAGCCCTAATCCAGTCAATTTCGATTTGTTGATTTCTAGCTTGACGAATTAAGTCATTAACAAGTTCGCTTTTACTTGAGTACTCTTGATTATCAACTTGCGTCTTTAACCATTCATCATTTGGTCGAGTGAAAGAAATGCTCTGTCTAGCCATGAGAAATATATTTTGATGCTAATTTACACCAATAACGAACCAATTCCAAATTTTTGTAATATTGTTGCCAACGCCGCGCTATGTTCAGTCCGGCTAATTTTAAGGAAATATAGCAAAATACTTTTAAGGATGTCATGTGAATTGGACTTCCTTATTCTCACATGACATCTTTCGCCAAGTAGTCCGCG